>CAMCWI010000176.1 GCA_945882065.1 Akkermansia muciniphila
CGCGTCAGTCAGATGCATTGAATCTAAAAATTTGGGTTAGCCACAAAGATGTTCTCTGGGTTTCAAATGGTTTTTTCATAAAACTTGTTCACAGCGTTTTGACCTGGGGTTTGGTTAGGATTTGAATGACCCACGAACCGTGTTTCTGCTGGTTACGTGCGTGCAACTCACCGTCGTGCGTCGTGCGGTCCTGCCACATCTTCCAGAGTACTTCCAGCCAGCGATGCCCTAGGCAGCGCAGCGGGCAGGCATGACTTTTGCCTTTTTCCCGCTGGGCTTTGTAATACGCCTGTGCCCATCCACACATCGCACGACTGCAATCGGCCCACAGATGCACAAGAGGCGCAAGAACGTTGGAGCATGAAACACATGGCGTCAGGACGTAGTGATCAACGGGCAGGTTCTCCGCTGATTTTGTCGGAGACACTCACCAATGGCTCTCGCGCATCACGGTTTCCCTCTCCCCGAGGCCTGGCAGGGAAGGATCGGCGGCATCTTGCAGAGATCGGCTGGCAACGATCAATCCAGATGAAATTCAAAGACATAAGGAGAAAGTCCGCAACGTTATCCACCGTGCTCTGATGGGTTACGATTGCTGGAAACAGCGGAGAACGAGTCATCGCCCCATATTTCGCCCCATATTTCGCTTGCTTGTCACGGGTTGGATGGCTTTAATCACGCCGTTAGTTCGCTGGCGTGTCCGGCATAGATTGAAGCAAGACGATACAATGATTTTTCAACCGACGAGGGTCCTTTGAGCCGCCCTTTCACTCCACGCAATTCCTCTCCCGCCTCGTTCATCAGGATCAACGGGAAAATCCGTGCCCGCGAAGTCCGCGTGATCGGGTTCGATGGCAAGCAGCTCGGCGTGATGCTGCTCAACGATGCAATCAACCTTGCTCGACAGGCCGCCGTTGATTTGGTTGAAATCGCGCCCAATGCTGTTCCGCCCGTTTGTCGCGTCGTGGACTTTGGCAAATACCGTTACGAGATGGCCAAGAAGGAAAAGGAATCCAAGAAGCATCAGCACACTTCTACAGTCAAAGAAATCCAACTCAGCCCACGCATTGATCCGCACGATCTCTCGGTCAAGGTCGGTCACGCGATAGATTTCCTCTGTGAAGACATGAAGGTGAAAGTGACTCTGCGTTTCCGGGGTCGCGAAATGCAGCACACGGAATTCGGTTTTGAAGTGGTGAAGAAATTCGTCGCGCTTCTGGAAACCTTCGGTCACCCCGATTTCCCCCCCAAAATGATCGGTCGCGGCATCAACATGATGATGAGCCCGCTGCCCCGTAACAAACGCGCCAAGAATCCACGCGTCACCGAAGAGGGTGACGGCGGGAAATCTTCAGAGGAGGCGGATCACAAGGAAGAGTCTGATAATCACGCCTCTGAAAAACCTGCGAAGATCAAACGCAAGGTGACTCCGCCCGCTGGCGAGTCGGATGGCGCGGTAGAAGCACTGCCGTCCAACCCCTGAGCCGTCGTCTGAATCCGATGTTCGGAGTTCTGCGTTCACGCGGTCGGGCTATTCAATGCAGATGTCTGGCAGCCGGTCAATTTCTCTCCGACCGCGACGTTGACGCCGCCAGACTCATTGGCTACCGTCGCTCGCAGTAAAAATAAACCGTCTCAAAAACCATTTTCCACTTTTATGCCGCCCAAAGCTTCCGACAAACTCGCTGTTGAAACCAAACCCACCGAAGCCTCCAAAGCCAACGCCACGCGCCAACGCGAACTGGATGCCGCCATTTCCTCCATCACCAAGAGTTACGGCGATGGCGCGATCATGCGCCTCGGCGATGCGCGCGCGTTGAAGAAGATTGAAGTCATTCCCACCGGCGCACTAGCTGTTGACCTTGCGCTCGGTGTCGGCGGCGTGCCGCGCGGTCGTGTCATCGAAATCTTCGGCCCGGAATCGTCCGGCAAAACCACATTGATGCTGCACGTCATCGCCAATGCCCAGAAAGCTGGCGGACTCGCCGCGTTCATTGATGCGGAACACGCGCTTGATCCGGCTTACGCCAAGAAACTCGGCGTCAATCTGGACGATCTACTCGTTTCCCAGCCTGATTCCGGCGAGGAGGCGTTGACCATCTGCGAAACCCTCGCCCGTTCAAACGCGCTCGACATCATCGTGATTGATTCCGTCGCCGCGCTCGTTCCCAAGGCGGAACTCGAAGGTGACATGGGCATGGCCACGATGGGTATGCAAGCGCGACTCATGTCGCAGGCATTGCGCAAGCTCACGGCTGTTCTCGCCAAATCCAAGACAACCTGCGTCTTCACAAATCAATTGCGCGAGAAAGTCGGCGTCATGTTTGGTAATCCCGAAACCACGCCCGGCGGCAAGGCTTTGAAGTTTTACGCCAGCGTGCGCATGGACATCCGCCGCAAAGACACACTCAAGGACGCCGCCGGCAACGCAGTCGGCAATCATGTGAAGGTGAAGATCGTGAAGAACAAGGTTGCGCCGCCGTTTTGTGAAGCGGAGTTCGACATCATCTACAACCACGGCATAGACAAGGAAGGCAGCATCCTCGACGTGGGAATTGACTGTGGAGCGGTGGACAAGAAAGGCGCGTGGCTGCAATTTGCCGGCGACCTCATTGGCCAGGGCAAGGAAGCCGCCCGAAAAGCGTTGGTGGAAAAGCCGGAACTCGCGAAAAAGATTGTTGAAGCCATCATGGCGAAGCGCGCGGCGGCTGTGCCGGAAAAATAATCCGTCTTAATTTTATCGAACAGGGCGGGCAGCAGAATGCAGCTTTCGGCGGGTGGAGGCTATTTCCCGGAAGTTGATTGATTTTCCGGGGTAACCTGGCCACGATTTTCACTGCTCCAGTGAGCAGTGAGGGTTTTGAATTTCCGACCAACTGCGCCGTGACTCCTGCTGACAGACCGGCATCAAAGGCAAACAACTCAAGGCTTCTTGGGGTCATGCCTGCCTCCAATCCTTTCTCGGCTTTTAATGCGTGGATACTGGTATGTCCGCCGTTGCGGCTTGTCGGCAGCGGGATTTGTGGTAAGACATTCCCTGTGAAATCGAAGTTGCTCGCTTGTCTGGGATTGTTGTCGTCCGCTCTGGTGGTTGTCGCGCAAACGTCCGCATTCACCTACCAAGGCCAGTTCAGTTCGAACGGCGTTCCCGCCACGGGCCGGTTTGATTTCCGGTTCACGCTGCACAACGACTTGTTGGCTGGAACTCCGGTCGGCAGTCCGCTCACAAACGCGCCGCTGGGCGTGACCAATGGATTGTTCACCACCACACTCGACTTCGGTAGCGGTGTCTTCGACGGCAACCTCCGCTGGTTGGAGATTGGCGTCCGCACCAACGGCAGCGCGACGAACGAGTTCAATACGCTCGCGCCGCGCCAGCCGATCACGGCCACGCCGTATGCGGTGCGCGCGGCGAATTATAGCGGGCCGGTTTCTGTCACGACGCTCACGGGTAAGATTAACGACACCAATCTCTCTGCGAACGTGGCGTTGCTGACGAACAACGTGGTGTTCACGCGCAATCTTACGGCGCCGAACTTCACCGGCAGTGCGCTGGGGCTGACGAACATTCCCGCGACGAATCTCATCGGCACGCTTCCCGATGCGCGACTCTCCACGAATGTGGCAAAGCTCAATACGAGCAATGCCATCTTCCTCGGCGCGATCAGCGCCGCGAATTTTTACGGCAACGGCGACGGTATTACCAATGTGCCGGGGCGAATCTTTGAAGTGATTCCGACGTCGGTCAGCATCAACCCCGCGGAGGCCAACTTCGGTTATCTCGCGACGAATGATTCAGCGGCGGTGGTGGTGACGTTACCTCCGACAGCATCTATCCGTGTCGGTGAAACCATCCGCGTGTCCGGCATTGGCGCGGCGGGATGGATCATCGCGCAGAACGCGGGACAGACGATTCTCGCGGGGAATTTGTTGAAGAATGTCGGTCTGGTGTGGCGCACGAATGCGACGATTCAAAATTGGAAGGCGGTTGCCGCATCACAAGACGGACAGAAGCTGGTGGCAGCGGTCAGCACAGGTTTTACCTACACCTCTGCGAACGCGGGTTTGACGTGGACGCCAGGGTCAACCTCCTTGCCTTGGTCCTGCGTGGCATCATCCGGCGACGGCGTGAAGTGCGTGGCGGGCGTGAACGGCGGGACTGTTTATACATCTCCAAGTTCTGGCGCAGGCTGGTCAGGCACCACAGCACCCAACGCAGCATGGTCGGGCGTGGACTCCTCAGTGGATGGCGTGAAGCTGGTCGCGTGCGTGAGTGGAGGCGACCTCTGGACTTCGACGACGTCTGGCGGTGGTTGGAGTCAGCGAAGCACGGGTGCAACTCGCAATTGGACGGGCGTGGCCTCGTCCGGTGACGGTGTGTATCTCGCGGCGTGTGCGAGTGGCGGCCAGATTTGGACATCATCAAACAGTGGTGCGAATTGGACGGCGCGGGACGCAGCGCGTCCGTGGAGTTCCATTGCATCGTCGTCGGACGGCGGGACGTTGGTGGCGTGTGTCAACGGTGGTGTCACCGGCTTTCTTTACGTCTCGTATGATTTCGGCGCGACGTGGAGCACCACCGGGCCAGCGACCGCGACGACTTGGTCGTCGGTGGCGTGTTCCGGGGATGGCTTGCGGATGATCGCGGCCGTCGGCACGAGCGGCGCAGTCTATGTGTCGCAGGACGCAGGTGCGACGTGGCAACTCCGCAGCAATCTTCCTACGACAGCGAATTACACCGGCGTGGCTTGCTCCGGCGATGGCAGCACGATGGTGGCTGTTGCCAATGGGCATGCGATTTATGTTTCCTCGCAAACTTCAACGACGCTCGGTGTCGCGGGACAACTCATCGGCTCGCGTCTCTCGGCGGTGGAATTGATGCACGCTGGCAGCGGTGTGTTCATCCCCGTTAGTTACGTGGGGAATATCCGGGCGAAGTGAGTTTTTTGCGGACACCCTCTAAACCGACTCCATGCCGTTGAAAGCAGCCCTATCGCTGTGAAGGAGAGTAGGTGGCTTTTCATATCTATCGACGATAATCGTGAGTTGGGAACGAATGTCTATCCGGTAATGACCCTACGAGCCGCGCTTCAGGATTGGAACGCTACTGAACCAGCCGATTCATTGACGCTCGCGCCAGGCATGCATAGCCTCATCGCGATGTTTGAACTCGTTTCCGAATACGCGCCTGCCGGAGATCAGCCACAGGCGATTGCCAAGCTGACCGCAGGCGTGTTGTCCGGTGCAAAACATCAGGTGCTGCTCGGCGTCACGGGTTCGGGCAAGACGTTCACGATTGCCAACGTCATCAAGAACGTGAACCGGCCCACGCTCGTCATCTCGCACAACAAAACTCTCGCAGCGCAACTTTACGCGGAGTTCAAAAGTTTTTTTCCAAACAACGCCGTCGAATACTTCGTCAGCTATTTCGATTACTACCAGCCGGAAGCCTACATCCCGCGCACGGACACGTTCATCGAGAAGGATTCGAGCATCAACGAGGAGATTGAGCGGCTGCGTCTCTCGACGATGAGTTCGCTGTTCGCGCGGCGCGACGTGATCGTGATCGCGAGCGTGTCCTGCATCTATGGCACGGGCAGCAAAGAGGACTACGAGCAGATGGTCATCCCACTGCATGTCGGGCTGTCGTTGTCGCGAGAGCAATTCCTCTCTCGGCTCGTGGATCTGCAATACACCCGGAACGACATCACGTTTGAGCGCGGCCAGTTTCGCGTGCGCGGCGACACCATTGAACTGTGCCCCGCCGGTCGTGAGGATGCGTTGCGTGTGGAATTTTTCGGCGATGAGATTGAACGCATCACGCAGTTTGAACCGTTGACGGGAGAGAAGATCGCATCACCGGCGAACACGATGATCTTTCCGGCGAAACAATTCGTCACCACGGGCGACAAGATGAAACGCGCCATCCTCAGCATCCGCGAAGAACTGGGCATCCGCATCGCGGAGTTCGAGCGCGACGGCAAATTGCTCGAAGCGCAACGCATCAAGCAACGCACGGAATACGATCTGGAGATGATGGAGGAGATGGGCTTCTGCTCCGGCATCGAGAATTATTCCCGGCACATTGCCAATCGTCAGCCAGGTTCGCGGCCCTCGACGGTGATTGATTTCTTCCCGGACGATTACCTGCTGGTGTTGGATGAATCGCACGTCAGCGTTTCGCAGATTGGTGGGATGTCCGAAGGAGATCGCTCGCGTAAAACTGTTTTGGTGGATCACGGTTTCCGATTGCCGAGCGCGCTGGATAATCGTCCGTTGAACTTTCTGGAATTTCAGGCCGCGCAACCACAGACGATCTACGTCAGCGCTACACCTGCGCCGCGCGAGATGGGTTGGGCACGCGCCAGTGCGGGTGCCGCTGTTGATCCGACGGGCCACACGCATACGTCCCAACGGGTCGGCGCGTTGCCCGGCGTGGCTGAACTCGTGGTGAGACCAACGGGCTTGATTGATCCCAAAGTCACAATCAAGCCGCTCAAAGGTCAGATTGATGATCTGATGGAGGAAGCCCGAAAGCGCAGCGATCTCAAGGAGCGCGTGCTGGTGACCACGCTCACCAAGCGCACGGCTGAGGAACTCACAGATTACCTGCGCGACATCGGCGTGCGCGTGCAATATCTCCACAGCGACATTGATGCGATTGAGCGCGTAGAGATTTTGCGCTCGCTGCGCAAAGGCGAGTTTGATGTGCTCGTGGGAATCAATCTTCTGCGCGAGGGACTCGATCTGCCGGAGGTTTCGCTCGTAGCGATTCTCGACGCGGACAAGGAAGGATTTCTTCGCAGCGAGACGAGTTTGATTCAGACCGCTGGTCGCGCGGCGCGGCATCTGAACGGCGAGGTCATCCTCTACGCCGATGTGATGACACAAAGCATCCAGAAATTTCTCGCCGTCACGGAGTATCGGCGCAAACGCCAAATCGAATACAACACCAAGCACAACATCACGCCGCGCAGTGTGAAGCGCGCTGTGGAAGAAAGCCTCTCAAGCGTCGCGCATCAGGCGGACAGCAAGGCGGTGGCGGTGTTGCGCGATGCAGGCGTGGACTTCGATGTGGCCGAAACCATCCGAGAACTCGAATCCGAAATGATCGAAGCGTCGAACAATCTGGAGTTCGAGAAAGCGGCATTGCTGCGCGATCAGGTGAAAGAACTCAAACGCACCACAGTCGGTGCTGTTGGCGACAAAGACACGAAGCCCGGCCAGTCTGTGAGTTATCGGAAATCCGGGCGCAAGCGCAGATAAACAGACTGTTGCGGGAATATTTTGCGTGAACACATCCGTCTGGGCTGGCGGACTGGTCGCTCCCGGCAAAACACTCCTTACGCCGTACCCTACAAGTTGGATCAGAATGCTGCCTCGGTTTTGCCAGAGCGTTTCTCCGATGGTAGAATCCGCGCCTGTCGCGCTCCACTGCTTGTCTTCCGCACGGGCAATCCCTATCGTCTGCCCACATGCACGGCCAATCGTTTCGCCATCTCCGAATTGGGTTCGGAATTTTACTTTGTTCGTTTTCACTCAGCGCAATCTCTGCTGCTTTCGCCGAAATCCTTCCTCCGGGTTTTCGTCCCCGCCCGGTCGGAGTTCATGCTCTCATCGGCGGCAAAGTGGTCGTGAAACCCGGTGAAACTCTCGACAACGCCACGGTCGTCATCCGCGATGGCTACATCGAAGCAGTCGGGAAAAATATCGCAGCACCTGCGGATGCGCGCATTTGGGATGCAAAGGGACTGACGATCTACGCTGGATTCATCGAATCGTATCTGCCGCTCGGTCAGACGAACCAACCCATCTCCACCAGCGGCACCAAATCCATCAACGCCGTTTCACTCACTGCGGGTGGCGTGAATTTTTTTGGTGCGCCCGGTCAACGTACGGATGTCGGTCAACGTGGTGCAGGCTATGAGATTTCCAAAGTTGCGCCGGAGACACGCGCGGCTCGCGGGTATTCGCCTGACAAGAAAGTCATTGATCCACTGCGCGAACTTGGTTTCACCACAGCGGTCATCGTGCCGACACGCGGTATCGTGCGCGGCACGAGTGCGCTGGTGGCGTTGGCTGAATTCGACCCGAACGAAGTCATCGTGAAACCGGACGTGTTTCAACACATCGCGTTCGAGACGCATGAGGAAGATGAGAGCGCGTATCCCGGTTCGCTCATGGGAACAATCGCGACGGTGCGACAGAGTTTCTT
>CAMCWI010000177.1 GCA_945882065.1 Akkermansia muciniphila
TTCAGCAACGAGCAGTTTGCCACGCCGGTGGACATTTCCACCAACGCGGTGTTGCATCAGTGGCTTGATGCCACCAATGTCTCGTCCCTTACCGTCCTCGGCAACCAAGTGCTGCAGTGGGATGATCAGTCTGGTAATGCATTTCATGCCATCCCGTCTCTGGGAACGCCGTTGTTTCCCAGCGTCAGCTTGTCCGGATCGAGCCTGGCAGGGGTGGACATTGCTAACCCCACCGGTGATCAGCCTGGTCGGACTGGTGTGCAGTTGTTCTTGCCGGCTGGCCAGTCAGACTGGTTGGACTTCCGCGGTAACGCCAAGACCAACGGCGGCTTTTCCGCGCTGGTGGCCTTCAAGGTGGATGCGCTGACTTCGGGCACTAATATCTCCAACCCCGTTCTGGTCAATAACGGCGATATGGTGATCGCCAGCACCTGGGGTTTGAAGTTTGCCACTAACGGAGTGATGCAGTTGTTTTTCAATGGCACACAATATTCCACCAAAGCCACGCGGGTGGCCAGCGGCGATACGGTGATTTACGCTCTAGCCTATGACGAGCGAACCGGTGTCGTGCAGTTCTGGGATTCCAAAAACAATTCCTCGTTGGTGGTCACCAACGCGCCTTACTTAAAGCTCAGCAGCAACGAAAAGGTGACAATTGGCGCGAACAATCTTATCAACAATTGGTTCAACGGCATGGTGGGTGAAGCGAAAATCTACAAAGGCAAACTGGGTTCAGCCGCCTTGGTGGCCGAAGGGGAATCTCTGGCCACGAAGTGGGGTGCCACAGTGGCCAGCACCAACGTCTATTTGTCCGACCTCACGATCTCAGCAGGCACGCTCACCCCGGCATTTAGTTCAAACACCGTGAGCTACACGGCTGGCATCTTGAACGTCCAATCCAACATCACCGTCACTTCGACTGCGGCGGATGCCAACGCCACGCTCGCGGTGCGCGTCAATGGCGGCGCCTACGTCAACGTGGCATCCGGTTCGCCCAGCGGTGCTCTGTCATTGAACGTGGGTGTGAACACGGTGAATGTCCGGGTGACCGGGCAGAACGCCAACTATGTCAACACCTACACGACTACCCTTACGCGCGCGGATGCCGCGCCGACTCCGGAGAACATCATCACCACGGTATCGGGAGGGGAATTGATCCTGAGTTGGACGCAGCCCCTTTGGAAACTGGCGACGGGCACCGACGTGACCGCAGTCACCAACATCATTCCGGGTGCAACCAGTCCCTATACGAATTCGTTGAGCGAACCGCAACGTTACTACCGGCTGGTTTATCCGTAAGGGGCTGAATCGGGTTAAGCGTTCCACAAAGGGCGGCCTCCGGGCCGCCCTTATTTGCGATGGGGCTGATGCATGACTTAAATTATTTGTTCAGAATCTGAACCTTTGCGATCAAGAATAATATGATGACCAAACTGGCCGCCCTTGTGATGGCGATCACGACAGGTTTTAGGCTCGTGGCGGAGACTTCACCCGCGCTCCCGAACATTGTCATCATTTTCTGCGATGACCTGGGTTATGCCGACATCGGCAAATTCGGCGCGGAAGGCTATCAGACGCCGAATCTCGATCGCCTGGCGGACGAGGGCGCCATTTTCCGAAATTTCCATGTCGCCCAGCCGGTTTGCTCCGCTTCGCGCGCGGGATTGCTGACCGGCTGCTATCCGAACCGCATCGGGATTCATCAAGCCCTGGGACCGTATTCCAAGACCGGCTTGGGTGCCGGCGAAATGACTCTGGCGGAACTAGTCAAGCAACGCGGCTATGCCACGGCCATCTTCGGCAAATGGCATCTGGGCGACGTGCCGCAGTTCCTGCCGCTGCGCCATGGCTTCGATGAATACTTCGGTCTGCCCTATTCGAATGACATGTGGCCGCAACATCCTGATCTGGTGAAGCTGTCGCCCGAAGTGGCCGCACGGAGGCGTGGCTACCCCGACCTTGTCCTGTTTGATGGGGAAACAGTCGCCCGGCCCAAGGTCACGCAGGAGGACCAGAACCAGTTGACGACGTGGTATGCGGAACGCGCCGTGAAGTTTATCGAGAAAAACAAGGCGCGCCCCTTCTTCCTCTACCTTGCCCACAGCATGCCGCATGTGCCGCTGGGCGTGAGCGACAAGTTTCGCGGCAAAACGAAACGTGGACTCTATGGGGATGTGATTGCAGAGATTGACTGGTCGGTCGGGCAGGTTCTTGACGCACTCAAGCGCAGCGGACTCGACGACAATACGTGGGTCATCTTCACCTCGGATAATGGGCCGTGGCTTTCCTACGGCAATCACGCTGGCTCGGCCCGGCCGTTACGCGAGGGTAAGGGCACCGCTTGGGAAGGCGGCACGCGTGTGCCCTGCATCATGCGCTGGCCGGGGAAAATTCCCGCCGGCACGGACACGAGGGACATGTTCATGACGATTGATTTTTTTCCGACCATCGCAAATCTCATCGAAGCCCAATTGCCGAGTCACAAAATTGATGGCCGCGATGTCTGGCCGATCATTTCCCGGCAGCCCGGCGCGAAAAATCCGCACACCGCCTACTGGTTTTATTACGAGGTCAACCAACTGCAGGCCGTGACCACTAGCGACGGGCGCTGGAAGTTGCAGTTGCCCCAGACATATCGGACCATGATTGGTCAGAAGCCCGGACGCGACGGGTTGCCTGGAAATTATGTGAACCGGGAACTCACGAAGGCCAAGCTGTATGATCTGGTAAATGACGTGGGTGAAACCACCGACGTTTCGTCAAAGCATCCCGAAGTCGTGAAGCAACTCAATGCGGAGGCGGAAAAGGCCCGCGCCGATTTGGGCGACGCGTTGCGCAAACGCCCCGGATCGGGGCAGCGGGAACCCGGCCGGGTGAATTGACCATTGCCGGACGCGTTTCCACCAACCTCACCCAATGGGCCACAGGCGCGACCGAAACCGTATTGACGGAGGATGCCACCAACCGGCTGATTCTGCTCAGCACCACGCCGGTGAACACCGCGCTCAAACAATTCATGGTCGCCACGGTGGCCTTTCCGTGGGATGCCTCGACCAGTCCGAATGACAACAGAATGTGTCCGTCTCCCCTTTTTAGAGGAATAGACAACCTAGGGATCTCAACCTAACTTTGACTACGCTCCGGTTTAAACTGACATGAAACAATCGATCTTTTTGTTCTGCTGGCTTGGTCTTGTGACAGCCTCACTGTCACAGTCAGTCACCAACCTGACCCCAAAAAGCGTCGGCGGCGATGGCGTCTTTACTACGACCACATTTGCCGGACGGACGGTCTGGGTGCCAAACAATTACCTCTATTTTGATGTGCCCGCGTCCTTTGCGTTCACGTCGGGCGTGCTGGTTTATGTGCGCATCGAATACCATGATGCGGGGCGCGGCAAGCTCGCCGTCCAATACGATTCCACTCCAGGCATTGCCTATCTGTCTTCAGAGGTTCACACCCGGTCCAGCCGAGTTGGCGGCTCTGAGTTCGTCTATTCTTATCAATGCTTCAAATCCCCGCGCTTTGCGAACCGGCAGAACGGAGCCACTGATTTTCGCTTGAACCTGAGCGGCAGCGACGGCACCCCTTTGCGTATCGCCAGCGTGCAGATCAGCACTACGCCCTATGCCGATGCCCAATTCACTTATGCCTTGGCCCAACCGTGGCTGTCTCCCTATGCGGGACGGAGCAAAGATTTCGTGAACCAGCAGACGCTCGTGGGTAAGGTTCTGACGGGCTATCAAGGATGGTTTGCGACCCCAAACGATTTGGATGATCTGGGTTGGCGGCATTGGGGACGCTCCTCAAGTGTTGATCCTTCCCCGTCTCAAATCACGGTGGATATGTGGCCCTGGCTCGATGAATACGAAGCCGGTCGGGTTTATCCCGCAGGCGCGATGGTGCATCAGGATGGCCGTCCTGCTTATGTGTTTTCATCGCGCGATCCCGAAACGGTCCAACGCCACTTCCGCTGGATGCGAAAGCACAACATTGATGGCGCTTATTTGCAACGCTTCGTCACCCGTGGCAATAGCGGCTTTTACGGTGCTTCCGAATATGTGCTGGCCAATGTGCGCGCTGCCGCCAATCAAGAGGGACGTGTCTGGGCTATCGAATACGACGTCAGTTCGCTGGACACCGATGTCAATCCTTTGCAGGTCATGACCAACGACTGGCAATTCCTCGTCAACCAGTGCCACATTCTCGACGATCCCCGTTACCTGCGCGAGAACGGCAAGCCGGTGCTCTTCATCTGGGGCTTTTCGGTGACCGATCGTGATTTCACCGTCGCGCAGGCGGACGAGATTGTCAGTTGGTTCACAAATCAGAATCTTCACCTCATCGGCGGCGTCAACTCGACATGGGAAAACAACACCACATGGACGAATCACTACAAAAAATATAACGGCCTGCTCGGCTGGATGGAAACGTCGCAATCAGATCTCGTGCGACAAAGGAACACGCTTAACAGTTGGGGGCTGAAAATCCTGCCGCACGCTTGGCCCGGTTTTTCGTGGAATAATTTGAAGCAGACGGTTTTCCCCGCCAACTACACGGCCCGCAATGGTGGCTCCTTTTACTGGACCCGGCTTTACAACGCGGTCAGTTGCGGCGCGGACCAGCTTTTTCTCGGCATGTTCGATGAATACGACGAGGGCACCGCCATCATGCCCATGTCCGACAATCATCCCCACATCTACGATGCAGGCGGCACCAACACGTGGGGGCATTATCTCGACAACGAAGGGATGGATCCGTTCTGGTATCTGCGCTTGAGCGGAGCCGGACGCGAGATGCTCAACGGTCAGCGCACCGTGTCCGCCACGCTGCCGACCACCAATTCTCTGTCCCCGGCCTCCTATGCTGGCGCGGATGCCACGGTGTATCTCGGCACAAACAACGTGGCTGATGCGTTGGCCCAAATCGAGCAGGGGGATGGAATCACCGGCGGCTCGTTCCTCGGCAACCAAAACTGCCGGACCAATGCGGGGAGCTTTGTCTATTTCCGGATTGCGGATACGTTCAGCGTCAGCAATGCCGCCGGGCAAGCCGCCACGGTTGAAATTGAATATTTCGACAACACTCCCAGTGCCGTCCTGAGACTTCATTATGACAGCCTGACGGCGGCCTACACCACGCATCCCACTAACGTGACCACCACCGGGACCGGCGGCTGGAAGAATTTTCGCTGGAACGTCACCAACGCCTTTTTCGGCAACCGCCAGAACGGCCAGTCCGACTTCCGCATCAATATCACTGCTGGCAAGACCGTTGCCATCCGTCGGGCCAGTGTGTTTCTCCCGGAGGAACAGAATCCCGGCGTGGTGCCCGGCGCTCCCCGGCTTGAATTTTCCGGCAATTTGCTGAAATGGAATGCCACCGACGATGCCGTGGGTTGGAGACTTTTCAATTCCGCCGTGCTCAATCCCGCGAACTGGCAGGCGATCACCAACAGCCTCTCTTTCACGAATGGAAAGGTTCAGTATAACCCGCCCCTGACACAGCCTTCCGGATTCTACCGGTTGCAGCGGCCGGAGCGAAAGTGAAAGCGAGCCTGTCATCCATTAAATTTTGTTGCGACGTAAAACTGAAGATCGAGCACCAATAATCAATTGAAACCCGCCTCCATTTTCTCCGCGGCGCGCCACTGCAAGAACCTGGCCGCACAACCGGTTCGCTTGCTGTCTGGACTGATACTCATAACGGGGTTGGTCTCGTTGACAGCGCTGCCCGCCGTCGTTCCCGTGCCGGCGAAGGTTGTGCCGGAGCGCATTCCCGGCGTGAAGCCACGCAACGTCGTTTTCATCCTCTCCGATGATCATCGTTATGATGCCATGAGTTTTTTGGGGCATCAATTCGCCAAGACGCCCGTCCTGGATTCGCTGGCGGCGAACGGCGCTTACATCAAGAATGCGTTGGTTACCACCTCGCTGTGTTCGCCCAGCCGAGCCTCGATTCTCACGGGGCTTTACACGTTTCGGCATCGCGTCATTGACAACAACCGCCCCATTCCGCCGGGCACGGTTTATTTCCCGCAGTATTTGCAGAAGGCGGGAATTGCCACCTGTTTCATCGGCAAGTGGCACATGGGCGGCGAGAGCGATGCACCGCAGCCCGGCTGGGATCACTGGGTCAGCTTTATCGGCCAAGGCGAATACTTCCCCCCGACCCCGGATTACACACTCAACGTGGATGGCAAACGCGTGAAGCAAAAAGGCTACATCACGTCCGAGCTGACGGACTATGCCATTGACTGGCTGAAGCAACAGAAGCCCGCCGAGAAACCGTTCTTCCTCTACCTGTCTCACAAGGCCGTGCACGCCAATTTCACGCCCGAGCCGAAGTATGACGGAAAGTTCAAAGACTTGCCCTTCCGCCGCGCCGACACCGAGGCGAGCACCTCGACCAATCTCCTCCAACCCCGCTGGCTGCGCGATCAACGCAATTCTTGGCACGGCGTGGATTTTCCTTATCACAGCGCGCTCGACATCGAGGGCTACTACAAACGCTACTGCGAGACGCTCAGTTCCGTGGACGACAGCATCGGGCGCGTGCTGCAGCAGTTGAAAGACATGGGCATTTATGAGGACACGCTGGTGATTTACATGGGCGACAACGGCTTCATGTTCGGCGAGCACGGGCTGATTGATAAGCGCGTGGCCTACGAACCTTCCATGCGCGTGCCCATGCTGATGCAATGCCCCGCGCTCATCAAAGGCGGAACGGTGGTGACCCAGATGGTGGCCAACATTGACGTCGCGCCCACGGTCATGCAGGCGATGGGCCTGAAGGAGCCGGCGCACATGGACGGCCAGAGTTTTCTGCCGCTGGCCGAAGGGAGGAACATTACTTGGCGCAAAGATTTCCTCTACGTCTATTACTGGGAAAAGAACTTCCCGCAAACGCCGACCATTTTCTCCCTGCGTAGCGACCGTTACAAATACATCACCTATTACGGTCTGTGGGATGCCGACGAACTTTATGACCTAGAGAGTGATCCGGATGAAACCCGGAATCTCCTGTATCAGCCGAAACATCAGAAGCTGGCGAAGGAGTTGGAGAACAGGCTGTATTCCAAAATGGCGCAACTGGGCGGAATGGAAATTCCCCTCAACCAGCCGGCAGGTGGCATCAACAACAAACGGCTGCGCAGCCGTGGCGGGGAGCATGGCACCGAATTTCCAGAGCCAACGGTCGTGGACAAACCCATCAATCAGAATGCGAACTGAGCCAAGAACCGATGAAAGCGGACTGACCAATCTGGCGGCGGGAAAATTGACGGACAACTGTGAAATAATGCTGCTTTATATCCGACCATGGATTCGCCGCTGGCGCACGATTTCATGGACAAGAAGCACAAAATTAAAATCCTCACGATCAATCTCGATCAGGATTTGCAGGGCATTCACAAAGATCTGTTGGCACTGGTGCTTGACGGTTTTCGACTCCTCACCCCGGCCCTCTCCTCGTTCGAGGCGGAGAGGGAATAGTTTTCGTGTGGTTCGTATATTTCGCGGTTCAACTCTGCGTCTCCGTGTTTCTGCGGTTTTACCTCTTGACCGGGCGGGATTGAAATGTTTTTTGTCCTACGCTGATGGAGTCAAAATCCCCGGACGGTTGGCGGTCACGCCTTTTTCATCCCGATTTAAAACAAATGGACTCAGGCCACGGATGGACAAAGAGGACCATGGATTCGTTTCTATCATAAACCTTGTGCCCCGGCATCGGCTTTGCTCAAAATCAGCTCAGGTGCGCCAGTTCTCACAATGGAAACTCAGTTCGCTTAAACCGGTCTTGGCCGGTTTGATGGCGACTTTGTTTCTGGCCGTGACGATTCTTGGCGCGAGCGACAGGCTTCATGCGACCCTTCACGCTGGTGAAGAAGGTCACGGTCACAGCCCGTGCGCCGTCTGCGCGATCGTCAAAGGCCAGGTGGACACGCCAGTCGTCGCGGTGTCAGAAGTTTTTGCTGCGTTGTCCGCGACTTGGACACTTCCTTCTATTCAAATAATTGCTCCCGCGGCGATTGATCTCATGGTCGCGCCCAGTCGCGGCCCGCCCGTTTCCGTTTCTTCCCAGTCGTAATTCTTGTTGTTGGTCGGGCCCGTGTGGGCAGGATCATTTTTAACCGTTTTGGAATATCCCTTGGCGTGCTCTTGTCGAGTTCGTCAGGAAATCGTTGGAAGAAACTTTTATGAAGCAGAA
>CAMCWI010000178.1 GCA_945882065.1 Akkermansia muciniphila
ACTACGGATCAGCAGGTTATAGGTTCAACTCCTATTGGGTGCACCAGTTCTTTCCGAAGTTAGTTTCTCCCAAATAATTTCTTCCGCGCTCGCTCCGCATTTGACACCGCGCGTCGGGCGCGTCTAATCTGCAAGTCGTTCCACGCGCAAACTCCGTGGAGCAACAAACCTTTGTGGCTGAAAAAGACGATTACTTGGTAGATATGCTGATGGATCTGGGGTTCACCACTCCAGATCAGGTGGCTAACGCGCGGCAGGAGGCTTCTTCCGCCGGTGTCGGCGCGGTGGATTTCATGGTGGCGAATAAGATCATTCGCGCCGAGGACGTCACTCAGGCCAAGGCCGCTCACTTCGGCGCGGAGGTGGTTCACCTTTCCCAAATCAAGATCGAGGATGATGTCATTGCGGCGGTGCGGCGTGACATCGCGAAGAAGTATCGGGTCATCCCGGTTTATAAACACGAGAGTTCGTTGACGGTGGCGTTAGCGGATCCTTCGGACATAGCGACTGTGGATGCGTTGAATCACATCCTGCACATGGACATCGTGGTGCAGGTGGCGTCTGAGCCGGACATCGAGGCGGCGTTGACCAAATATTATGGCGGGCGTGGTGATTCGGCTTTGGATCACATGATCCAAGACATCACTAAGGGCGTGGTGGAGATCGCAGGTGCGCCGACGGAGGATATCGCCAAGGGTGGCGATGTGTTGACGGTGGATGGAGATGCCCCGTTGATCAAGTTGGTGAACCAGATCATCACGGATGCGTTCAAGATGCGCGCATCGGATATTCACCTCGAACCATTGTCGAAGAGATTTCGTTTGCGCTATCGCATTGACGGCATGATGCACGAAGTGAAAAGCCCGCCGAAGCGTTTGCAACCGGCGATCATCGCGCGTCTGAAGATTCAAGCGAACATGTCCATCGCGGAGCATCGCATCCCGCAGGACGGTCGTATCCAGACGACGGTGGGCGGCGGCAAGCTGATTGATCTGCGCGTCTCGTGTCTGCCGACGCAGCACGGTGAATCCATCGTGATGCGTATTTTGGACAAGGACGGATTGCGCGTAGGTCTGGCGGAACTGGGATTCTTGTCGGATGACCAGCAGGTGATCGAGAAATTGATCAGCTTGCCGGATGGGCTTTTCCTAGTCACTGGCCCGACGGGTTCTGGTAAAACGACGACGCTCTACTCCTGTCTGCATTTCATCAATCGTCCTGACCGCAAGATCATCACGGTGGAAGACCCGGTGGAATATGTTTTGTCCGGCATCAACCAAGTGCAAGTCAGCGAAGTGGTGGGGCTGACGTTCTCAGGTGCGTTGCGCTCGATCCTGCGTCAAGCACCGAACATCATCATGATCGGGGAAATTCGCGACATGGAGACGGCGTCCATCGCCATCAACGCGTCGCTCACCGGTCACTTGGTTTTCTCCACACTCCACACGAATGACGCGCCGGGCGCGGTGACGCGTTTGATTGATATCGGCGTGAAGCCTTTCTTGGTGGCGTCGTCCACTCGCGCGTTGCTGGCGCAACGTCTTGTGAGAAAGATTTGCAAGAAGTGCGGTGCGCCGCACATGCCGCCGGAGAATGAGCTGAAGGCGCTGGGGATTGATTCCGAAGCGGCCGCGGCGGCGACGTTCAAAAAGGGTAAGGGTTGCGACAATTGTTCCGGGTCGGGCTGCCGTGGGCGTATGGGAATCTTTGAAGTGTTCGTGATTGATGACGACGCGCGGAAATTGATTTACGACAAGGTGCCGACCTCCGTGTTGCGTGCGCGTGCGCGCGAGATGGGGATGCGTACGTTGCGCGAGGATGGAATCCGCAAGGTGCTGGCCGGCATGACGACGCCGGAAGAAGTGATCCGTGCGACGGTGGGTGACGAAACCTGAACAGGCTTGTCCAACTGAGAGAAGTAAATTTTTAGGAGTTTTATAGCATGGCTTATTCGATGTCAGATTTGTTGCAGTTGGTGGTGTCCGAAGGGGCATCCGATCTGCATATCCGTGTCGGTGTTTCGCCGACCATTCGTGTTCACGGCATTTTGCATCGCGTGGAAGGGCCGTCGTGCAAACCGGAGGACACGGAAGAGTTGATGCGGAGCATCACGTCCGAGGATCACATCCAACATACGCGTGAAGCGGGCGGGGCGGACTTCGCGTTTGCGTTTGGTGAAGTAGCGCGTTTCCGCGTGAGCGTGTTCAAGGAGAAGGGGAACTTCGGAATGGTGCTGCGGCAGATTCCCAGCAAGCTCCTGAGCTATGAACAAATCGGGTTGCCGGAGTCTGTGAAGGATTTGTTGCACAAGCCGCGCGGACTGGTGTTGGTCACAGGGCCGACGGGTTCAGGCAAATCCACTACGCTCGCGTCCATGTTGAACATCGTGAACGAGACGCGCGAGGAAGTGCATCTGATCACGATTGAGGATCCGATTGAGTATTATCACAAGCACAAGAAGGCGTTGATCACGCAGCGTGAGGTGCATGTGGATGTGCCAAACTTTGCGGAAGCATTGCGGCGGGCGTTGCGTCAGGACCCGGACATGATTCTGGTGGGTGAAATGCGCGACTTGGAAACGATTGAAGCCGCAGTCAGCGCGGCTGAAACGGGTCACTTGGTTTTCGGAACACTCCACACGACGGGAGCGGCGAAGACGATTGACCGTCTCGTGAACGCGTTCCCACAAAGCCAGCAGGAGACGATCCGCATCCAGCTTTCGACCGTGCTGGTGGCTGTCATCTCACAGATATTGATTCCGCGCGTGGACAAGCCGGGTCGCGTGGCGGCGTTCGAGATCATGATCAACACACCGTCCATTGCGGCGTTGATCCGCGACAACAAAACCTTCCGCATCCAGTCTGACATTCAGACGGGTGCGAAATACGGCATGGTGACGCTGGACAGTTTCCTGTTGGATAAATACATGGCGGGCATGATTGCCCGCGAAGAAGTCATCACAAAATCCCAGGACTCCATATCAATCCTTGCGAAGTTGCAGGAACTGGAATTGGCGGAAGCCGTCGGTGTGAAGAAGAAGTAACGACGAAATACTGATATGTCCGACGAAATTTCAAATCCGTTGCTGGCGCTCGTAAAAGAGCAGGGGATGATTGACGACTTGCAATATGAGGAAGTGGTCGGCGAATTGAAGCGCAGCGGGAAGTCCGTGTTCCAAATCCTGCAAGACTTCGGGATCATGACTGCGGACGACATCCTGCAATTGCAGGCGACCTATCTCGGCGTGGAAGTGGTGACGTTTAAGGGGATGGAAGTCCCGAAGGCAGCACTGGCGTGTATTCCGGGCAACAGCGCGAAGATGTATCGTTGCCTGCCAGTTTCACTTGAGGGCAGCACGTTGCGCGTGGCGTTCGAGGATCCGATGGATCCTGGCAAGATTGACGAAGTCGGATTCGTCGCAAAGAAAGACATTCAACTGGTCATTGCTCATCCCTCAGAGATTCAAGTCGGGTTGGACAAGTATTACGGCGAAGAAGGCAGCGAGGACATTGACAAGATTCTCTCGGAGTTGGGCGGGGACGACAAGATCACGGAGGAAGCGACGTACGCTGCCGAAACCTCCGATGAAGATTTGCTAGCGAGTCTGGCGAACGAAGCGCCCATCGTGCGCTTCGTGAACTTGGTTTTATTTCAGGCGGTGAAAGACCGCGCGAGTGATATTCACTTTGAACCGTTTGAAACGGAGTTCCGCATCCGCTATCGCGTGGACGGCGCGCTTTACGAGATGTCGCCACCGCCGAAGCATCTGGCGTTGCCAGTCGTCTCTCGCATCAAGGTCATGGCGAACCTGAACATCTCGGAACGCCGGTTGCCGCAGGATGGACGCATCAATTACAAACTTGGCAACAAGGAGATTGATCTTCGTGTTTCGACTTTGCCCACGGCGTTCGGCGAGTCTGTGGTGTTGCGCGTGTTGGATCGCAGCGCGGTTAATCTGGAGTTGGAATCGCTCGGCTTCCCGAAGAATGTTTTCGATTTCGTCAGCGAAGTGATCCAACGCCCGAACGGGATTTTCGTGGTGACGGGGCCAACCGGTTGCGGCAAGACGACGACGCTCTACTCGTGTCTGCGGCGCGTGAATGCGATTGATACAAAGCTCCTCACGGCGGAAGACCCGGTGGAATTCGACATCGAAGGCATCATGCAGGTGGCGATCAGTGAAGCGGTCGGCATGACCTTCGGCAAGGCGTTGCGTTCGTTCCTGCGTCAAGACCCGGACATCATCATGGTGGGAGAAATGCGCGATTTGGAAACGGCGCAGATCGCGATCCAAGCATCGCTGACGGGTCACTTGGTCTTGAGCACCCTGCACACGAACGATGCGCCCGGCGCGGTGACGCGTCTGGTGGACATGGGCACGGAGCCGTTCCTTGTTTCGTCCACGTTGATGGGGGTTCTCGGTCAACGTCTGGTTCGCACGATTTGTAAGAATTGCCGCACGCCGTTCGAGCCGACGGAGCAGCAGCTTTCCATGCTCAATCTTTCGCCGCATGATCTCGGAGACAAAGTGTTTTACTATGGGCGCGGTTGCTCGACGTGCAATGACACGGGTTACAAGGGGCGCAAAGGTATTTATGAGTTGCTCGTGTGCGGCGATACAATCCGTGGGATGATCACTGAACGCGCGCCAACGGTGGTGTTGCGGCAGAAGGCGGTGGAGTTGGGGATGGTGACGCTGCGTGAGGACGGCTTGCGCGGCATCTTCGATGGTGCTACAACCATTGAAGAAGTCGTGAAATATACTTAACCCGGAGATTTTTTATGCCCAAGTTTAGCTACGTGGCGATGGACCAAAAGGGGAAGGAACAAAAAGGCACCATCGAGGTGGCGAGCCAGAACGAGGCGATTGGCCGTGTCAAAGAGATGGGTTTGTTCCCGACAAAAATCGTCGAGGTGGACAAGGTCGGCGAGAAGGGCGCAAAGAAAGCCGCCGGATCAGGCGCTCCCAAAGGTGCGAAGAAAAAAGGCGTCAGCATCAACATCAAGATTCCCGGACTCGGTGGCGGGGTTAAGTCTAAAGTGCTCACCACGTTCACGCGGCAGTTGGCGACGCTGGTGGATGCCGGTTTGCCGTTGCTGCGCGGAATGCGTGTGCTGGAAAAGCAGGAGCGGAATCCCACATTGAAATCCATCATCGGCGAACTGGCGTTGTCCATCGAGGGCGGTAGCACGTTTTCGGAAGCACTCGCGCAACATCCGAAAGTTTTCAATCGTCTCTACGTCAACATGGTCAAAGCTGGCGAGCTTGGCGGTGTGCTGGAAGTGGTGTTAAACCGTTTGTCCGAGTTCCAGGAAAAAGCCCAGAAAATCAAAGGGAAAGTCATCGCGGCGATGTTTTATCCCGTGGCGGTGATGGTGGTGGCGGTGGCGATCATGGGCGTATTGGTGGTGATCGTCATCCCGAAGTTCAAGGAAGTATTCGCAGGGCTGGGTGAAGGACGTCCGTTGCCGGGTTTCACATTGTTTGTCATGGGCATCAGCGACATGGTGAGAAATAACATGCTGATGACGCTTATCGTGACGGTTTCCGTCGTCGTTTCGTTTTTGATGTTCATCAAGACCAAATTTGGGCGTCTCGTATGGGATAAATTTCTTCTCAAGATGCCAGCACTGGGGCCGGTCATCAGCAAGGTCGCCATTTCCCGCTTCACTCGGACGTTGGGAACACTCGTCAGCAGCGGCGTTCCGATTCTTCAAGCACTGATGATCGTGCGCGAAACATCTGGCAACGTCGTCATCGCGAATGCCGTCACTGCCGTTCACGAGAGCGTGAAGGAAGGCGAAACGATCACGGCACCCCTCGAAGCCTCCGGAGCGTTTCCGCCGATGGTCATCTCTATGGTGGACGTCGGAGAGCAGACTGGCGCATTGCCGGAAATGATGATGAAGATCGCCGATAACTTCGATGACGAGGTGGATAACGCGGTCGCGGCCATGACCTCGCTGCTCGAACCCATCATGATTGTCTTTCTGGCGGTCATCGTCGGTAGCATCGTCATAGCGATGTTCCTGCCGTTGATTGACCTGATGAATGGTATGGGTGGCAGCGATGGTGACAAGGATTGAGGTAAAGATAAGGTCAAGTTTTGGTAAAGTCCGCCACACGTCACCTGAGCAGTTTGCCTGCAAACCCAATAATTTCGTACAAAACCGTTGACGCATCCCATTGTCGCGTGTAAATACATTGTAAATACATTGCATGGGCGAATTACATGCAAATAACTCAAAATGGAGTTTGATTGGAATAATACGCCCTTTGAACTGGGTGGTTCTTTGACTCAGCGGGAAGTGGAAGAGTCGTTTGAAGATCCGTTTGCCATAAAGCTGCTGCCGGACTCGGCGAGGTTCTCGGTTCAGGCGCGGTTTTTCAACCTCGGCATGGCGGCAGGCGGGGACGGGATTTTCAGTGTTTATCGGACGAACGGGAAACAAGTCCGGGTAATACATGCGAGAGTTTTTCAACCGGAAGAACGTTTCTTTTACCAGCGGAAGGTGGATCAAACGCTAGCTCAGTAGCGGGGTGGGGTGACTGAGCGGCAACTGAACGGGTTCAAGCAAAGGACTGAAGATGCGCACGATTGCTAATTGGGAAGAAGTGCCGATCTTCGACAGCGAGAAATCCGAGGCGGATTTCTGGTCGGAGAACCGGCCTGATTTGCGGTTGATGGAGTCAGCGGTGGCGGGCGGCATGGAAGTCTCCGAATCGGTCACTATCACGCTGCGGATTGATCCCCGGATGCTGGCGCGCATCAAACGATTGGCCCGGTCCCGATATCTGAATTACCAGAGCATGATCAAACAATGGTTGAGCGAACGCATGGAACAGGAAATCCGCGAACGCTGACCCAAATACGACAATGAATATAAACCAAATTAAACTTCACGAGCGTAGACGTGCATTCACCTTGATTGAATTGCTGGTCGTGATGGCGGTCATTGCGACGCTGGCAGCGATGATTTTCCCGGCAGCAGCAGCGGTTAAACGAAACGCCTACATCAAACGTGTTCAGGCGCAAATGGAGGCGGTCAAATCAGCCATCGAGACTTACAAAGAGAACGTAAAAGTTTATCCGCCTGAAAATCCCGGCAAGCCTGAATTAGCTCCGTTGTATTACGAATTGGCGGGAACTATGAATGCTGGCGCAACATTTTCAACCCCATTAGGAGGAAGCATCGCAAATCCACCATCAGGCTTTTTTGGCCCTGGCGTCACCGGCTTTGTCAATGTCGCGAAAGGAAGCGGTGATGAAGCACAGGCCGCACAGAATTGCATCAAGAACATCAAACCCAATCAATATCTGGAAGTGAATTCAGGGGGAACAGGCTCAGTCATTGGCGTGACAGATGTTGGTCCGCTCATGTTCACAAATACAGCTAGCGGGAAGATAATCAATCCGTGGCGTTACACTTCCAATAGTGCCACCAATAATTCAGGCGCTTTTGATCTCTGGGTGGATGTGAAGATCGGCAGTAAGACTTACCGCATCTGCAATTGGAATGACAAACCTATTGTCCTATGAAACCAATCCTCAGAAGCCCTACAAACAAACACGCCGCTTTGCCGGTGACGTGGAAGGATTCTGTCTGGTTTCCGACTGTTTTTGCGAAGAAACATTTTGAGACGATGCGTAGCCGCCGCCCATCACTTTGGCCCGTGCAGATAATCACCGACCCGACTGTTTGCCGCGCTCGAACCCTTGACCCCATCAAATCATGAAAACTAAAACCTCATTGCTTCGTAGATTAACTAAAGCATTCACGTTGATCGAACTTCTCGTCGTGATCGCCATCATCGGCATCTTGGCCGCAATGCTATTTCCTGCCATCAACAAAGCCAAAGTTGCGGCACAGGTCGGTCAGGCAAAAGCCGATATGGCGAATATCGGCTCTGCCATCAAAAGCTATGAATCGGATTACAACGGTCGGATGCCCGCGCCAGGGATTCCGACGGGAGCACAAGATATCACTTACGGCTTTGTGACAAATGCGCTAGTCGGGCATGCCGCTGTGGCGGGTAATCGTGACGTCATCGCGGTGTTGATGAACTTGGAAACGTTTGATAATGGCACTGTGACGACGAACAAAAATAAGGTGTTCAACCCTCGGGGATTGACGCCATTGAATGCAAATAAAGCTGGAGACACAAAATCTAAAGGGATCGGACC
>CAMCWI010000179.1 GCA_945882065.1 Akkermansia muciniphila
ATCGGCTGTTGAAAATTCAGCGGCCCGCGCTCGCCGCCCGCATTCACGAACCACGGTTTTCCGAGATTGTCCTGACAGATTCCCCATTGTCCGCCATTGGAGCCGGTGGCTTCCTTGATCACATTCGTGCCTCGGGCGCGGAGACGATAGGCGTTGTAAGTCGAATACATCCAGTTATCCAAGGAGAGCAGCAGTCCATTGGGTTGATGTTCCAGATTTCCACCGCGCGGGCCACCGGCGAACCACAGCGTCTTCTGATCCGCCACGCCATCGCCGTTCGTGTCGCGATACAAATAGATATCGCTCGTATCCGTTTCACCGATCAAGACCCCATCACCATAGGGCAATAGCATGCGGGGCAGAACCATGTTGTCCACGAACACAGAATGCTTGTCAAAATGCCCATCGCCTTTGCTCGACCAGTGCATTGAGACGCGGCTCACTGGGGCGAGTTCGTTCCGACCCTCGATGTCCTGCATGTAACTGCGCATCTCCGCCACGAACATGCGCCCGTTGCCGTCGAACGCCACGATCACAGGTTCTTTGATGTCCGGCTCACTCAATACGAGTTCGAGGTGATAGCCGGGTTTCAGTTCGAAGGTCTTCAATTCGTCTGCGGCGGACAGGTATGGAATTGGAGGCTTGGGTGGAAAAGCATTTGTGGCGTCAGCCGCCATTCCGGCATGGCAGACGATGGAGAACAGGAGTGTGACGAGTCGTTTCATTTCGTTAGGCGGCTCAACTTGACGGGCGCATCCAATTATTATTCAGGAGGGCAGAGGACTAATCCTCCGCGCCTTAGCAGGCAAGTGAGTGGGCATTTTTGCCCGCCAATGTGATTGATACGAATCGGAAGTCACGACGGCGGGTTGACTCATTTGAACGATTGGCAATCCATGACGGTCGAGGGAATCTATTGCCGACTGAAGAAAACTCGCTGATGCTATGGAAACTGTTGTAATGCCTATCAAAGTTGCCATCGTGGAAGACGATCGGGGAGTCCGGGAGGGAATGGTCCGCGTTCTCGGACGGTCCCGGGAATTCTCCTGCGTTGGAGTTTATCCCAGCGCGGAAATCGCGCTGGCGGAATTGCCCAAAAGCAACCCGGAAGTCGTGCTGATGGACATCAATTTGCCTGGTATGACCGGCATCGAATGTGTGCGAAAACTCAGGGCACAGGAGACGACCATGCAGTTTCTGATGGTGACGGTTTATGAAAACCCGGAACAAATCTTCGAGGCGCTCACGGCGGGTGCGGCCGGTTACCTGCTAAAGCAAACTCGGCCGGCCGAAGTGCTTGAAGCGATTCGGGAAGTGAAGAGTGGCGGCGCTCCAATGAGCAGTCAGATTGCGCGCAAGGTGGTTCACTATTTTCACGAAAATCGTCCGACGGGTGATTTGGCCACACTTTCCGCGCGGGAGAAGGAAATCCTCGCGCGGTTGGCCGAAGGTTTTCTCATCAAGGAAATTGCCGACCAATTGGGCATCAGCTTCGACACCGTGCGCAGCCATATCCGCCGCATCTACGAGAAGCTCCATGTAAATTCGAGGGCGCAGGCAGTGGCCAAATATCTTCCGGTCGCGACCCCCCGCACGCCCGCCAAAAAATAAACAAGCCGTTGCTTTGTGTGTCTTACCGAGGCGGGGCGGATTGGCCCGCTTGCTTTTTGAATTCGGCGAGACGCGTTTCGAAATCCGGACCGTGTTCTTGAAGCCTCGACACCTTTTCATTTCGCGCGATGCGGGCGAAGTCATCCACGACTTGGGAGTAGTTTGTGCCAACAAACTCAGGTCCGCGGACGCATTTCAAATATAGAATGGGTAGCTCGGCGCGTTCCACCCTTTGCGTCAAAGCCGCATCATTCTTTGCGAGCACCTTCGCCTGTCTGAACATCTCTGTGGCGCGGTTGATAAAGTCTTTGGTGAAAAACGGTGCATCCATGGGATAATGGATCCCTTTCTTTGGCGATTGCATCTGTTCTGCGAAATCGACTCGCATTTGATTCAACAGCGCTTCGTATTCTTCCAGCGCTGGGGCGGCCTTCCCATAATGTCCCCAGATGAAATCCTTCGTGAGCGCCTTCTCGTCGCGTGTAGGATCCCACATCAATTTGCTCGTGACCCAGCATTTGAGTTCATCCCGTTCAGTCGGTCCTTGGTAACCGCCTTGCAACATCACGCCCTCAGCTTTGTTCGCCATCCAGAATCGGACATTCGCCGCCATCACGTCGAGGTTCGGCATGGGAGCAAGGTAATGGCCGAAATTCACGTTGTAATCCCAGATGTATATCCGGTTGTGGACCGCGCTCCAGGCTTTGAGCAATGGGGCGATGTCGCAGTGTTCCGCTGGCGTGAAAGGATGATTCCACGAGCCGACAGAATCATTGCACAGCCGGATGGCAACATTCTTTCGCGGCCGCATCGTTTTCGGGACTTTGATGGTTTCCAGATAGGCGAGCGTATCCATCGTGACTTTGGGGAATTCTTTCTCGATGGCTTCAGCCACGGCATTGACCAGGATCAGCTGGTTGGCCATGTCTGAACCCTCTTCCGTGCGGAGTTTTACGCAGCGTTCGCAAAGGCAGACAGTGGTGTTGTCGTTCTTGGAGATGCTGAGGATCTCGGTGTTCTTGTTTGTCTTCAACACCTCGCGGACGTGTGCGATCGCCAATTGCGCCACCTCGGGGTGCGTGGCGCAAAGTTGTTTTGTCGTCCGTGTGCCGTCCTTGAGTTGAGCAAAATAATCCGGGTTTGTTTTGAAGTATTTGTCGGGCGGCACGATTTGATTGGCCGTGTGGACGAACATGCCGTCGTAGTCCATGCGTCCGCCGTATTCCTCTGCCACCCTGGCGTGCGGAGCGCTGGTCCGATTGCGCAGCGACCACTCGGGATCAAACGCACACGAGTAGAACGGGTCGCGGATGCGCAGTTGGGGGATGTTCGTTCGGGTGATCGGCGCGATGATGAGTGTGTTGGTTTTGGGAAGGACGATGGAGTTGCTGGAATAGAAGCGGCAGCCGAGGTCTTCTTCAAGCAGGGCGAAGACGCTGTTCATCAAACCCCGTTTAGTGCCACCGCGCAGAAACACATGCACGTCCTTTGATCCAACATAATATCCATCTTCCCCGAGTTTTGAGTCCGTGCGGATAATGATGTTCCTCTTCGGGGCGCGGCCCAAATAAATGGGCACAGTTGCGCCGGTGATTTCATGGATCCACTTCTGTAGTTCCCCGGCTGCCTGTTGGTCGTTCTGGGTTGCGTCTTCCGGCAGCAGAATTCCAGCTACGGGTTGGCCGTCCACCACCAATGGCAGCGGCAGCTTGGCCGCCTCGCCTTTCGGTAGTAGGGAGTTTTGCCACTCCGCTTGCGAACTGCAGCAAAGCGTTACGATGGCCAACAACATGGAAGAAATCTTTTGCAGCCGGTTCCGGCGAAGAAGGCACGATTGTTCTATGGCATTTGAAGCGCTAGATGGTTGCGTCCTAAGATTCATGGTCAGAAATGATGTGAAACGGTCGCTGTTTCGACAACTTTTATTAATTGCAAATTCAGACCTGGAACATACCTCGTTCGAGGTATTAAGGAGATTGTGTTTCTTTGCTATCTCTTCTCTGATATCTCGTTATTATGGCAGACGATCAATCTGTTAAGCCCGGCTGTTTTTGGTGTCCGCCGCCATCAGATCAGAGGCTATGACACTGGGTTGAGCGAGCCTAACTCAACCCTCACGAAAAGATTGTCGTTCGCCAATGAAGCAGCACCCAAATAATAATTTTAGAGAGGCGCAAACAGGCTTCACGTTGATCGAGCTGCTTGTCGTTATCGCCATCATCGCAGTTCTTGCCGCGATGCTGTTGCCCGCACTGAATCGCGCCAAGCAAAAAGCTAAGGCGATCAATTGTGTTTCCAATCTGCGTCAATGGGGGTTGGCTTGGCATTTTTATACGGATGAGAACGAGGGGGCTTTCAGTTCTGGAATGAGTGCCGTCGGAACTGGTGGAAGTGGTTGGTTGCGAGGCGAGTGGGTTTACGCGCTCAAGAAATATTACAACAAGAAACCCCACTTGCTGCTTTGTCCTTCGGCCACAAGCCGCCGTGTCGGCGACAGTTGGACTGAAACCATCGCCCCTGACGGCGCACCGAACGTTACCGGCTACGGTGGCAATAGGACTGCGTTCGAGATTCCAGATCTGGATTTGACCATCCGGTATGCCGACAGGAGCACTCCTTTTCGGAATATCATCTCCAGTTACGGCATCAACGGTTGGGTGTATAATCCGGCTAGAGGTCAGGAGATATTTGGATACCCGGCCACACGTCACTTCAGAAAATTAGAAGGCGCAAAGCGTCCTTCCCTCGCGCCGATCATGGCGGATGCGATGTGGCGGGGAGGGTTCTTTCATCACGACGGCAAGCCGCCGCAGTCGCCCGGGTATTGGGGTGGTTTTGAAGCCGAGGAGAATCACTTCTCCATCAAGCGCCACGCCAAAGGGATCAATATCGTTTTTTTTGACGGCTCCGTGCGCTACTCGCGCGTCCGTGATCTGTGGTCGCTGACTTGGAACAAGGATTTCAACATACGATATGCTTATCAAGCCACCACAGGTTTTTTTCCGGCGTGGTGTGATTGATCGCGGATGCTGACTTCTGTTCTTTTACCCCATACCTCTTTCGAGGTATATCGAGTTTCGCGTGAGCCTGCTAATCTACGAGGGATTACAATCTCAAACCGTTGTTTAGAGTTGGAATTATTATGGAGATATCTATGAAGCTAAGTTCAGAGAAATCGATTAAAGCCTGTCATCGGAATGTTGATTCTTGCAATGCCAAGCCAGTCACTCGCCTTCCCTCGCGTCGTGGCTTCACTCTGATTGAACTCCTCGTCGTCATCGCGATCATCGCGATCCTCGCCGCCATGCTCTTGCCTGCCTTGGCCAAGGCCAAGATCAAGGCGCAGATGATTTCATGTATGAACAATTCCAAGCAGCTCACGGTCGGTTGGCTGATGTACGCTGGCGATAACGGCGACAAAGTGCTGGATGCTTTTGCTTGGGTTTATGCCGACGACGGCAGCGGCACGAGCAGTATGGCGGATACGGCGAGTCCTGATTTCACGGATTCCGAAGTGTTGAAGCGGGTGCGGATGGCTTCGTATGTCGGCAAAAACATCAAAGTGTGGCAATGCCCCGGGAGTACCAAGTTGAGCACACACCCGGGAACTAAAGGCCAGCCCGGGGCTCGGAGTTACTCCATGAACAATCACATCTCAGGTTACTTCGGGCCCAATTCGGGCAACCTGACTTATCTGAAGATGAGTGACTTTACGCGGCCGGGACCTGTGAATACCTTCGTGTTCCTTGACGAGAGTGGGAGCATCAACGACGGCTGGTTTATGGCAAATATGGCCGGTTATGATCCCAGAAATCCTGCGCAGCAGACCAGTTTCGGCGATGCTCCAGGCTCTTGGCATGACAAGTCCTGTGGTTTTTCTTTTGCCGACGGCCACTCTGAAATTCACAAATGGTTACAATATAAAGATAGAAAATCACCGCCCTCCGCTGCTGACGTGGATTGGTTGCAATCCAAAACCTCAGCCAAGCGCGACCGGCCCACGCGCTGAGTCATCCGATTAAATGCTCATCAGGCAACCCAGTGCTGTTAAGAATCGCAGCGGGGTTGCCTTCACCTTGATCGAGCTGCTAGTGGTCATTGCCATCATCGCGATTTTGGCGGCCATGTTGCTGCCCGCTTTGTCCAAAGCCAAAGCGCGGGCCAAGTCCATCCATTGTGTCAATAATCTGCGCCAGATTAGTCTCGCCTTCGTGATGTATGGGCAGGACAACGCCGATCAAATTGTGCTCGTGGGACTTGGTAAGCCGGCTCCGACCGCCGCTTGGTTTCCGGGTGACGTCACCTTCTGGCCCGACTTGTTGCGGTCTTATATGGCGGTGAGCAACAGCGTCGCCTGTCCTTCGGTGGCGAAAGGTTTTGGCATCGGATTCAATCATGTTGAAATCGGCGGTTGGATCGGCAACCCGGACAAACTCAGCAGCATCAAACGGCCTGCCGACACTGTGCCCTTTGCCGACACCGGGTGGATTGCAAACCCAAGCGAAGCGAACCCGGACCGTTGGACGGAAATCAAAGATCGTGAATCCATCGTTTACCGTACCCCGAACAATTATGGGTATTATGACAGCATCCCGACCCGGCCTATCAACCGCCACGGCAACCGCTGCAACATGGGTTTCGCCGATGGCCATGCCGTGGCCACGCGGGTGAGTGCCATGGGCTTGCAGTTTTTCCCCGGCGTCTATACCAGCCCGCGCGGGCCCGCTCCCGCGACTGGAAGTACTAAATGGGGCGGCAACGGGCAAAGCGATGTCCGCTGGATGTGGGATCGTGAATGAGGTTTCTGGGCTTCTTCTTAATGGCTTGCCGTCACTGAAAAGGAATCTGCCACGCAGGCTTTTGTGAAGCGGCGGATTACCATACCTCTTTCGGGGTATATGGATTTCGCGCGAGTCTGCTAATTTGATATCAATTCAAACCTCGAACTTTGTGTTTGGGGCCGGGTATTTGGAATTATCGTGGATGCAACGATGAAGACAAGTTTCGCCAAATTGATTAAACCCTATCGTCAGATTTTTGAATCTTGCAGTACCAAGACGGCCGCTCGTTTTCACTTGCGTCGTGCTTTCACCCTGATCGAACTCTTAGTGGTCATCGCCATCATCGCCATTCTCGCCGCGATGCTCTTGCCGGCTTTGGCCAAGGCCAAAACCAAGGCGCAAGCCATTCAGTGCATGAACAACTCCAAGCAACTTACATTGGGCTGGATCATGCAAGCAGGGGACAACAACGATACGGTTCTAAATTCCGGCAACTGGGTGCAGGGAAACGTAAAAGATCCTGCCAGTTTTGAATTCACCGATTATGAGGGCATGAAGAATCAGCCTCTCGCACCTTACGTGGGCAAAAGCATCAAGGTGTGGCAATGCCCGGGAGATACCCGCAAGAGCACTGCCCCGGGAACAATTGGCCAGCCCAATGCCCGTAGTTACTCCATGAACAACCACATCGGGCATTACTTCATTTCCAAATTTCCGAATTATGAATTTTTGGAATATCTGAAGATGAGCGACTTCACACGTCCCGGGCCGGTCAATACCTTTGTGTTAGTGGACGAAGCGGCCTCGATTGATGACGGGTGGTTCATGGCCGATTTAAGCGGCTTTGATCCGCGCAACCCAGCCGCCCAAGCCGCTTCGGGCTTTGGCAATCAACCCGGAGCCTGGCATGGCGGGGCTTGCGGCTTTTCCTTTGCTGATGGTCATTCCGAGATCCACAAATGGCGGCAGTTCCGCCTCGGCGCCAAGCCTTCCGCCGATGATGTGGATTGGTTGCAATCCAAAACCACAGCCAAGCGCAACCGGCCCACGCGTTGATTTTTATGCATCTATCCAGAAAATATTGTCGCGCTTTCACCTTGATCGAGTTGCTCGTCGTGATCGCCATCATCGCCATTCTTGCAGCGATGCTCTTGCCAGCGTTGGCCAAGGCCAAAACCAAAGCCGTGGCGATTCAGTGCATGAACAACTCCAAGCAACTCACCTTGGGTTGGATCATGTATGCGGGCGACAACGGCGACAAGGTGTTGACCTCCGGGGCTTGGGTGTCCGATCCGATCGCAGGAGGCAGCAACATGCGCGATCCCTCCATATCGGATTATATCGATTACGAGCTCCACAAAAAATTACCCCTCAGTGCTTACGTGGGTAAGAGCGTCAAAGTGTGGCACTGCCCTGGGGATACTCGGACCAGCACCATGCCGGGGTTCGTCGGGCTACCTAGCGCGCGCAGCTACTCCATGAATAATCACATCGGAAACTGGTTCGCGAACCAATTTGGTCCAGGCTACGGGATGTTTGAGTTTCTCAAGATGAGCGATTTTGTCCGTCCGGGACCGGTGAACACGTTTGTGTTGCTCGACGAGAGCAGCAGTATTAACGACGGCTGGTTCATGGCCAACATGGGGGGATTTGATCCGAGAAACCCTGCCGACCAGAATGGCTTCGGCGATGCCCCGGGCGCGTGGCATGGCGCGGCGTGTGGCTTTTCTTTTGCCGACGGACACTCGGAGATTCACAAGTGGAAACAATACAAAACCGGAGTC
>CAMCWI010000180.1 GCA_945882065.1 Akkermansia muciniphila
GTCATCTTCGGCACGAACGCCTTCACGTTCAACTTGAGTTGCGCCTTCAACGCTTCCGCGTGCTTGTAAGTCGCGGAACGATTGTAGCCGTGATCGGCCCACAACACTTGGATGTCCGCCTGCGCTTGCGTGGCGAGATGCAGGATCACGGCTTCGTACGGACGATAATTCGTGGAGACGATGGCGCGGCCATTCGCTTGCGCGATGGCCCACTTCACGATTTCGAGTGCTGATTTGTTCCGCAACTCAGCGTTAGCTTTGGCGATTTGTTCAGTCGTCATGTTTCAATAAATTCAGTGCTTCGGGAAACTTCCGGTCGGTGGCGGTGTCGGATTTCCACTTTGCAGCAAGTCAACCAAGCCATGGTGATACGCCAAGGCCAGTGCTGTTCCAGCAATGATGAAGCCTGCCGCTGGCAACGCCAACACTGCCGGGCCAAAGCGCACATCGGCGATTTGACCGAGCCAGCAACCAACACCAAAGGCCGTCACGACCATCATCAAAAAGCGCAACTTCCACCCTTCAATCTGCCGGTGGCGAATCCAATGCCCAATCATCACCCCGATGTCAGTCATCATTCCGGTTACATGGGTGGTGCGAATCATGAGGCCACAGTAGCTGCTGGACATTGCGTTTTGCAGACCGCACGCCATGGCGACGGCGGGCAACGCCAGCCGCTGCTTATACACGAATAAAAATGTCGCCACGCCCAACAAGCAACCTTCCACAATCATCGCCACACCATAGCATCGCCCAGGAATGAGCTTCCACGCGCCCACAATGATTCCGTTCAAAGCCGCACCCAACACAAAACCAAAAACAATGGTGAGCGAGGCGAACGCGTCCGGCCATTGCAGACTGGCCGTGTCCATGCCGGAATGAGAAACCGCGCCCGTCATGTGACTGACCGGCGTGTGGAAAAATCCGAGCGCGATGGAATTGATGAAGCCCGCCGATGCCGCCAGCACCAGCGCCCCCGGCACGAGAAATCGCACTTGCTTGAAAGCATTGTGCTTCTCGATGGGTTGCGGATGTGAGTAGGGCATAGCCTCGTCAACAATGGTTTATTTCCCGGTGTCTGTTTCAGTTCGCTGCAACAGATTGTTCCTTCAGAAAAATCCGGTCGCACCAATCACCAAAGCGTTCGTTGGCGTTGCGTTCCTTCGCAAAACGCGCGAGCACAGGGCGGAGTTCGGTTTCCATGTCGGGGTCTTTGATAACGTCCTTCCAGACGCGGTTGAGGCGCGTGCCGGAGGCGTTGCCGCCGAGCCAGACTTGGTAGCGGCCCGGCGCTTTGCCGACGAACGCGATCTCCGCGATGTAAGGCCGCGCGCAACCGTTCGGGCAACCAGTCGAGCGGATGATGATCTCCTCGCCGCCGAGGCCGAGGTCGGCGCAAACTTTTTCGATGCGGTCAATCAAGCCGGGTAGGTAGCGTTCGGATTCCGCGAGGCCGAGCCCGCAGGTCGGCATCGAAGGACAAGCCATCGAAGCGGCGTGCAACACGCTGGTTTGATTTTCCGTCTTCACGGCGGCGGCGTTGAGCAGCGCGGTGATGGCGGCTTTGTCGACGTCGCTCACGTTGGCGAGGATGACGTTTTGGTTCGCAGACAAACGGAATTCGATGTTGGGAAATTTCTCGGCGACCTGGCGCAACGCAGTTTTCTGCGCATCCTTCACGCGGCCCATGCTGACGAACAGACCGAGAAACCACGAGCCATCCACGGCTTTGCGCCATCCGAGCAAGTCCTGCATCGTCGTGAACTGATACGACTTCGCGGGCGCGAGCGTGATGCCAGCGCGTTGATTCACCTCGTCCTGCATGAACTTCACGCCGCGTTCGGCCACAACGTATTTCAGACGCGCATGTTTGCGGTCGGTGCGGTCGCCGAAGTCGCGATGAATCGTCAACACTGCCTTTGCAACATCCACGAGTTTGTCCGGCGTGAAGAAGCCGATGACATCCGCGAGACGCGGGTAAGTCGCTTCATTGCCGTGACTGCGACCAAGTCCGCCGCCGACGGCGAGGTTGTAGCCGACGAGTTTGGCGTTCTCGATGATGGCGATGAAGCCGAGGCAGTTCGTGAAAAGGTCGAGATCGTTCGTCGGCGGAATGGCGAACGCGATTTTGAATTTGCGCGGCAAATAAGTTTTGCCGTAAAGCGGGTCAACGAAGTTTTTGTTTTCCGCCGCGTCGTTCTCCAGTTGCACACCGTCAATCCAGATGGAGTGGTACGCCTTGGTCTGCGGCGAGAGAGCCATCGCGACCTTGTGGCAGTCTGCGAAAATATCTTCGCGCGCCTTGGTGTAAGCCGGAGTGATCGGCGCGAGGACGTTGCGATTCACGTCACCACAGGCCGCGAGCGTGGAGAGCAACGACTCGTTGATCTTCGCAACGAGCGGGCGCAGCCCGCTCATCACGACGCCGTGAAACTGAATGCTCTGGCGCGTGGTGATGCGGAGTGTGTTGTTGCCGTATTGCGTCGCGAGGTCGTCGAACACGCACCATTGCTTCGAGGTCATCACGCCGCCGGGAATGCGCCCCCGGATCATCATGATGTATTTCTTGCCGGTCTTGCGGAGGTCGCGGTCGTCCTGCTGATACGAGCCGTGAAATTTCAGGAATTGCCCATCGTCATCGGAAAAATGATCCGTGCCGCTGGCGATGGTGGACGCGATTGTACCTGCCAAGGTGGGGATTGCGTCCTTGATGATTTCGTTGTGACTCAGTTTGGTCGGCGATTCGGTTGTTGCCATAAATCAAAACAGTATTTTACAAACGAACATCGCCTCGTCGAGAAGTCATTTGGGATACCCGACTGATTCGGTGAAGATTTAGCGGCGATAAATTTCAAACCCGGAGATGGCCGTCCTCGGCCACAGTAATTACCGTGGAGAGAAAGTCTCCCTTCATTTCCAACCGCTATTGCAAATGAAAGTCGCTGTGCCCGAGGACGGGCACACTCCGAACATTCACCGGAAGAAAATCAACCAGATGATCACGAGCATCGGCAGCATGAATGGCAGCGCGAACTTGAAGATGTATCCAAGAAACGTTGGCGCGTGAACCTTCTGCTGATCAGCGATGGACTTGACCATAAAGTTCGGGCCGTTGCCGATGTAAGTGCATGCGCCAAAAAACACCGCGCCTACGCTGATGGCGACAACGCTGATGCCGTTTGTGGAAAGAAGATGAGCCATGTCCGAGTCATGAGTCGCACCAACGAGCGCGCTGAGAAAACTCAGATAAGTGGGTGCGTTGTCGAGTGCGCTGGAAAGAAGTCCACTGCCCCAGAAGAAAAACGCGGGAGTCGGATCGCCAAGCTTGGCGGCGTTCAACTCAAGCCAATCCAGCGCAGGAATCATCGTGGCGAAAATGCCGATGAACAAAATCGCGACCTCTTGAATGGGATGGAAATTAAAATGGTTCGCCTCATGCACGGGTTTCTTCGTCGTGTAATAAGAACCAACTGCGGCCAGAATCATCAGTGCTTCACGGAGGAAGATGGGCTTGTTGATGAACACTGCCCCAAGGATGACGGCGAGGAAAAACAAATTTGGCAATCCATCGAAGCGCCATGTTTCCTGCTCGGTTTCTTTTTTGCGGATATTTTCTGGCGCGAGTTTGAAGTTGAAACAATCCACGATGAAGAACATCACGAGAAGAAATCCGAGTCCGACAGCCCACATTGGCCAGCAATGTTCCGCGACCCACCAGAACGGCACGCCCTTGAGATAGCCGAGGAACAACGGCGGATCGCCGATAGGCGTGAGACAGCCGCCGACATTGGATACGATGAAGATGAAGAAAACGATGTGATGCGCCGTAATGCGGTATTTGTTCATCCGAATCCACGGACGGATGAGCAACATCGAAGCGCCAGTTGTGCCGAGGACATTTGCGAGCAACGCACCGATGAGCAGAAAGATCACGTTGGTCAGCGGGGTTGCCTCACCCTTCACTCTGATGTGAATGCCGCCGGACACGACGTAGAGTGAGCCGATGAGTGCGATGAAACTGACATACTCCTGCGCCACATGCAGGACGCGCGTCCCAGCGTGAAGCCCAAACAAGTAATAGCCCAGAGTGATCGCTCCGAGACCGATGGCGACCTTGGGATAATGTTTCAACCACCAATTGCCCGCGAGCAGCGGCGCGAGCGCAATCGTGCCGAGCAAAATAACGAACGGCAGAATCATCAACGGATTCGGAGCGATGGTTTCGTGACCCATGACGACAGTGTGGGCGGGAAATGATTTTCAGGTCAATCAATTCAGTCGGAGCGCGGCAGCACCTAATTCGATTGTAGGGCACGACGTGAGGAGTGCTTTCGGGAACGCTCGCCACATCGTCGCCTACAAGATCAGGCAGCGTGCGAGATTCTTGCGTTGCCGCCCGCCTATGTTGACACTGGGCACACACGATGAAGCACCGACTTTTCGACGCGCACAATCATCTGCAAGACGACCGCTTTGGCGGGCGGCAGAGTGAGTTGCTCCACGCGTGTGAGCAGGAAGGACTGGTCCGCATGGTCGTGAACGGCTCGTGCGAAGAGGATTGGCCACACGTTGCAGAACTGGCGTGTCAACATCCACAAGTGTTGCCTAGCTTCGGCTATCATCCGTGGTATCTGCACAGGTGCACATCGCAGTGGCGTGAAAACCTGCTGCGTTTTCTGGATCAAGTTCCATCGGCAGTCGGCGAGATCGGATTGGATCGCTGGAAGCCCGCCCTGCCCTACGAAGGGCAGGAGGAAATGTTCATCGCCCAATTCACCATTGCGGCAGAAAGGAATCTGCCTGTGAGCATTCACTGTCTGCAAGCGTGGGGACGGATGTTCGAAATCTTGAAGGCTGGGCCGCGACCGGCGCGCGGATTTCTGCTGCATAGTTACGGCGGGCCGAGCGAGATGATTGAATCGTTCGTGAAGCTTGGTGCGTACTTTTCATTACCGGGCAATTACGCGAACGAGAGGAAGGAGCGTCAACGCGAGACGTTCCGGCATGTTCCACTGGATCGGTTGTTGATTGAAACAGATGCACCCGACCAATTAATTCCTGACGATGGCAAACATAAACTGGCTGATCAAACGAGCGGCAAACCAATCAATCATCCGGCAAACATCGCATCGGTGTATGAGTTCGCGGCGAAATTGCGCGGCGTTACAATTGAGTCTCTTGCAGTGAGCGTGGAGGAAAACTTTCTGCGGCTGTTCAGTGGGCTGTGAGAAACGCTCAGTTTCTCTGGATGCTCACCACACCGTTCTTTGAGTCGTAAACCCAAGTAGCCTTGTCCGGCAACTCAGGTATGCGAGGCAACAACCCTTTCTCCACGAGTTCGAGCAAGTCCTTGGGAAAACGACCCTGCTGCACATAGAACGATTCGATGGCTTTGTTCATCGCAGTGACGTCCACGGTTTTCACCGCGCGCTTCTGGGCTTTGGCTGCCCTGTTGAGATACTCTGCCGGTGCTGTGTTAACACTGGATTTGTTGGCCGATGAACTGGAGGTGTTCGTCTGGGACGAATCATTGCAACCGCCGAACAACAGCGTCGCCAGCATCGCGAGGAGACATGCTTTCATGTGGCGAGCGTAGCGACCTGCATAAAAAAAGCAAACCGGGCCGAAGCCCGGTTTGCGTGAGAACAACTTTTTTCGATTCCAATCAGTGAGCCGCAGGAGCGTTGGTGCTGGGAACAGCCGGGGCTTCAACAGGCGTAGCCGTCTCATTTTTGCAACCAGAGACGATTGCGAGAACAGCCAACATTGCGACGAGGGATAATAGTTTCTTCATACGCGGAAAATGATGTGTAAATTAACCCCGCTTCACAAGAATTATTTCCTCACTTGAGGCAGCGCGCAGCAATCTCCCTCGCCTGCCGAACCAGCGCGATGTCGCCCCGAAGATCACCGAACCGGAATTGCGGCACACCGCTCTGCTGTTGACCAAGCAACTCACCCGGTCCGCGCAATTTCAAATCTTCCTCCGCGATCTTGAACCCATCCGTCGTCTCCTCCATTACGCGAAGCCGATCTTGCGATCCGGGCTTCTTCACATCAGAAATCAGAATGCAAAAACTCTCGTGCGCGCCACGCCCGATGCGTCCGCGCAATTGATGCAGTTGCGCTAACCCGAACGACTCCGCGTTTTCGATCAGCATCACCGTCGCGTTCGGCACGTCCACGCCGACCTCAATGAGCGATGTGGCGAGTAGGACGTTGATCTGATTTGCGCGGAAGTCCGCCATCACAATTTCCTTTTCAGCAGCCTTGACGCGACCATGCAGCAACCCGACCCGGAACGGAGCGAGTTTTGTTTTCAGTGAATCAAACTCTTTGGTCACGGCTTTCAATCCATCGACGTTTTCTTCCACACGCGGATAAACCACGTAGGCTTGACGCCCCTCGGCAAGTTTTTGCCGGATGAATTCCCAAACCTTGGGCAACTTGTCAGCCACGCGAATAAATGTCTTCACTGAACCGCGCCCCGGCGGCAACTCGTCAATCGTGGATAGATCAAGATCGCCGTAAAGCGTGAGTCCCAGCGTGCGCGGAATCGGCGTGGCCGTCATCACGAGTAGATGCGGATAATTTCCTTTGCGAACCAGTTGCTCTCGCTGCGTCACGCCGAACTTGTGCTGTTCGTCAATGATCACAAGGCCGAGTTTGGGAAGGTCAAATCCTCCGGTAAGCAAAGCGTGCGTGCCGATGAATATGGAGGATGGAGGATGGAGGATGGAAGATCGCGCGTTCTTGCCATCTTCCATCCTCCATCCTCCATCCTCGCCCGTTTTCTTCGACCCGGTTTGCATCTCCACCTTCACGCCGAGCGGTTCGAGCCAGCGAGAGAAGTTACGAAAATGTTGCTCCGCGAGAATTTCCGTGGGTGACATGAGCGCGACGTTGAAGCCGCTTTCCAATGCCATGAGCGCGGCGCAAGCGGCCACGGCTGTTTTGCCTGAGCCGACATCACCTTGCAACAACCGTCGCATCGGATGCAAGCCGCCCATGTCCGCACGGATTTCCCGAAGCACGCGGGTCTGAGCATTGGTAAGCTTGAATCCGAGTTGTGCAAGAAACGGTTTAATGAGCCGGTTGTCGCCAGCGCAGGACAATGCTTTCGCGCTGGCTTCAAATTTCTTCCGCCGCGTTTGAATCTGAATCTGTAACTCAACGAACTCGTCGAGAGCAAGCCGTTGCCTTGCGAACTCCACATCGGTCAACTCCTCTGGGAAATGAATCATACGCACGGCATTCGCGCGGGAGGGAAGCAAAGAGGTTGAAGGTTGAAGGTTGAAGGTTGAGGGTTTTGCCTGCGATGCACTCGGCATTGCCCCAAACTGCAACTTGGCCCACTCCGACTCGGTAATTTGAGTCTCAAACTTTTCCAACGCCCGCCAGATTAGCGTCCGCATCACGCGCGCGGTAATGCCTTCAGTGAGCGGATGGATGGGAACGATCCGGTTGACGTGGATAAATTCGTCGGCGTCCGTTTCGAGCAACTCAGTTTCTGGATGCTCAAACGTGCGCGGGCGGAGGGATTCGATTTTTCCGAACGCAAGAAATTCGCGACCTGTGACGTAGTAATCCGCCATCCACGCCTGCGATTGCCACCAGCGCAGATACAAGTGAGCCGTGCCATCATCCAGAACGCACTCGAACATGCCACGCGCGCCTTTCTTCCAAGTCTTCTGCCCAGCGGCGATGATTCTGCCGCGCACCGTGGCAGGCTCGCCAGTTTTCAATTCTCGGATAGATAGAAATTTCCGGCGGTCTTCGTAGCGACGAGGCTTGTGGAGCAACAAATCCTCGACGGTGAAGATGTCGAGCCGCGCGAGATTTTTTGCGCGTTCGCTGCCGACGCCCCAGACTGAAGTGATGGGCGCGGCGAGCGGGGAAGTTTTATTATCCGTCGGCAACACGGGCGCACGATACGAACCGGGGTCGAGAGGCTAAAGGCTAAAGTCTAAAGTCTGAAGCCTAAAGTCGGGAAGCGCGCGTCATGTTTTCCAACTTTAGACCTTAGCCTTCAAGCTTGAGACTGGCTTTTCAGTGCGCGTGCCCGGCGTGCGG
>CAMCWI010000181.1 GCA_945882065.1 Akkermansia muciniphila
CGGAAGGCGTAAGATATTCGTAGGAACAATTGGCCTCAGTAAAAACCTCCCAACTCTTGGCAGCGACCCGATTCGTGTCCGCCTGACAAACCAGAATCTTCGGCGTGTTTAACATATTCGACATGGAAAGGATGTCTGGCGGGCTAACCTCGTTATTTTCCTGCATCCATAGCCGAACGCACAGCCCAAACTGTTTCAAGTTGTTGACGCACTTAACGGACTTCGCCTTCGCTTCGGCCTCCGCGTCCGTGCCGAGTTCCTCTTGGTTCAAAGTTGGCGGCGCGTTTAACTTCGCGCGCAATTCCTCATTCCCTTTCTTCACCTGTTCCAACGCGACGATTTCAGCGTAGAGTTGCGTCGCACGATTCTTCAACCGATTGATCTCCTCTAGTTCCTTCGCAGCCGATTCAGCCTGGGTCTTCGCGAAGTCATTCGTTGAAGACGAAATCACAGCCGTCATTTCTGCCTCGTCTTGTTTCTGCAACAGCGCGGCGATGGACTCTCGCAACTCACGAATCTCCATCCGTTGAAACGCCAGCACCACGCAGCAAACCAGCGAAGCCGCCGCAGGCATCAACACTGGCCACCAACGTCGCAGCCAGCCGCCTGAATCAGACGAGCGTGACGCAGCCCTCGATGAAGCGTTTGCGCCAGTCAAAGAAACGCCAGCCAGCAATTCGTCTTTCAGTCCGGCCGGTGGGGACGGCTTTGGCGCGCGTCTCAGCAGGCGTTCGATCTCTTGTTCGTTTGGTTTCATACGGCCTTTGTGTTGAACCGAGGTTTGGTTGAAGCGAAATCATCGGTCGCGTTCTTTTGCAACTCGGCCAATGCCTGACGCAGCCGATACTTCACCGTACTCGTGGCGATGCCGAGCGCATCCGCCGTCTCTTGCAAGGTGAGTTCCTGATAGTAATGCAGGTGAATCGTGTCGCGCAGATCGGTTTCCAGCGCGTCCACGCACTCGTAAAGTTTGGCCGCCAGATCTGAACGAGCAGAGGTTTCATCCGGGCAATCGTTCGCTGGAAACCTGCTCCGCCCACCACGCCTCGGAACGCGGCTCGATGCGATGATTCGCGCGCCGCCAATCCACATAGACGTGATGCGCGATTCCGTGAATCCACGAACTGAACGACGATCGCCCCGCAAACGTCGGCAACGATTGCCACACACGACTGAAAGTTCGTTGCGTGAGATCGGCGGCGTCGGCATCATTCCCAGCGAGGCGACGCAGGAAGGCGTAGATGCGTTCATAAAACATTTCGATGAGTTGGTTCGCCGCCGCCGTGTCCCCGCGACGGGCGCTCTCCACCAGTTGATCAATCTGTGATTCCATCGTTTCACCCAGTTAGTCGTAAGCCGGGAGCAAAGTGGACAAATAAATATTTCGATCCGAGATGCCCAAACACCGGATGAGTGGATAACTGGATGATTGGATTGTTGGAGTGACTTTCTTGCGGGCAAATCCATTCGTCCCACGCATCCGTTTTTATCCGTGTCCATCCGTGCCCATCCGTGGTTTAATTTCCCCGTGACTCTGAATGAAGAAGCCATCTCCAAGCTCTGCCCTGCGTGCGGCCTGTGCTGCAACGGTGTGTTGTTTGGCGATGTTGAACTCCAGCGTGGCGATGACGTAAAGCTTCTCGGCAAACTTGGCGTGGAATTCTTTCGCAAAGGCCGCAAGACTGCCTTCTCGCAACCCTGTGCTTGTTTGGTGAATGGGCTTTGCCGTATTTACGAGGATCGTCCCAACCGTTGCGCCACGTTTGACTGCGGTTTGTTGAAGCGAGTTCAGAGCGAAAAAATGATGCCGGCAGCGGCGCTCAAGAAAATTGCCGATGCCAAACGTCGCGCAGCGGAAGTCCTGAAGCTCGTCCGTCAACTCGGCAACACCGACGAATCTCTCCCGCTCAACCAACGCTACGCCGCCGTCATCGCCGAACCGATTGATATGTCCGCTGACGAGGCCGACATCGAGCGGCGTGGTGAATTGATGATGGCGGTGTCGAGACTGGTGGAATCACTGGAGCGGGATTTTCTGACGTGAATCTGAACAACCACCGCAATCACCCGCGCTGCCGAGTCGCTTCGTAGAGAAATACGGCTGTGGCAGCGGCCACGTTCAGCGAATTCATGTGCGAAGGCATCGGGATTTCAACCATCTCATCACATGCGGCAAGTGTTGCGGCGGTAAGTCCCGGCCCTTCTGCACCGAATACGAGGCAACAATCCCCGCGCAAATCCACCGCCGATAATTTCTTCGCGTCGGGTCGCGGATGCGCCGCAAAACAACGGACTCCACGTGCACGCAACGCCGTCAGCGTTTCCACAAGGTTGTCCACTTGCACCGCCGGTTGTTCAAAGATGCTGCCCATGGAACCAGAAACCGCGCGCCGCTGAAACGGACTGCCGCACGTCTCGCCCACGATGAGGAAATGCACGCCGAACGCCGCGCAACCCCGGACGATTGCGCCCAAGTTTTCCGCGCTGGCGATCCCCTCGACGGCGGCGAGCAGCAGCGGGCGCGGGGATTGTTCGAGCAAGGATTCAAACTTCGGACGCGGCGGAATTTTCCCCACCGCCATCACGCCTTGATGCAATTGATAGCCCGTGATGGTTTCCAATAACGACTTTTCGCCGACATAGACAATGATCTCAGCTTCAGGCCGGGCGCGTAGTTCAGGTTCAATTTTTTCCAACCACGCTGGCGTGAGCAATGCGGAAGCCACGGTGAAGCGACTCGCCAACAAGCGCTGCACCACTTTGGCGTTCGTGGCCACCAACACCCCGGCGCGTTCGTGTTCATCCACGCGCCGAAGCGTCAGATACAACTCCAACTCTGGAGCATCGAGAGATTGAATGGGGTTTAGACGCAGCGTTGCCACAGAGCGCGATAAAGTTCAGACACGGATTGCACTGATTAACACGGATTCAATCTGTGATGATCTGTAAAAACCGGGTCAAAGAAAATTCATAGATTCGCGTCCATCGGCGTTCCGACAACTTGAATCCGCTTGAGATAGATGATGCGCGAGATACTCGTGATGACCGGCGGCTTGAGACGATGCCGGATGTCGCTCGGTTCAGTGCTGCTCCCGGTCACTTCGTGCAGGCCGATGTAAAACCAGTTGCCACCTTCCTCGCGGCGCACATAAACCGGCAGCGGCCCGGTCGTGGCGGCCAGCTTCACGCCCCACTTCGGCAGCGGGTCTTTGCGGCCCACCCAGACTTCAGCAGGATCACTTTCGGCGAGCGGATTCCACATCATGCCGAGACAGACGCCAAGGATCGCGCCATCGCGATGGATGACAAAGTTCGGCGGAAGCGGTTGACCTCCGAGCGCGGTGCGGATGGTTTGGAAGTCGTAGCTCTCACCGACGACATGCGGCAGAGAAGCGGTTACTGACGGGTGTTCAGACATCGCACATAGCAAACCAACCGAGACGCTCGCCGTCAACGTGCATTCCGCCGCTGCCCGTATGTAGCCAAGGCGACGTGAGCCGTCGTCCTGCGGGGAACACCGGAAAGCAAGGCGTATCCTACAAGACTATGCCGCTGGCTGCGTTCCGGTTGAACTCGCAACTGCGTTCTGCGCGGCAATGGCAATATCCATTGTCTCCGCGCGCTGATGCGGCGCGTCTTCTTCCGCGTCCACCGGATTGGCCATCGGCGTTTCGAGGCTATGCATTGGATTCGTGCCGGTTTCGGTCACAGGCAGCAGTTCGTTCTGTTTGTGGAACTTCACGCTCACGATCTTGCTCACGCCATGCTCTTCCATCGTCACGCCGTAAAGCACGTCCGCCATGCCTATGGTGCGCTTGTTGTGCGTGATGATGATGAACTGCGAGTGTTCAATGAACCGTTGCAACACGCGGATGAAGCGGTTGATGTTCGATTCGTCCAGCGGCGCGTCCAACTCGTCCAGCACGCAGAACGGACTCGGCTTCACCTGATAGATCGAGAACAACAACGCCACCGCCGTCATCGTCTGTTCGCCGCCGGACAACAGCGTGATCGTCTGCAATTGTTTGCCCGGAGGTTTCGCAACGATATCAATGCCCGATTCAAGCACGTCGTTTTCATCGGTCAAAATTAAATCCGCTTTGCCACCACCGAAGACCTCGGTGAACATCAGACGGAAGTTGTCCCGGATCTGCGTGAACGTCGTCAGGAACATCTCCTTCGTCTGCGTGTTGATGCGATTGATGACTTCGAGCAACTGTGCCTTCGCCGACACGAGATCGTCGTGCTGCGTGGTGAGGAATTGATGCCGCTGCTCCGTCTCCTCGTATTCCTCGATGGCCACTAGATTCACCGGACCGAGATCATCCAGCTTGCGTTGCAACTCCTCCACCTGCTGCGCGACCGCGCTCCAATCCGTGCCCGCCCCGCTCTCCGCCATCTGCTCGGGCGTGAGCGTCTCCACCTTGGCCGGACCTTCGTCCGCGTAGGTGATGGTGATGCACTCACTGCGGATGTCGTCGAGATTGAGATGATACTTCTGCTGGATGCGCTCGCGGAGGTTTTGTGCGGACATGTTCTTTTGCGCCAACTCCACTTCAATCCTGCTGCGCGATTCCTGAAACTGCGTCAACCGCCGCCGCTGTTCGCGCAATGATTCATCGCGCGTATGCACATCCGCTTCCTGTGTCTGCTTGCGCGCGAACAACTCCGCCGCCTGCGCGTTAACCTGTTCGCGGTCGTGGGCAAGGTGGGAAATCTTGCTCTGCGAATCCGCAATCTCCGATTCCGCCTGCGCCTTGCGCGCGATGAACGATGAAATCTCGCCCTTGCGCTGCTCGATGATCTGCGCCAGTTCGCGCACGCGTTGTTCGAGCGATTGCACCTGCTGCCGGAACGACGCGGACATCTGCTCCTCAGTCGCGAGTGAAACTTTGCTCTCGGTCAACGTCGCCGTTGCAGAGTCGCGTTGTTGGCGCGCGGTTTCGAGTCCGGTCGTGTGCGTGACGACCGTTTCCTGCGCCGCGTGTTCCTTGGTGGCGAGGATGGTGGCGCGCTCGACGAGTTGCGCGCGCTTGTCGTTGCCTTCCTTTTCCTGCGCCGCAAGGCTCGTCACTTCATAGACGACCGTTTCAATCTTCTGATGCAGCAAACGATTGGAATTCTGCAACGCATTGAACTCGCCTTCGCGCGTGGCGATGGCGACTTCCTGCTGGCGCAATTCCGTCTGCGCTTCCTGCAAGCTGGCCTGCAATTCCGTCTGCTCGCTCAAGAGCGCGCCGCGTTTGCGGCTCGCCTCGGCAACCTTCTCCATCAAGTCAGCGACACTCGTCTGCAATTCCGTGATCTGATTCTTACGACCCAGAATTGAGGACGGCGCCTTGCTGTTGCCGTTGCCATTGAGATAACCGCCCGTGTAAATGCCGTGACGATTCAACAAGTCGCCGCCGAGCGTGACGAAGTCGCAACCTGCGTGACCGTTTTGGATTTGCGCCGTCGCCGTGGAAAGATTGCCCGCAATGAACGTGCGACCGAGCAGTGACTTCAACAAGTTCTCCACCGAGGGATCAGTCCGCACCACGCTCAAGGCATGAACGATCTCGCCTTCGCTCAAAACTTTTTCCGAGAGCGCGCCGATTGCCGGGGACATTTCGCCGGTGAAGGACAACTGACTTTCATCGGTGTGCTTGATGGACAACGCTGCCACGCTCGCGCGACCCGCCTTGGTATTCGCGAGATCGGAAAGAATCTGCTGCGCGGCTTCCGGCTGCTCGGTGAGCACAAGTTGGAGGTTGTGACCGAGCGCGTTCTCAATCGCGATGACATATTGATCCGGCACACGAATACGATCCGCAAGCGAACCGATGACCGATTGCGATTTGCGCAACGCCGCCAGTGCGCCCGCGCTGAATCCTTCATGCGAACCTTGCAACTGTTCGAGCACGTTGAGGCGCGAACGCTTCTCCGCCTGTTGCTGCAAAAGCTTGTCCTGCTCGGTGCCGGATTGCTGCAACTCCGTCTGCAATTCCTTCAAGCGCGCCTGCCGCTGCTCCACCGAGCCGCGCTTGGTCGCGACGCTCAGTTTGTCCGTCTCCACGTTCGCCACAAACATCGCGAGGCGGGTTTCGAGTCCGCTGCGTTCTTCCTCCAACTGGATTTTCTCCGAGGAAAGTTTTTCGAGACGCACCACATTGCCCTGCTTCTGCAAGTCCAGTGCGTTGATTTCATTGCGGACGCGGGTCAAATCCTGCGCAGCGGCAAAAGCATCCGACTGCGCCTGACGCAATTGTTCCTGCCCTCCGCGAATCTCGTTCTCGATCTGTTGCAACGCGGCCTGCCGCGTCTTCAACGCTTCCCGATGCGTGGCGAGCGTGGCTTCGGAAGCGGTCATGCGCTCTTTCACCGACGCGAGTTCGTTCGCCGCAAAACCGCGACGTTCCTCGGCTTCCGTGATTTCAGCGGTGGACTTCGTGTTCTGCGATGCGAATTCTGCGAGGCGTTCCTCGTTGAACTGCACGCGGCTCTCGTGACGATCAATCTCGCTCTTGAGTTCGAGGCCGCGTTGTTGGGCGATGCCGATTTCGTGTTCGAGTTCGGAGAGACGTTCACGCAATTGCATGATCTCGTCTTCACATCGCAACACCGCGGCGGATTCGGTTTCGATGTCGCTACGGAGAGTGTCCACCGCAGTTTGACGATCACGAATCTCGCCGAGCAACACGTCGAGCTGATGCCGCGCGAGTTGCGTGTCGAGATGCTGCAACTCGGATTGAATCTGCTTGAAGCGTTTCGCCTTGCCCGCCTGCCGTTGCAGCGAACCGATCTGCCGCTTCACTTCGCGGATGAGATCGGCCACTCGCAAAAGATTTTGCTCCGTGGCTTCCAGCTTGCGAAGCGATTCTTTCTTCTGCGATTTGAACTTCGTGATGCCAGCGGCTTCCTCGAAAATCATCCGGCGATCTTCCGGCTTGGTGGAGAGAATCGCCGTGATGTTGCCCTGAGCCATGATCGAGTAACTCGTCTTGCCCATGCCCGTGCCCATGAAAAGTTGCTGCACGTCCTTGAGGCGACACGGCGTGCGGTTGATGAAATACTCGCTGCCGCCATCGCGGAAGACACGGCGCGTGAGTGTGACTTCGTTGTAAGAAAGCTCGATGCCAGCGGCGCGCAATTGTTCCTGATCCACGTCACCGATGGTGAGCGAAACCTCCGCCATGCCGACGGGTTTGCGTCCGTCCGTGCCGCTGAAAATCACGTCCGCCATTTCGCCACCGCGCAGGGCCTTGGCCGATTGCTCGCCGAGCACCCAGCGGATGGCGTCGGAGACGTTCGATTTACCGCAACCATTCGGGCCGACAATCGCCGTGACGCCGGGCTGAAAATTCAACGAGGTTTTGTCCGCGAAGGACTTAAAACCCAAAACAGTTAAGTTTTTGAGATACATATTGTATGTGAGTTGTACGAAACCAAACTGGTTGTGACCTGTAAAGCGAAAACCACACGATATTGTGGCTACGCCCGCCGACTGCACAACTAATTGGTGAGGAACCGAGATTAGACGCTGTGCGGTTTGGCTGTTACTTCCCTACTTTTCCCACGATTTTACGGACAATAACTCTTTTACGCCGATGCGACGAAGGGCGCAATAGTTTTGTTTGGAAAACTAAAAACTCCCCATGCCTCAACCACTCAACTCCTGTCCGCCAAATCGAGGCAAGGCCAGTGAAAGAACAGTCAGTTAAAAGTCAGTTTACGGTACAGTCACAGACAGTCAGTTAGTAGTTACGCCCATGCCAGCCACTCATTTCCCCTCCCGGCTTGCTGCTTACTCTCGGAGCTCGCCTGAAGTCGCCGCCATTCCGCAACCGCTTTTCACTGTCGGGGCGGGAGCAAAAGGGGACGGCTGCGAGTTCAAAAGGGGACCGGTGATATGGCGGTTGGAACTGTCCCTTGGTCGAGGGGTTGAGGAGGCCTGAGCGTAGCGAAGGCCGACGAAAGCCCTCGACCAAGGGACAGCCGTTGGTTTGACTTGGGGCTAT
>CAMCWI010000182.1 GCA_945882065.1 Akkermansia muciniphila
TCGGCGGCATCACTGACGCCGAACCAGTTCTTCAGCATGTAGGGCAACATGCCCGCGACGACTGCTCCGACGCCGATGAAGAAGCTTTGCATTGAGAAGCCCATGCCGCGTTGTTCTTCTGGAAGCTTGTCGGCAACGTAGGCGCGGAAGGGTTCCATGCTGACGTTGATGCTCGCGTCCAAAATCCAAAGGAGTCCCGCCGCCATGTAGAACTTCGGCAGGTGCGGGATTAGCCATTCAGCGAGTGAACCGGAGTTCGGCATCAGGATGAGTGCGAGCGAACTAAGGATTGCGCCGATGAGAAAGTAAGGTCGCCGCCGTCCGAGCCGACACCAAGTGCGGTCGCTCATCGCGCCGATGATGGGTTGCACCAGCAAACCCGTGAGCGGCGCAGCGAGCCAGAGTTTGGCGATCTGATCATCTGCGGCGCCGAGATACTTATAGATGGGGCTCATGTTGGCCATCTGCAAACCCCAGCCGAATTGGATGCCGAGGAAGCCAAAGCTCATGTTCCAGATTTGCCAGAAGGACAGACGGGGTTTGTTCATGTGTGTAGCCAGATTGGTTGCATGGAGAGTGAGCCGATTTTTGCGGGGCGAAGCAATGTTGAAAGCGGTTCGGCCACCCGCACATTCATGCGGAGAGTCGGTGACCCCGAAGAAAAGTGTCGTCCTACTGGAACTGTAGGGCACGATGTCAGGAGTGCTTTGCTCAAACGACTCGTCACCTCGTCGCCTACAAAACCGATCACGGCCAAAAGAAAAAAGCCGTTGCGAATGCGCAACGGCCTTGAAAGAAATGCAGTCGGATTAACAGCGGCGGATGCGACCGATAATCAGCGAAGCACCGATGCCGAGCAGCGCGAGCGAAGTCGGTTCGGGCACTGCTGTCAAAGTGTAGGAACTGACCAGGCTGCCGGAGTTGTAGTTGTCACCCCAATTTGCAATGGTCTGATTTGGGTTGGACAAGGCATCCACCGCACCATCGCCCGCCCCGCCACCGCTGGTGTAAACATCGAAAGTGAAGGTGTTGCCGAGGCTCAGTCCCAGACTTGCGAAGGGATAAGAAATGGTCACGGAGGACGTGTCTTTGCTGAAGCTCAGGCCACCGGGAGTCCCATAGGTTGCATTTTGAAGACTCCAACTTCCCGTGTATTTGTAAACTTCCGCTCCGTTACCCGAATCCGCCCAACTACCAACCCAGTAGTCCATCCCCGAGGACATTCCGATGGGACGGCTCCAGCCGTTGCCTGCTGGGTCTCCGCCGACCGCCGTATCAAGGCCGATCAGATATTTGGCGTAGTTAGCGGCGACGGGGTCGCCGTTGACATTGATCTTGAAGATCAAATCTGTCGCACTGTGGGTGACTTCCACGGAAGTGATGTCCGCGACGCCGTCGGTCCAGACGTTTCCGCCAAGAGTGTCACTATAAGTTGTGGCTTGTGCATTCAGCGCGAGAACTGCCAGAACGCTGGCTGCAATTGTTTTTGAATAGATTTTCATACTTCGTTTATACGTTGTTTGGGTTTCTGAACTGGAACAATCTGACTCTAGCAGGGTTGTCAGATGCGTCTATCCGCACAAACATGCGGTGAGTCATCTTGAGGAAGCCGCCAAACCAAAAACGTTGGTCAGCAAGGCTGGATTCTGCCACTTTTCAGCAGCCTTTAACCAATGAATCTGACTGAGTTGATAGAAAAGACTGCCGCGCGCTGGCCTCAAAAGCCTGCGCTTGTAGAGGAAAGTACGGTCGTCACTTACGGCGAACTGGCGCGGCAAGTCGGCGAACTGGTGGCGCAGATTCGGTCGCTGCATATAGATACTGGCAGCAGAGTAGGGTTGGCGTTTCCCAACGGCATCGCGTATGTCGCGCTGACGTTTGCGCTGTGGCGGCTGAATCTCGTAGTCGTGCCCGTGCCGACCGAATGTCCGGAGGAAGAGATCGAGGAGATCGCGGTGGCGATGCAGTTGGCGGGAATCTTGACGCCAAAACCGCGCACCAACAGCGTTGTCGTCGCGCCGGATTGTTATTTCACCAAACTCAATCCCGCCACGCCGCCGGATAATCACGGACTCAACCTCGCGTTCATCCGCTTCACCTCCGGCACAACAAGCGCGCGCAAAGGCGTCGCGCTTTCGCACGAAACCGTCCGTGATCGCGTCCTCTCTGCGAACAAAGCGTTCGGCATCACGCCCGACGACACGGTGATCTGGTGTCTGCCGATGGCGCATCACTTTCTCATCACCATCGTGTTGTACATCGAAGCCGGGGCAACGATTGTGTTGGCGCGACATGTCACGGCAAAACCATTTCTCGAAGCGGTGAATCACTGGAAGGGCACGGTGCTCTACGCCGCGCCGTTTCATTTCTCGATGTGGGCACGGGATAATTCCGCCGTGCAGATTCCCTCCGTGCGTCTGGCTGTCTCCACCACCTGCGCGCTTCCGCAAGATGTTGCCAACGATTTCTTCAAGCGTTACAACCACCCACTAGTTCAAGGCCTCGGAGTGATCGAGCTTGGTCTTGTGGCGTTGAACACAGCCGCGCCGCGTAAGAAGTCGGATTCCGTCGGGCAAGTCGCGGGTGATTTTCAATTGCGCATCGTCAATCCAGACGCGGACGGCTGTGGCGAACTCGCCGTGCTCGGGCCGGGAATCTTCGATGCGTATGTCGCGCCGTGGGTTCCGCGTGAAGAAGTGTTGTGCGATGGTTGGTTCTTCACCGGCGACATCGGGCGTGTGGACGAAGATGGTTTTCTGTTCCTGCTCTCTCGCAAAACCGCCGTCATCAATCTGGCTGGCCGCAAAGTTTTCCCCGAAGAGATTGAAGCGGTGTTGAATCGTCATCCCTCAGTGAGCGAATCCCGCGTTTATGGTAAACTCCATCCACACCTCGGCGAAACTGTGGAAGCCGAAGTCGTGTTGAATTCGCCCGATGCAAAGCTTTATACGATCCATGCCTTTTGCCGCGAGCATCTGGCGTCCTACAAGATTCCCACGCGATTCACCATCGTCGCCGCCTTGCCACGCACGCCTGTCACAGGCAAGATTCGCCGCGCCGCTTCGGTGGCTTGAATGATTGAACCGCTAGAAATCGAAACAAAACTGCTCGACTTCCTGAAACGCGAAGTGTTCGCAGGCAACGTCGTGGTCACGCCCGAAACCGATCTGATCGCGTCTGGGTTTGATTCCATGTCGCTTGTGCGGGTGTTGCTGTTCATCGAACAGAGCTATGGCTTCTGGATTCCCGAAGGCGAGATCACCGGCGACGCGCTTCAAAACGTCCGCTCCCTCGCCGCCACCGCTGCCCGCATCCTCAATGCCCGGTGACCTGCCACTCAACGGTTGTGATTATCTCATGCTCGGATTCGATCATGAGATGCGACGGCGCGGCTACGCGGGCAACTCCTGCCAGATCGAACTCGAACTCGACTCCGCAATCTCGTCCGATGTTTTGGGCAAACGCATCGCCGAGTTGGTGACTCGCCATCCGATCTTGCGCGCCCGTCCAGGCGGCTGGCTGATGCCGAAATGGAAACTTCCTCAGGAAAATGCGCCGCTGCCGCAAGTTAGGGTTCATCGTGAGCAGTCTGGTTTGCGCGAAAAACTCTGCGACGAGCCACTCGCCCCCAAGCGCGGCGAACTCTTCCGCTTCGACCTCGTCGCGCGCGACGGTGGGCGCATGAATGTCATCTTCACCTGGGCGCACATGCTCATGGACGCGAACAGCGCGGAACATTTTGTTGCACTCGTTGGGCGCGATGATGTTCCGTTGCCTGCGCTTGAGCAGCCGGTTTCCACGCGACCAAGAAAAACTTTCATCGAACGCCTCAAACTCGCGCGCAAAAGCGTTTTGCAGTTTGACGAATTCGTAAAAGCCCAGCCCCGCACCGTCGGCGTGCGTTTTCCCGACGCCCCAAAAGCGCAGCGTTTCTGTGTGGAACGGTTCTCCGCCGAGGAAACTGCTCGCGTACGTGCCAACGCCTCCAAAATTTGTGGTGCGCTTGGCGGGGCGCAGTTTCACGCGGCCGCTGCGATGATCGAGTTGCATCAGTTGCAGCAACGCCTCGGCTCGCCCAGCCAGAGCTATGTTTTGCCCGTGCCAGTCAGCCTTCGCGCCAAGGGCAGCGTCGAACCGCTTTTTTGCAATCAGGTCACGATGATGATGACACAGTTTCTGCCGCAACATCTCGATACGACCGCCGCGGCCGTCGCTGCGCTCAAGCCGCAGATCGCGCAAGCCATGCGCGACGGATTGATCGAGGCGGGCGTGGCTATCGGAGAAATTTCCCGCTGTCTGCCACTCGCGCCGTATCTGTGGATACTCAAGTCCGGTTTGCGCGGGGAAATCTGTTCGTTCTTTTACGGCGACACCGCTGCCGTAACGCCGCTGCTCACTTCATTTTGCGGCGCGAACATCCATGACTTCACGCACGTTGGCGCCACAACACCATCGCCCGGCATCGGCGCGATCTTCTATTCCTTCCGTGGCGAACTGCGTGTCACGGTCTTTCATCTGGAGACACATTTCTCTGCTGCCGAAGCCGGATCGTTTGCCAAAGGACTTCGCGCTCGCTTGCTCAACCCGTGAAAACGCGAGTAGACATCGCGGTCATCGGCAGCGGCGCAGCGGGAATCGTCGCTGCGGTTTGTGCGGCACGTGCTGGATGTTCCACGCTCATACTCGACTCACGCTCCGCGCCCGGCGGCACGGGTGGCTTTAGCGGAATTACAACTCTCTGCGGACTGTATGATGACGCAGGCAAAATACTGAATGACGGTTTCGGGCGCGAGTTTGCGCAAGCCGTCGCTGAATCTGCACCCGTCAAGATGGGGAAAGTTTTCGTTCTGCCGTATCGCCCGGAAAAATTCCGTTCACTCGCAGAGGAATTTATTTCCACCACGCCCAATCTGCGCGCGCAATTCAACACACCGCTGGCGGATGTCGTGGTTCATGGAGGCCGCATCACGCGGCTGAACGGCTTTGAAGTCGGCGCAGTGATTGATTGCACCGGTACGGCGGAAGTGGCGCGAGCCATCGGCGCGGAAACTTTCGCCACAGACGAAACTACTCAAGCCTCCGCCGTGATTTTCACACTTTGTAAAGTGTGGAAATCCCTCACGACTCCAGCCGACATGGCGCAAGTGTTGTTGCCGCTGGCTCGCGCTGGATTTCCCTCGCTCAACCTTCAAGCCAGCCTTGAGCCTCAGACTTTCACCGCCAAGTTCGCGGGTCTCGCCGAGCAAGTGCCCCAACTTATCGCCTTCCTACGCGCCAACGTGCGCGGATTCGAGCAGTGCGAAACCTCGCTCGACAAAATCATCACTGCTCACCGCGCCGGGCGGATGATTGTCGGGCAATACGTTCTGACCGGCGAAGACGTGTTGGCTGGTCGAAAGTTTCCCGACGCCGTCGCTCGCTGCGCGTGGCCGATTGAGCAATGGGATGCGAACGGCGCGGTGCGTTTTCGATATCTGTCGCCCGGCACGCACTACGAGATTCCGGCTCGCTCACTCCGCGCAGCACAGGTCGAAAATCTTTTCATAGCGGGCAAAACCCTCAGTGCAGATGTGGACGCGATTGCCAGCGCGCGTGTCATGGGTTGTTGTCTCGCGACTGGTGCGGCGGCTGGCAATCTGGTCGCTGATTATCTAAAATCCTCGCCACTCAGATGACGCGATCCTTTGATCAACTTTGGGCCGAGACATTTCGCCACGCGAAAATGAACGCGCCTTTCTACCGCGAATCGTTGCGCGGTATAAACGGCCCGCCTGCGTTATCGGAAGTGCCGTTGCTGGACAAAACGACTTTGTCCGAGCGCAACTTAGATTTCCTCTGCGTCCCGCGTGAACGCATAGCCGAGCTCGTCACAACCAGTGGCACTACGGGAGAGCCGTTGCTCTGGATGCTCACCGATGCGGACGTGCGCCGGCTTGCGCGAAACGAAAAGCTCTCGTTCGACTGCGTCGGTTTGACGGCGCGTGACACGGTGCTTGTTGCCGTAGCGATGGATCGTTGTTTCATGGCGGGGCTGGCGTATTGGTTGGGCTTGCGTGAAATCGGTTGCGGCGTTGTTCGCACGGGAGCGTCGTCGTCTTTGCTCGTGTTGGAAATGATTCAACGCGTGCAGCCGACGGCAATCGTCGGCGTGCCGTCTTTTCTCCGGCTCGTGGCGGACAAGGCGCGCGAGTCGGGAGTTGATCTGAAAAATTCTTCCGTAAAGAAGGCGGTCTGCATCGGTGAGCCGATACGTGACGCCGCATTCGCATTGAACACTTCTGGTAAAGCCATCGAAGAGTCGTGGGGCGCGAAAGTTTATTCAACGTACGGTGTGACTGAACTCGCGAACTCTCTTTGCGAATGTGACGCAGGCCAGGGCGGTCATCTGCACGAGGATCAATTGCACATAGAAATTCTCGACGACGCGGGCCAGCCCGTGGCCGATGGCGAAGTCGGCGAAGTCGTGGCGACGACGTTTGGCGTGGAGGCGATGCCGGTGATCCGTTATCGCACGGGCGATTGCGCTGCGTTGTTTCGCGCGCCGTGCTCTTGCGGACGCACTACACCAAGACTAGGCCCAATCGTGGGGCGAAAAAATCAAAAGCTGAAATTCAAAGGCACGTCGCTGTATCCGTCCACGCTGACTGCGGTGTTGGAACAGAGCGCAGGCGTGGATGCATTCGTCATCATTGCGCGGAAGGAGAGCGAACTGTCTGACGCGATTGAAGTGCTGATTCACGGTGAAGCATCTGTGTTGGCAATGCGGGAAACATTTCAAGCGCGGGCCAAAATCGCGCCACAGATACGCACTGCAACACGCGAAGAGATAGAATTATTGCAGATGCCGCCAACCGCGCGGAAGCGTCGGACGTTTGTGGATCTTCGATGAAACCCTGCGTTGTTATCCCATGTTTCAATCACTCTGCGACCGTCGCGGCTGTCGCTCTCGCGGCGTTGCGACACGCGCCAGTGATCGTGGTGGACGATGGCTCGACGGAGAAGCTGCCTGAGTTGCCGGGTTGCGATGTGGTTCGGTTGAAACAGAACGGCGGCAAGGCGGCAGCGTTGCGCGCAGGTTTTCAACGTGCGATTGAACTTGGCTTCACACACGTTATCACGATGGACGCGGACGGTCAGCACTTCGCGGAGGATTTGCCAGAGTTTCTCGTCGCTGCCACAGCACAACCGGATGCCTATCTCGTCGGTGTGCGGGATTTGGTGGCGGCGGGTTGCCCGAAACATCGCCAGCGTTCAAATCTTATCTCCACGTTTTGGTATCGAGTCGAGACGGGTGTGACGCTCAGCGACACTCAATGCGGCTTCCGCTGTTATCCGCTGTCGCTCGTGCAGCAGTTGAAGATTCGTTCGGGTCGCTACGCGTATGAATTGGAATTCATGGTGCGTGCGGCGTGGGTGGGAACTCAGATTGTCCCCGTGCTTGTGAAGTGCACCTATGAGCCGGGCAAAACCGGCGTGTCACATTTCCGCACCGTGCGGGACTTCGTCCACATCACCCACATGAACATACTGCTCGTGTTGCAATCGTGGTTGGTGCCGCTGTCGCTGCGGGTTGATTGGTCGTTTGGTCGGAAGGATAAGTTCTGGCACATCATCCATGAATTTTTTGCCGACAACGCGCATGAACCGGGCAGGCTGGCGGGATCGGTTGGCTTGGGATTGTTCTTCGGAATCGCGCCACTCTGGGGGCTGCAACTGCTGATCGTTCTTTGGATCGCGCACCGGCTGCGCTTGAACAAAGCAGTGGCCGCATTGGCGAGCAATATCTCTATCCCGCCTATGATGCCGTTCATTTTCTTTGGCGCGTTGACACTGGGGCATCGGTTGATGACGGGGGAATGGTTCGCATTTGAAAAAATGTCACGCGCAGATTGGTGGGCGACGGCCAAAGCTCACGCGT
>CAMCWI010000183.1 GCA_945882065.1 Akkermansia muciniphila
CCTTTGCCATCCAGATAAGCCCATTTCCGGTACGGCTCATATTGACCCTGACCGGAACATTTCTTTTCCAACGCCTGCATTTCCTCCGGTGAGTAAGGTTTGAAGTTGGCGGCCACACGGGCGTTGTGCTTCAACCATTCCATCGTATCAATTCCCGAGACCAACGTGGTGATGGGCAAACTCAACGCGTAGCGTAACGCCTCCTCGGCCTTGATCGCGCCATCAGTGACCGGCTTGCCGTTGCCACCCATGGTTTTCATGGCCAGAGGTGCGATCCCTTGTTTGATCAACTCGGGCAGGACCAGCTTTTGAAAACCGTCAGCGTGGGCATCAAAAACCGACAACGGTAGCAGCACCGCATCGAAGGGATATTTGTGGGCGAGAACGCGAAGATGAAATTTCGGATTGAGATGGCCGGTGAAACCGCAGTACCGGATTTTACCTTCCTTGCGGGCCTGCTCAATGGCTTCCAACACTCCGCCGGGTTTGAAGATGGCGTCTGCTTCGGCTTCCGAACCCACCTGATGAATCTGCCACAAATCCAGACGATCGGTCTTCAGGCGTTGCAACGACTCCGCGAGCATCGCCAGCGCCTTTTCCTTGCTTTGCTGGCCCTCACGGTGCGTGCAGACTTTTGTCATGAGGAAGACCTTGTCACGCTTGCCTTCCAAAACCTTTCCCATCCACTCCTCGCCCCGGCCATTGTGATACTCCCAGGCGTTGTCAAAAAATGTCGCCCCCAGATCAATCGCCTCATGCGCAATCCGCGTGGCCTCCTCAATGGTTTTCGCCTTGGCCAGCGTGTGCCCGCCAATTCCCAAGGAAGAAACCATTTCGTTGTGCCGCCCCAGCTTGCGTTTCGGCACCAGCGTACCGCTATCAGCCATCACCGAATCACTCAGCATCATGCCAGTGCTGGCAACGCCGACGGTTTTCAAGAAGGTTCTACGATTGGGATGTCCGCTATTATTGTGCATTGGAACTCTCAGGTTATTAAAACAACTCCGCACACCGGGCCACCGCCGTAGTGGCTGAGTCGCGGTTGACAACCACTGTGGCGACCGCCGCCGCCACGACGGACAGAATCAGCAGTCCGAGGAGAGCCTTGGTCGTTGGAGAATTTTGCAGTTCAACATTCGACATGGCTAAGGTGACTCAACGCGATAGAAGCGGCGGTCCAGATTGGTGGCGCCAGGGTCAAGCAAGAGTTGGCTAGCGCCGAGAGCGACGAAGTTGGTCAAATCAACCCAAGTTTGAAGGTCGGTGGAAGCGCGAAGGCGGTAGGGCTCCCCGGCGATCACGGAGACATTGGCAAGGAAGCCAGTCGGGGTAAAGGAGGCGAAGGTGAAGACCGGATCAGAGAAGGGAACGAAGGTGTCAGCACCCAGAAGGGCATAGACTTTGTCCACCTTGACTTCGTCGCGGGCCGACCCGTTGATCGTGGTGGACACCTGGTGTTTGAAGCGCTCCGCGCCCACGCTGCCTTTGACCGACAAATGAGACCCCAAGGCCGGCATCAGACCCTCCCACTTTACGCGCAGTCCCGCCGGAGGCGTCCACGCTCCACCGTAGTTGATCGTATCCCAAATATCCTGAAGTGTGCGAACCTCCCCGCCCGGGCCGCCGTCGTTGATGTCAAAGTAACCAGCGGTCGCATTAGTCGCAGTCACCGTTCCGATGAGGCGCAGCCGGCGGCCGTCTAGGCGCGGCCCAACTGGCTGGCCGCCCGCGAACTCATACGCATCCCCGGCAAGCACCCCGTTCGCCACGATATTCGGTGCGACGTTAAAGTCTGGACGGATCGTGCGGTGCGAGAGGGTCAGCGTGTTTGCGCTGTTGGAAAGGACATAATAGTAGAGGGCTGGGTGGCCAACGGTTGGCGGCAGAAAGACGGTTGTGTTCTTCCAGAAGTTGACCGCCCAATTCTTTCCCGAGTCCGAGATCTGGTTCGTGCCGGTGACGCTGGTCACGATCCCGGTTACAGCCGTGGCCAGAAGCTGCGCGGGCGAGTTGGCGAGCAACGCTGCGTTGTAAGATTGCACCAGGTTGGCGGTAGTCACCGTGGCGGGAGCGGGCACGGCGGCTCCGGCGGACGTGCGAGTGATTTCGTACGCGGAAATCTGCTTCTCACATTCGGCTGAGCTTAGGCCGCCTTTGAGGGATACGATGTCCCCCAAGGCCAGGGTGGCGTTGGACCCGCCGGCTTGGGGGCTTTTGCCGGTCTGGTGGCGAACTTTAATGCCGTCCGAGCCGTTGGTTTCGGAAACGTAGTAGTATTTCATCTTCAACCGCGGATCGGTAAAGATGCCGGTGACGACCTTGTTGGTCAGGACAATCGGGGTGCCATCGGCGTAGGTCTTGATTGCTGAGATGAAGTTTGTCGGAGCGACGATGCGTTCGGAAGGGATGGGGATTGTGCCTGGTAGATGCGCGCCATAAGTATAGCTGAGGTAATCGAGCGAGAACGTGGCGTATCGGCCCACGGTAGGAGTCCAGCCGACCTCGCAATCGGACCAACCGCCCCGGTCGAAGTCATTCCAGTTCACTTCCGTGCCGTCCACCCAAAGACGATAGACGCTTTTTGTCGTCGAGTACGGAAAAGGCGGCAACTCGCACGTTGCCCAGATGGTGTGCCAATCATTCGTGCTCCCGTCCTTCAGTTTGAACAGTTTGGTGCTGTCGCGATCCACCAGCCAGATGTCGCTGTTGATCGCGTCCTTCTGCAGACTGAACTCCACGCGGAAAGTGTAGTAAGGCTCGTAGGCCCCGCCAGAAGGCCAGAACGGGTTTAGCACCGTGGTCTCGAATTCGCAGTTGAAGAATCGCACCTTGGTCGTCGAGGTGCAGTTTTCGGCCTTGATCCGGAAGGCGATGGTGAAGGCGCTGCGATCCGGACGAAGGTTTTCAATGGCAAAAGTATCACACGGACCGCGGTAGTATTCCGGCCGCGAGCCATAGCCGTCCCAGCGAAAACCAGTAGGCCCTGTGACGACCTGGCGGAAGGCTTTGCCGCCGCTGCCGTTGTCCCCAATCTCCCAATAGAAGTTCGTACTGGCGGAGGGCGCGTTAGTGGGGACGCTGTTGTCGTAGAGTGCCACGCCTTGAAAGAAGGCGTTGTTACCCTCAATCGTAGGCACACACGTGATGTCGGTCGTCCCGTCCCAATTAAAAAACCAGCTCTGGGCCGGAGCAGCGGATGAGGTCAGCAGCACCAAGCCACCGGCAATCAGGCCAGCGCATTTGCGACTGATTCCATGTCTTGGATTGAAAATATTTTTCAAGCGTTTCATAGACTGCAATTCTCATCGCTCCGGCCATTTCCTTGGGACTCACTGGCCAGTTTGGACACTCGTTACGAGCCACTCCTTAATACGTGACCAAATATATGGGGCTAGACCGGTCTTTATCGAGCGTACACCACTGGTTTATCTCTTTCCCTAAGGCACGCCAGTATTTGATGTAACTCACGCTGCCATCGAGCATCTGGTAGTTCGACCCGCCAAGACGGGTGGTGGGGCCGCGCCCCGCATGGCGTCCCTGTTCCAGTTCGGTCTCGTCGTTGCCTAGTTTCACATTGGGAAAGTCTGGACTGATGCCGACCTCCCACAAGTCCATGTAATATTGATACGACAGCGACCGCTTCTCGCCGAAAAGAATGGTCTCAGATGGATGAGGCGCGAGGGTCGGCTTGAAACCGCGCGGGCTGGTGGCCGTCATGTAAGCCTGAAAGTCGGGATCGGTTAGGGTGCTCTTGAAGTAGTCGTTCCAAGCGTTCATCATATAACTTCGCGGCATGGCGTCGGCGGGATACTGATTGCTGTAGGTGATGTCGCTGGCGGGAGGTTGCGGACCATCGGCAGGGCAGCGCAGGATGCCGGTGTTCTTGTAACTGCTGTAATAGAACTGGGGCCAACGCTGGGCTTCCAGTCGCGGGCAGAAACGTCCGCCGTTCTCATCCGCATACATGGTGGCCGCCAATCCCAATTGCTTCAGGTTGTTGAGGCAGGCAGTTCGGTGGGCTGAACCCTTAGCGCGACCGAGGCTGGGCAGCAGCATGGCGGCGAGGATCGCGATTATCGCGATCACGACCAGCAGTTCAATGAGCGTGAAGCCGGAGAATCCAGCACCGTGGATTCTCGGGCAACGCAGCCTGGCCAGCCTGACCTGAGGAACGTCACCGGCGCCGGAATGTGGAAGCGAGATCGAAGTCATATTGAGTTTTGAGTGATCCAGCCTCGATGAGAAGCCGGTAGGTTGGTTCCATGGTCAGTTGATCGGCAGTGGCATTTTTGACGGCGGTGTGCATACCCGGAATCTCCATCCCGTAGAGGAAGCCGCGAATGGGCGCCGTGCGCGTGTTAGCCACCATGTGCCACAACGGATGCGCGTACTTGTTGGTGGCAATCTCGGAAGCGAGCACGACTTTGATGGAGGTGATCCGGGCGCTGCGGTCCAGTTCGAACAGAATGGGCGCAACGCCGCTGGGGTCATCGAAGCGGCCCCCAACCCGGTGCAGGCGGTGGGTGACCTGGATCGGGCCGGGCTGGAATCGCTCGCGGTTTGCATAAAGCGCAATCGCGGCCAGCACGAGGACCCCGATGATAATGAAGATGGATTTTCTGGATATACGCATCTGCCAACGGGTTCAAATAGTTTCACTTTCATTAATTGTTGGCAGTGGCGGTCAAGTTGCACCTCCACCCCTCGTTCAACTCCGGGCCGGCATGGGCAACGGATCAGTGGGTGATGGCATGGCGGGATAATCCGGCAGCGGAATGCCGGGCACCAAGTCCGCAATCTTGACCGTTTCACCACTGATGAACGAACGGTTGGCCGCCGCGCCGACCAGGATGGAGTAAGCTCCCGCGCAGTGATCCGCCGCCCGCAGATATTTATCCGCTTTTTTCTCGGATAGGAACAAATCGTCGAGCATGACGTCGTCTCCTCCTGCGTGCATTCCTTGGCCCTTCCAGACCGGAACATCGTACGGAGCGGAGCGCAACGGACAGATGCGGATTGTTGTGTCACGCTCCTCGCGCTTCGGTTTGGAGTTCTTGGAATTGACGGCCACCAATTCTTCCATTTTGTGCTCGAGCCGGCCTTTGGTACCGTTGAAAACAATTTGATAGCCCTCCCAAGAATTGAAAGCATTGAGTGAGTAAGCCATTGTGACGCCAGTGTTGTAGCGCACCTGCACGTTCATGGTGTCCTCGATGTCTATCTCCGGGCGGAACACGCAACGATCTCTAAAATAGCCGTCGTACTTTTCCTGGGCGTGATAGAGTTCGGCGTATTCCTTGTGTGTGGTGATATCGAGGTAGAACCCGCACTTGGCCTTCTCCGGACAGGTCAAGCAGCGCTCGTGATGACTTTGCAAGCCGATGCGCTTGGCCATTGCTGGCGTATAGAATTCCCGTTTGCCCGTGGCCATCACGGAAACCGGCACCGCCGAGAGCCACCAGTTCACCAAATCGAAGTGATGCGTGGACTTGTGTATCATCAAGCCGCCGGAGTTGGCCTTAGTGCCGTGCCAGCGGCGGAAGTAATCCGCGCCATGAAACGTGTCGAGCATCCAGTGAAAATCCACCGATAGAATGTCCCCAATGACGCCGCTCATGAGCAAATCCTTCACTTGGGTGCGGGCGGGTGAATAGCGATAATTAAAAGTCACCCGGCAGCTTTTCCCGGTTTTCTTCTGCGCATCAATGATCGCACGGCATTTCGTCTCGTCCGTGGTCATCGGTTTTTCCGTGAGCACGTCGCAGCCCAGTTCCATGGCCCGTACGATGTAATCGCTGTGGGCGGCATCCGTGGTCGCGACGATCACCACATCCGCCTTTTGTTCCTGCACCATCCGGTCAAAATCCTTGGCGGCGTAGCATGGAACGTCCACCCCCGCCATTTTGCGGGCCTTGGCCGCTGCGAGATTCAGCCGGCCTTCGTTCGTATCGCAGAAGCCGACCATCTCGCAGTGCTGGGCGTAGGTTTTGAGGACGGCGTCACGGTACATCCGGGAGCGTCCGCCCACGCCCACCAACACAAAGCGCCGTTTGCGGGCGACCTGAGTCTGGGCGTTGGCGACTGACGGCGCGACCAAGGTCGAAGCCGCCAAGCACAGACCCGCACTTGCCGCAGTTGCGGTGGAGAGAAATTCGCGACGAGTGAAGTCGCGCCTATCTGGAGATGAGTCGTTCATAAATAAAAAATAATCCCTATTAACCAATGAGGTGAACAGCGTTCGCGTTTGTGGCACCGCCACCTCTCTTCGCGGGTGATACAAGCCGAGCGAGCAACGAGAGCGAACTCCGACCACCAATGGGCAGGCGGAGCAACTCTGCGTTTCAAGGTGGCAGAGTCACAGCGCCTTTTAAGCGGACTGTAGCCCGGTCGAGCACCCACGTTATATCCTTTACGCCCGTAGTCAGAATAGTCCCACCGACCTTGATGCCCCGGTCCACGGATTGAATCGTGGAGGCATCCTTCCATTTCTTGATTTCCGTGTGGCCGTCCGCGAAGGAAAACCCGCAAGCGCCTCCGTGGAATGAGGCGGGCAAGTCCGACCACGCGATCGTGTTCCCGCCAGGTCCATCTACCGCAAAAAAACCGTCGTTGATACTGTCCGGATGTTCATCCAAAAAGACAAAAATATCAGTTGGCCTCTTGATTTGGGTGGTCTTGAGGTGCGATTGGAAGGTCGTGTCGGGGTTATTGAAACCCATCCAACGCTGCATCGAGTAGCTACGAGTGCGTGTCTTCCCGTCAATCGTTGGCGTCGAGTCCGCCGGGCATTTGTACATCGCAACGCTCTTCGCAGTATATTCCCCCAAGAGACCAGTCTTGAGCCGGTCGGGATTGACGGTCTCGTCGATGCCCGCCCACGTCATCTTGGCGAACGTCCAGCACTCTTCCGGCACGAGCGGCGCAGGTGTGTTGAGCACTATCTTCTCCTGATTGTCACCCGTATACATGGTCCAAGCCAACTGCAGTTGCTTGGTGTTGTTCATGCATTGGATGCCTTGAGCCTTGGCTTTGGCTTTGCTCAACGCTGGCAACAGCATGGCCGCCAGAATGGCAATGATGGCGATGACCACCAGCAATTCAATCAGGGTGAAGGCCGCACTTCGCGGCACGCTAGCTTTGTTGCAATAACTGTTTTTCATTTTTATTTATTGTGATAAAAGCGTCCGGCTGCCCGATCCAATCAGACAGCCGGACGACGACCCACTCAACCACCCAATCCATCAACGAACGAAGACCCGATAATACGACTCAGGCAGATTCGCATTGTTCGTGAAGTTGAACGTCCCGGTGTTGGTCAAGACGTTCTGCCAAACGACGGGCGGCGTCAGGTTCGTGGCGCATTGCACCACGCTGGTTTGCGTCAGCAATCCGGGAACGACCTGGAGCACAATCTGTCCGCCAACGATTGTTGTAGAGGTGATGGTCGTGGGCAGTCCTGGAACGATTTCACCCGTGGACAAGATCTGCGCTCCGGCGATATTCGCACCGCCATTCGGCGCAATCCAACAGACCTGCGCGAGCTGACCAGCGGTCAAACCCGTCGCATCCGTGCCGAACCTGATCTGGTCGGAGCCACCGCCGGCAAGGTTGCCGTTCCAACTGGTGATGGTGAGCGTTCCGGCGTTCCAAGCAGTCGCGCTGCTGTTGGAGAAGGTCAAAATGGAACCTCCCGCACCAGTGCCGAGTTGAATGCCTGCCGACCCAGCCAGCC
>CAMCWI010000184.1 GCA_945882065.1 Akkermansia muciniphila
ATCTGGAAATCCCACTGCTTCCCACGGCTGCTTGGGCTGATTTGATAGGTAATATCTTCTGGTTTGAATTGCTCCCAAGCGGCACTTAAGGAATTGGGGCGACTTCCGGGACAAATCAAAATCATTGGAGCAAGATAGCCCCGTAGTTCCATTAAATTTGGGGGAATTAGTCCGTTATGATCGACCGCCCAACGCTCGGCTGCGATATTGATCTCACACATTTGATTACAACAGCGGTAAGTTTCCAATTGTAGGTCCGTATATGTAGGTGGTTCATTCGTGTCACCGTTGGGAAGGCCAAGGTCGGAGGAAAGAAGTGTATTTCCCGGATCAAACAACTTTTCAGCCTCAACGTTTGGCAGCGATAGCGGAACTGCGGTTGCTCCATTCGAGGACGAATTAGAGGGCGCAATTAATGTTGAATCGCCCTGCCTTATTGGTTCAATTACTTCGGGATTTGACTCCGCTAAGTCAATATTATTAGAGAGGTCAGTGCTTGCACGGCTCTGGAGTAATTCTTCAAACTTTAGCGCGATTTGCTCTTTATCCAATACGGCCTTTTGGACACGCGCACGTTCGCGAAACCACCCGCCAAACGCTAAAAACAAAAGAAATGCACACGCCAACCTGATCCAAAAACTTGCTCTCATGAAAAGAATTATCACTCGCACCACTTAGGAAGCAAGCATTGCAAGAATCCACGCTCGCCAAAAAACAGCCTTTTTCTGTTCGTTAAATCCGTTGACATGGCCTGTCCTTACGGTTGCAATAGCATCAACGAATCCACTGCCAAAGATGCAAGCCGACACCAACATTAAATTCACAGGCTACCTGCTCTGTTTGCTGATTGCGGGGGCAACAAGTGTATTTGGGGCGACTGTTCGCTTTCACGCGGAGGGGGAAATTGTTTCATCTGCCAAGTTTCCTCTTCAAAAAGGTGTCTCTTCCAACACGGTTACTCGGTTCCAAGTTGATTTTGATTCATGTAATTGGCGAATCCGAACTGAACGCAAGGCGGCGAGATATGAATTCAGATTTGATGTGGGCAGTTCAGGCTCAGACATTTTTTCGGTGACATATCTGCGGTCGGACACACTGAAAAATTGGACACCAAGTGCATCATCCGCACGCCCGGGGCCAATACCTTTTGTGCTTGGAGAGCCGATGATTCAATTGCTGTGGGTGGCATTCGTGTCTCAGTGCCAATTCCCTTCCAACGGGCTTCAACTACAGCCGAAAATCTTTTTCCCTTACTCGCCCGACCTTAACAACGCGAATTTCAAACTTCCGATGGACGTCAAAAGAAACAACGAATCGGCATTTTTCCTTTCAAGCCTCACCATGTTTATGGATGGTTCGTGGCGTTCTTGGGACGAACCTCGCGACGCCTGGGTGCGACCTCCGTCTATGAAACATTTGCCACCGCCGTACGAGAATGGTTACACGAATTACATGTACCAAGTTCACAATTTTGAATTAACGGAAAGTTTCGCATTCCCCCAGAAATTCAGTTTTACATCGTATCAAATGAGACAAAATGCCGCCACTTCTGCTGAATTGGATGTGGTCAGCACGTTGGAGGGACAAGTCTCAAGATTCGAATTGAAGACTGAACCCCCATCGCTTATTCCCGAAATTCCCACAGGACTTCCCGTGGCAGAAGAGCGGTTTATTTGGGATGAACAACCAGTCTTCTCGTTTTTACATCAATCGGTCGGAAGATGGTTGTCAAAAAATGAGGTGAAGAAGCTTCCAGCTTATGAAAAGCAACTGCACAGACAACAAAGCCAGAAAAAATTAATTGAATCACGACCGGCAGGGCTGAACCAATCGAGTTCAACCGCCACGACAAATGCCAAAAAAAGAATGGTTCTTGTTTACATGGCGTTGTCTACACTCATACCGATTTTCTTCGTTGGGCGAAAATACTTGGCGAAGAAAAACCACTAATAACAAAAGGAAAGAAAGTTATTATGAAAACAATAAAGCAGTGGAAAACGATCAGCTTGCTCATGGGAGTTGTTCTAACAATAGTAACCACATGTTTCAAAGTCTACGCATGCAATACTACAGCTTCTAATACTTCGGAAAAACCTGCTGGACCGTGTAGCAGTGAACACAACGATCCGGATGGTAACCCAGCTTGCAGATATCAGGGAGGAGCAGCAAATTTTTGGTGTATTGGAACCAGTGCAGAAACCGAATGTGTAGAGGATGGCTTTTATTCAGCACCCATAATAGTTTGGGAATATTATGGTTCTTGCGTCAATGGAGTCTGCAATTACAACGTGACTGTTGGCGGCGGCGGGGATGACGAAATTTCTTGGCCAGATGGTCATAAATTATATTCAGACGCTCCGTGCCCACAAGGTTAGCAATTAGTTTCTACAAAAAAGCCCGGTCAGTTTCCTGACCGGGCTTTGTGAATTTATTTTCTAATCAGCAACTTAGTAGCCGCCCATGCCGCCCATGTCACCGCCGCCATGACCGCCGTGGCCGCCGCCCGCTGCGGGTTTGTCCTTCTCAGGAATCTCAGTGATGAGGCATTCCGTGGTCAGGAGCAGGCCGGAGATCGAGGCCGCGTGCTGGAGCGCGCTGCGAGTGACCTTCTTCGGATCAACCACACCGGCTTTCACGAGGTCTTCGAATTCGCCAGTAGCAACGTTGTAACCTTCGTTGCCCTTGGACTTCTTGACCTGTTCAACAATGACTGAACCTTCCACACCGGCGTTCGCAGAGAGCGCGCGGAGCGGAGCTTCAACGGCGCGGCGGATGATGCCGATGCCGATCTGTTCGTCTTCGTTTGAACCCTTCGTCGCTTCGATGGATGCAATGCAGCGGATGAGCGCTACACCACCACCAGCCACGATGCCCTCTTCGACAGCGGCGCGCGTCGCATGCAATGCGTCTTCCACGCGGGCTTTCTTTTCCTTCATTTCGGATTCAGTCGCAGCGCCGACGTTGATGACGGCCACGCCACCGGCGAGCTTCGCCAAACGTTCCTGCAACTTCTCACGATCGTAATCGCTCGTGGTCTCGGCGATCTGGCGGCGGATTTGATTCACGCGGCCCTGGATCTCGGAGGACTTGCCGTTGCCTTCAACGATGGTGCAATTCTCTTTGTCCACGACGATGCTCTTCGCACGGCCGAGGTCTTCGAGACCGATGCCTTCGAGCTTCACGCCGAGGTCTTCGCTGATGAACTTGCCGCCCGTGAGGATGGCAATGTCTTCGCACATCGCTTTGCGGCGATCACCGAAGCCGGGTGCTTTGACGGCGCACACGTTGATCGTGCCGCGCAGCTTGTTCACAACGAGAGTCGCGAGGGCTTCGCCTTCCACGTCTTCCGCAATGATGAGGAGCGGCTTGCCGACCTTCGCGACCTTTTCGAGGAGCGGGAGCAAATCCTTGAGGTTGCTGATCTTCTTCTCGAAGTTCAGAACGTAAGCGTCTTCGAGCTTGGCTTCCATCGTCTCCGCGTTGGTCACGAAATACGGCGAGAGATAACCCTTGTCGAACTGCATACCTTCAACCACGTCGAGCGTCGTCTCGATGGACTTCGCTTCTTCGACTGTGATGGTGCCGTCTTTGCCGACCTTGTCCATCGCGTCAGCAATGATGTTGCCGATGGTCTCGTCCCAGTTGGCGGACACGGTTGCGACCTGCTTGATCTCTTCCTTGTCCTTGACCTTCTTGGCGATCTTGTCGAGGTGAGCGACGGCGGATTCAACAGCCTTGTTGATGCCGCGTTGAATGCCGATGGGGTTCGCGCCTGCGGTGACGAACTTCAAGCCTTCGCGATAAATCGCTTCTGCGAGAACCGTCGCCGTCGTGGTGCCGTCACCAGCGTTGTCGCTCGTCTTGCTCGCGACTTCGCGAACCATCTGGGCACCCATGTTTTCGTAAGGATCTTCGAGTTCGATTTCTTTCGCCACCGTCACACCGTCTTTGGTGACCGTAGGAGAACCGAATTTTTTGTCGAGGACGACGTTGCGACCTTTTGGTCCGAGTGTGGCGACGACCGCGCGCGAGAGTTTGCTCACGCCACGGAGGATTGCCTGCCGTGCTGCTTCGTCGAACAATAATTGTTTTGCTGCCATAATATTATTTTAGTTCTTAGTTGAGATTTTGGTTTAGAGACTTAGCCGACAACCGCGAGGATGTCGTCCGTGGAAAGGATTTTGTATTCCTTGCCGTCGAGCTTGATGGGACTGCCGCCGTATTGGCTGGCGATGATGCGATCACCCACTTTGACTTCAAAGGCGATCTTCTTGCCGTTGTCGTCCGTCTTGCCCGTTCCGAGCGCGACGATGATGGATTCGGTCGGTTTTTCTTTAGCGGAATCGGGAATGATGATGCCGCCCTTTTTGGTTTCCTTCTCTTCGACTGCTTCCACGAGAACGCGGTCGCCGAGGGGTTTGAGTTTAACTGCCATAGTTTTTTCCTGTTTGTTTGGTTTGTTCACTGTTTAAGTAACTCCCGCCGCCCGAGCGGTGGGAAAATTGTTTTTGAACCTCGAAATACGCTAACCACTCGAAATTATTGTTCGTGTGTTTCCCGTGTTTCGCGGTTGCTGAATCAATTACTTCTTCTCGTCCACGACTTCGGCGTCAATGATCGGACCTTCGTCCTTCTTTTTGTCGTCGGACTTGGCTTCTTCGCCACCGGCGCTGCTGCCGGTTTGCGTCTTGTCCGCCTGCGCTTTCGCGGCGGCGGCTTTGTAAAGCTCGGTGCTCACGGCCTGCCAGGTTTCGTTCAGCTTTTCGCTGGCGGTCTTGACTGCGGCGGCATCAGTGCCCTTGAGCGCTTCCTTCACGTCGGTCACGCACTTCTCGATCTTGCCCTTGTCGTCGGCAGAAATTTTCTCGCCGTTTTCTTTGAGCATCTTCTCGGTGCGATACACCGCGTTGTCGGCTTCGTTGCGCGTTTCAACCTCTTCCTTCTTCGCCTTGTCTTCGTCGGCGTGAAGTTCCGCGTCCTTGCGCATCTTCTCGACTTCTTCCTTCGAGAGACCGCTGCTTGCCGTGATGGTGATCTTCTGTTCCTTGCCCGTGCCGAGGTCTTTCGCCCCGACGTGCAGGATGCCGTTCGCATCAATGTCGAACGTCACTTCCACCTGTGGCACACCGCGCGGCGCAGGCGGAATGTCCGTGAGCTGGAACTTGCCCGCAGTCTTGTTGTCCTTGGCAAACTGGCGTTCGCCCTGGAGCACGTGGATTTCTACGCCGGGCTGATTGTCGCTGGCGGTGGAGAAAATTTCCGATTTGCGCGACGGGATCGTGGTGTTGCGCTCTATCAACTTGGTGAACACGCCACCGAGCGTCTCAATGCCGAGCGACAACGGAGTCACGTCGAGCAGGAGCACGTCCTTCACTTCGCCCTTGAGCACGCCGCCTTGGATTCCGGCGCCGATGGCGACGACTTCGTCCGGGTTCACGCCTTGATGCGGCGTCTTGTTGACCAGTTTGTGCGCGGTTTCAACCACACGCGGCATACGGGTCATACCACCGACGAGCACGAGTTCGTCAATCTTGTCGGCGCTGATGCCTGCGTCCTTCAAGCACGCTTGCACGGGCTTGATGGTGCGCTCGAACAGGCTGTCGGTGAGCTGTTCCATCTTGGCGCGGGTGAGAGATTTTTGGATGTGCTTCGGCCCGCTCGCATCCGCCGTGATGAACGGGAGATTGATGTCGTAGGTCGTCGAGCTGGAGAGCGCGATCTTGGCTTTCTCGGCTTCTTCCTTGATGCGTTGGAGCGCGTCGGGCTGCTTGCGCAGGTCCATGCCGGCTTCCTTCTTGAACTCGTCGAGAATCCAATCCATCAGCGTATTGTCCCAGTCGTCACCGCCGAGATGCGTGTCGCCGTTGGTGGCTTTGACTTCAAAGACGCCATCGCCGATTTCGAGCACGGAAATATCGAACGTGCCGCCGCCCAAGTCATACACGGCGATCTTCTCGTCCTTCTTCTTGTCGAGACCATACGCGAGCGACGCAGCGGTCGGCTCGTTGATGATGCGGAGCACTTCGAGACCCGCGATGCGACCTGCATCTTTCGTGGCCTGACGTTGGGAGTCGTTGAAGTAAGCGGGAACGGTGATTACGGCCTGCGTGACCTTTTCGCCGAGGCGCGTTTCGGCATCGGCCTTGAGCTTGGCGAGAATCATCGCGGAAATTTCCGGCGGCGAAAATTGCTTGGCCTTGCCGTCCACTTCGACTTCGACGGCGCAATCGCCATTGGAAGCCTTCACGACCTTGTAGGGCATGCGCTTGATCTCTTCAGCCACTTCATCAAATTTGCGGCCCATGAAGCGTTTGACGGAGTAAATCGTGTTGCGCGAGTTGGTGACGGCCTGCCGCTTCGCCGCGTCGCCGACAATGCGCTCGCCGGTCTTGGTGAACGCGACGACGCTGGGCGTAGTGCGTTTGCCCTCGGAATTTTCCAGAACGAGCGGTTCGCCCCCATCCATGACCGCCATGCAGGAGTTCGTCGTTCCCAAATCAATGCCCAATACTTTTGCCATAAAATTATTTTGTGTGTTGCGGACAGGTTTAAGTCCGAGCGTCTCTATGCCAGTCCCGTGCCACGAGGTTAGTTTGTAGTTAAAAAACGCGAATCCCCAATGAAACCAAGGATGACGCGGATGACGCGGATTGGGAAACCTGTGCCACTCGCGACGGCGTGGCACAGTGGTTTTGCGCTGGCACGCGAGGAAAGTGGCGCAGTTGAGGAGCGCCGCTTCCCATCCGGCAAGCTTGCCTGCGAATTGCTTCGTGCCGACTTGGAAGTCGGCGCTCCGCTACTTACTCCCCGGTTTCACGGCGGGACTCTTCGCCAAGTCAGGCGGGAGTTTATCCGGCGCGAACGCCTCCACTTGCAGCGCGATCAAACTAAACATCGGCACGCCAAGATTTACCACGCCATTGGAGCGATCCACCACCATGCCGACGCCGAGGACGTTGCCGCTGTGAGCGCGGACAATATCAAGCGTCTCTTGGACGCGACCGCCCTTGGTCACGACATCCTCGACGATGAGAATCTTTTCGCCCGGCGCAATCTTGAAGCCACGCCGCAGAACCAATTTACCTTCCTCCTTTTCGACAAAGATGAAGCGCAAGCCGAGTTGCCGCGCGACTTCCTGACCGATTACCAATCCACCCATCGCAGGCGCAACTACCGTGACTGCACCGAGTGGCTTGAGTTTTGCCGCCAGAGCCGCGCCGAGTTTTTCAACGATGGGCATTTGCTGCAACGCGAGGGCGCATTGGAAGAATTGGCGGCTGTGCAAACCGCTGCGCAGGACAAAATGTCCTTCGAGCAGCGCGCCCGTGTTGCGGAAAACCTGGAGAACTTCGTTTTGAGTCATGGCGCGAGGAGTTTAGGGAACGCGCCGCGCGTGACAAGTTTGTAGCGAGTGGCCGCCCGCGCTCCGGGACAAATAGGCAGTTGTTCACCCGTTTTTAATCTCACCCAACGAAACAGGGTGTGATTAAAGACGGGTGAGGCTAATTCCAGAGGGATAGCCATTGGTGGTTGGCGCGAAGGACGCGCAGGTGGGCGATCTGGTCTGCATGATCCGACAACCAAGCGGCACCCGCTTTTTTGAGTCGGGCTTGGAGGACATGGCG
>CAMCWI010000185.1 GCA_945882065.1 Akkermansia muciniphila
GACTTGACGTATATCCTGCGCGGCAATCACGCGGTTGACCTCAGCCGCACCGTGGCCTTCACCAGCACAGCGACGCCAATCTTTGAGATGGGCGTCAATGGCGACGGAAACATTCGTAAAATCCGCGCACTGACCACCTCGCAGATCCCGACGAACTTGACCCAAGGCGGCAGCACGCTCACCTCGCAAATATTCCTCGGGGATTTCTCGAACTTCCTTATTGGCAACCACGGCCCGCTGGATTGCATAAGTGATATTTTCTCAGGGGCAGGGTCGGGTTTGGTTTCCATCTATGGCCGTCGCTGGGTTTCGTTCGGTGTTCGCCATCCTCAAGCGTTCGCCCTCGGCACTGGCATCCTCTAAATAGGTTGAACATTTCACGCCGCTGATTCAGGAATGAGTCAGCGGCTTTTGTTTTGTCGTTGCCAACCATCCCTAGGTGAGGCCGTGGTTAATTTCTTTCCCACCGCCTCAAAAGCCCGTCTGCGATTCCATCACTCGAAAGGGTGCGCAGGCGGGTTTCTTTTTCTCCGCATCAATCACCCTCGACACAATCAAAAGTGTCTTAAATCGAATCCTAGGACGTCGGCAAGGCATCCGAGGCCGTCGCAACCTTACGGACGCATGGAAGATCGAGCTTGAGCTTGGGAACAAGGAGGACTTGGCAGAAATTGGGAGGGCGAAGAAGTCATCCGCAGGCGGAGACAAAAAGAGCACAGAAGCAAAATCGCTTTTATCAAACAATGATAAGAGCGATCCACCCGAACCAAAGCACGACACCCGGAAGGCAAGCAGCTTGGGGTTTTGTCAAACAATGACAACACCCCACCCAAACCAAAGCACAACACACGGAACAAGGCCACAGTCGGCAGGCCATCGAAAGGTTTTGTCAAACAATGACAACACCTTTTCACCCGAACCAAAGCACGACACCCGGAAGGCAATCGATCGCGTCGCCCAGGTATCGCACTGGTTCACGTAGTCGGCACGAAGGGCAGGGCAGGGGTGCAAAGGTGAGTTTGTAGGTCACTAAGTAAGGCACTAATCAATCCGACCATCATTTGACACAAGCGGGCGTTGCTTGTCCGTCACAATGGCATTGTGGGGGTCATCGGTTCGAACCCGTTCGGCTCCACCATCCAAAACAAGAAGCCTGCAACTTTGTTTGCAGGCTTTTTTGTTGGGCGAACAGGTGTAAATGGAACTGCCATTCACTGCTTGTCCTTGTCCTTGAATTCGTCCAATAAAACCAGGGACAAGGACGACGGTATTCCGGCAATTTCCGGCCAGACATTACGGGGTGATGATTCCGAGCCGTGCGGCCACATCCCGCGCGCTGACGGGGCGGCGGCTCGCGTCCTTTTCCAAGCACGCGGCGATGGTTTCTTCCCAGATCAACGGAATGTTGGGGTCGTTCACGCCGAGCTCAAACAATCGTTCCGTCATGCTGGGCGGAATGACTTCGTGCAGTTGTGCAAAGATGTCGCCGTCGTAGAAGGGTGGTTTGCCCGTGAGCAATTCATAAATGGTCGCGCCAAGCGAATAGATGTCGTCGGAGACGGCAGGCGGATCGCCGGTCCATTGTTGGGGGCTCATGTACCAATCCGTGCCGACGACTGGCGCGTGTGAGGCGGAGTGCGCGGGGCCGCGTTGGAGTTCGCGCGACAAGCCAAAGTCTGTGATCTTGAGCTGGCCGCGTGAATTGATGATGAGGTTGGAGGGCTTCACGTCGCGATGAACAAGGCCGGCCTCGGTGTGTGCGTATTGCAATGCGGAACAAAGATCGCGAATCCACGGCGCGATTTCTTCCGAGCCAAAAAACTGTCCGGGCTTGTCCACCTTCAACGACCAGAGCGACCAGCCGTCCACGTATTCCATCGCCACGGCTGCGCCCTGCGGTGTCTGGATGAAGTCGTGGATGCGGACAATGTTCGGGTGCGCGAGCTTGAGGCTGCGGCGGGTTTCGCTTTTCAGGCGATCCAATTCCTTTCGGTCATCAACCAGGTGGGGCGCGAGAAATTTTAGGGCGATGGGTTGGTCGAGCACGCGATCATGAGCGAGCCACACGACGCCCATGCCGCCCTCGCCGAGGGTGCGCTTGAGGTAATAACGCTCAAACACCCGCTGGCCGGCGGTGAGTGGATTTTCAGTTTTGTCAAAGTGCGCCATGCTGTTGATGCACGATAACAGAAGTGGAGTTTTTCGTGCGGCTATTTTTTTGAGGTGGTCGCGGATGTCAGCGCATGACTTCGCACTCGTCCTCGTTTTTCGATAGGATTCAAGGACGAGAACGATGCGGTGCGGACGGAGACAGTCTGCAGTGGGGGCTTCAGTACTGCACTTGTCCCCCATTTAGGGGAGAATGTCGCAACGCAAAGCATTGCATTGAGTTGGTGCCGACGGAGGGGGTCGAACCCACACACTCGTAAGAGTACCAGATTTTGAGTCTAGCGCGTCTGCCAATTCCGCCACATCGGCTACCAATAAATCAGTGAAATATGTCGTTTCTTGCCTCTTCGGCTTGATTCTGTGCTAGTTGTTGTGCTAGTGTAACAGCACGAAAGGCGCTGAAACTGTGAGCACTAACACAGCACACAAAAACCAAGTTGGAGGCAAAAGCCGTCACGCGGCAAAGTTTACTAAAGTCTGCGACGGGCGCAAGCAACCAATTCGCGGACTTTGGAAAAGGAACGATCGTTACTACGCTCAATTGACTGTCTTCGATCCGATCACTGGCAAGAACAGGGTGCAGCGAATTCCACTGACGGATAAACAAAACGAGCCTGTTGGCACAATTGCGCAAGCCGTCGCCGTCATGGAGTCGTTACGTACCAAGCGCCGCGACACCGGGTTGGATACGCAAGTCCGGCGCGCTCCAAGGTTTGGGGTTTATGCCGATCTTTACTTGGACGCCATCAGTGCCGGGGCAGGAGCTAAAAAGCCCCGGGTCATCATAGGCGAGCGCGCAATGCTCAAGCAGTGGAGAAAGCATTTCGGAGACATCCGGCTTGATCAGATTCGGAAAGTTCAGGTGAATGACTTCATCACCCAGCGACTGAAGATCAGGCGTAGTCCGCGCAGTTGTAATCTGAACGTCATCGTCTTGCGTAATGTCATCAAACGAGCCATCGAAGATGGGCTCTTGCCCGCGAATCCCATCGCGGGATTGAAGCCGTTGAAAGTTACATTTCGCAAGCGATCATTATGCACTGCGGCTGACATTGACAAGATCGTTGACGCCACTTGCCAGAGCCGCACCAATAACAAGCGTGAGACGTTCCGGTCACCCAGAACGCAGAGCAGTTTGCGGACTACGTAAGTTTCCTACGATTCGCTGGAGCGCCGGAAAAGGAATCGTTGCGAGTGAAATGGGCTGATGTTGATTTTGACGGCGGGCGCGTCACCATTGGGGCGGACGGCGACACCAAGAATCACAAAGGCCGCACGGTAGATTTTAATCCCAAGCTTTAAGCGTTGTTACAGGCGATGCGTCAGCGACGCGCGCCAGATTCGCAATGGATTTTCCCATCGCCGCAACGGGGAGCGAAGGATATTCCCGCGCGGTCGTTCCGCGAATCGTTGAAGCTCACCCGCACCGCCGCAAGCTTGCCCAAGTTTGGATTTCACGATTGCCGTCATCATTTCATAAGCATGGCGGTGATGTCCGGAGTGAACTTCATGACCATTGCCAGTTGGGTGGGCCATCAGGATGGTGGGGTGCTTATCGGCAAGGTCTATGGCCACCTTGCCAATGAACATAAGAAAGCGATGGCGGATAGCTGAATTTCGGGCCGTTGGGTCTGGAGAACGCAGTGAACCAATAGGACACGCCCCATGGAGGAAAAGCCCACGACGTTTGGACTGGCGCAGTTGGCGGCGCAAGCGGCCGCACCCAATGCCCGGCCGAAGGACGCCGTCCATCGCGCCATGGCGTTGTGGAGCGAGGCCGAGCAGGAAATCGCCGAGCACGAAAACCGGGCCGAGTATCTGCGCAGCTTGTTCCGAACGAAGGACGGGAAAGAGATTCCGATCTTCACCGACACCCCGGAAGACTGGCGGGCCCGGCTTGCCGGTTATCCCGGGGATGCGGGCGGGGTTGTAACTGGAATACTTCTCGTGCGGGTCGGATGCGCTGCTCAAGCTGAACTGGCCGCACGGGTGCTGCCATGCTTGCCGCTCACGATTCCAATGGAAACCAAGCTGCGCTAACTGCTGCCGAATCTCGGCGGGGGGCTGCTCCTTGAACTGAACCCAAATCCACTTCCCGACTACCTCGGCCAAACGATACGCTGCGGACAACTGCTGGTGCAAAAGGGTCAACACCTTGGGCGTCGGCAACGTGCGGTTCTGCTTCCGTGCTTCTGAATCAATTGGAAGTCTCGTGTCTTGCTTCGCTGCTGGCGCAAGTGCGCCTTCCGACTGTCCCTGCTCGGACTGCTGAAGGGATCGGTTGTTGAGCTCTGAACTAATGATGTTTTGTGATGTAGTATTCATGGTCTTTTTTTTGGTGCGAGCCGCACCTGCCTAACTGCTGATGGTCTTCGGAGTGTCGCCCTTCACTAGAAAGCCGAGCCGCCAGCCCTCCCCCGTGGAAGTGGTCTTCAGAAGGTCGCCACGAGTGGGCGGGCTGGATTTGTCGGCGAGGCAGTGAGGGCGACAGGACGAGACGAAGCGGAGTAGCGCGCAGCAAAAAAGGACATGAATGCGGGAGACCTACCTGCGCGGCGGTAACGGTGTGGACGACGCCTAGCTAGATGTGAGCGGAGCGATCACAATGTCTGACTGCAAATGTCGCTTTGAAGGCGGAAGTTTTTTTGCGGTGAGGAAAGTTACTCCGTTTGGTCGGACGGTTTTTGTCCTAGGTAGCGTGTCATCTTTCCGGGATGGCAACACCCCCATATTATTTCGGACGACGCGAGCAGGAAGATTTTCACCGCAAAGCAATATGTCCGTTGTTCAAACAGTTTGATGTGCAGTGCTTGTGCGGCGCACACAACATCAAGATCGTGGCAGAATCCGATGACGAAGGATTGAAGATATACTTGTTCTGCCTGGCGTGCCGAAAGCGTGAGAAAATGAACGTGCGTTAAAACAGTTTGGGCTGTTTCTGAAATTTCTCCAACGGAGATTTGCGCGGGCGGACTTGCGCTCATGGTTTTGCCGACGTTGGTGGTCGGCAATGAGTTGTTGATTCTTTGTGGCGTGGGAGTGGCGGTGGGCGGCTGGTTTGTCGCACATCGGCATGGGCAGCTTCGCGGGCTGGTGGACGCGAACAAGAATGGCGTGGATGATCTGGTGGAGTAGGCATGGAATTAAGGGTTGTGGTCGTGGCCACAGCCGACACCACAGCCGAAAATTGTTGTCATCCGCTCATGGAGAGACATAATCCTCTCGGATAACCCGACACAAAAGCAATTCGCCCTGAACCGCGCAGCGCCCAGAAAGCAATTTCCTATCAGTAACATCGAGCCCATGACAGAATCGACAGCGATGACCGATGACGAAAAAGTTCTGCACGGAATGGGGTACGCGCAGGAGCTGAACCGCCGGATGGGCGCGTTCCAAAGTTTCGCGATCTCCTTTTCGATTATCTGCATCCTTTCGGGCGGCTTCGGCTCCTTCCCGATCGCACTCTCCAGCGGCGGTGGCTTTTCGCTGACCATCGGCTGGATTGTAGGCGGCGCGTTCGCGCTCGTTGTTGCAGCAGGCTTGGGTCAGATCGCTTCGGCCTACCCAACTGCAGGCGGCCTGTACCATTGGTCTTCTATCCTCGGGGGGCGATTTTGGGGATGGGCTACCGCCTACGTCAACCTGCTGGGGCTGCTGTTTGTCGTCCCTGCGGTGAACGTGTTTCTGTATACCATCACCAAAGACCTGTTTTTTGGCGCAGTGTTGGGTTGGGACGTTTCGGGTTGGTCCACCACCACACAGATCGTCAGCGTGGCTACGATCACCGCCGCCCAAGCGCTGCTCAACCACTTCGGCATCAAGCTCACCACGCTGCTCACCGACTTTTCCGGCTACCTGATCTTTGGTGTGACCGTGTTGCTGATCGGCATGTTCGTGATGGCAGCGCCTACGCTGGACTTGGGCAAGGCGTTCACGTTCGTGAATTACACCGGCGCAGCAGGGGGAGACGTAGCGGTTGCGTCCTCGCCGGTGATGGCGTTTGTGATTGGCCTGCTTTATCCTTTGTTTACCATCACGGGTTTCGATGCCTCGGCCCACACCTCGGAAGAGACGAAGGACGCGCGAAACACGGTTCACAAAGGCATGTTGCACGCTGTGCTCTGGTCGATCATCTTCGGCTTCATGCTGATCCTGGCGATGATTCTGGCAGTGCCTGACATGGACGCCGCGGCCAAGACCGGTTGGAGCTCGTTCAACAACTTGTTCATCTCCGCCATCCTGCCGAGCTTCTTTGGCAAGGTGATGCTGGTCGCGGTCATCCTCTCCAACTTCCTGTGTGCGTTGGCGGCGGTGACCTCCACCTCGCGCATGGTGTACGCCTTCGCGCGAGACGACGGCTTGCCATTTTCGGCGTTGTTGAAATCGGTCAGCCCCAAGTACCGCACCCCCGTGCCCGCGATCTGGGCCACCGCCATCCTGACGAGCTTGCTGACCGCCATCACCACTCCGTTAGGCGCGTTCGCCGCGCTGTCCACGGGCAGCGCGATGTACCTGTACATCTCCTACGGCATGCCCATCGTCGCGGGATTCTTCGCCGAGGGGAAAAGCTGGACGACCTACGGCCCATTCCGCCTCGGAGGCCTGTCCAAGCTGTTCGCGGTGATCGTCATGGTGGGCACCGTGGTGGTGGTCATCGCCGGCCATGTGTTCGTACCGTCCATCGCCGCGGACCCCGTGGCCAAGACCCATTTCGTCCCGGGGTTGGCGTATTATTCAATAGGGTTACTGGTCTTTTTTGGCGTGCTCTGGTTTGGGGTAGAGAACAAACGCTTCAAAGGCCCCCCGATCGGCGAGGAGATCGCCAAACGCCAGGCAGCCATCGCCGAGCGTGAAACTGCGTTGCACAGCTAACCGCCGACGTGGCTGAACCGCGCAGCGCCCAGAAAGCAATTTCCTATCAGTTCAGTTCCTATCAGTTGCCCTCGAGGCGCTATAAACCCGGCATCTTCGCCACGGCATCTGCCAGCGTCTTCATTTCGTGATACTAGTAGCCCCGATGCGCCGCTGCCGATTTGTGCCCCGTTAGTTTCATCCACAATTCCGGGGACACGCCCGCGTTAGCCAGCGCACTGGTGAAGCTATGGCGCAAGGCGTGGAAGGTCCGCCGGGATAGCTGCCGCACGCCCGCGCTTTTCACTTTTTGAATGTCCAAGCCCGCCCGCCGCATCCGGCGATTGAAACCTTCCGACAATCCATGCCGTCCGCCGGGCTTCAGGCTCGCCATGTGCGGCATGACATAGACTTCCGGCTTGTCCGTGCTGGCAAGGGATTCCAAGTGGGACTGCATGTCCGGGTGCAGGGGCACTTCCATCTTCTTGTTGGTCTTGGATTGAGTGAAGGTAAGCGTGCCTGCGGTCAGGTTCACATTTGCCCACGTCATGCGGCAGCAATCGCCCAATCGTGCCCCGGTAAAGTAGGCCAGCAGGATTAAC
>CAMCWI010000186.1 GCA_945882065.1 Akkermansia muciniphila
CCACCGATTTACTAGTCAGCGAGATTGCCACCGCCGCCAACGAGCAGGCGCAGGGTATCGAACAGATCAACCAGGCGGTCGGGCAGATGGACAAGGTTTGCCAGAGCAACGCGTCCAGCGCCGAGGAAATCGCCAGCGCGGCGGAGCAAGTCGACACCCAAGGCGAAGTGCTCAACGAGTTGGTGGGCAGACTCCAACAGTTGGTCGGCGGCGATTCGAACGCGGATCCCTTGGTTACCCCTTCGGAGCAGAGCTCGCGATCCAGACCGGCAGTGGTATTGTATGCTCAACAGGGTTCTAAAAAACCTGTTCGGCAATCTGTAGATGCATCAATGCAGATCCGCAGTTCTCCGCGCAAAGAGTTGCCACCCGGCGACCCGGGCGATGATCAAGATTTCCGAAACTTTTAAATCCAGTCGAACTAAACAACAGTTGAGTGAAAGACAGTGCCGACAATGTATTTTCCAGCAAGGCTTACCGGACGCTGACGGATTTGGTTTACGAACACAGCCGTATCCGGCTTGGCCCGGATAAGCAGACCCTGCTGGCCAACCGACTCCGCAAACGCCTCGAGGCACTGGAACTAGAATCTTATGAGGATTACTGTGCTGTGCTCCAATCACCACAAGGTGCTGAGGAAGTTGAGGAGTTAGTGGATTTGATCGCCACGAACCACACCCGATTCTATCGCGAACCCGAGCACTTCTCCTTCCTGACCCGCCGCGTCCTGCCCGTCCTGGTGCCCCAATTGATCGCCGCGCGCGCGCCGCTCCGGCTCTGGTCCGCCGCAGCTTCCTCGGGCGAAGAGCCTTACACGATGGCCATTACCGTGGCGGATTATTTGAGGGCTTATCCCGGGTTGGATTGGCAGATCTACGCCACCGACATTTCCAGGCGGATGCTGGCCACGGCGGTGCATGGCATCTACCCGATGGATGCCGTGAAGCCGGTGACGACCGAACTGTTGAAGCGTTACTTCCAAAAAGGCGTCGGCGCGCGGGCCGGTGTCTGCCGCGTAAGACCCGAACTCCGGAAGCACCTTCATTTCGAACGTGTCAACCTGTTCCAGACGGAGTACCCTCTGCCCCCGAAGCTGCACGTGATTTTTTGCCGGAATGTCATGATCTATTTCGACCCGCCCTCCCGGGCCGTGGCGGTGCAACGACTCGCCCGGCATTTGTGCCATGGCGGCTACCTCGTCGTCGGACATTCAGAAAGCCTGCTTGGCATCCGCCACGGACTGCATCCGGTCCAGCAGGGGGTCTATCAAAAAATATGAACCCGGTTGTGCGCAAAATTCGGGTGCTGGTCGTGGACGATTCAGCACTGGCCCGGCGTGCGATCCGCGCTGCGCTGGCCCGGGATCCTGAGATCGAGGTCGTGGGTGACGCCAGTGACCCCTATGTGGCGCGCGACAAGATACTCGCCCTCCAACCGGACGTCATCACTCTTGACCTGGAGATGCCGCGCATGGATGGGTTGACCTTCCTGAAGATCCTGCAGGAACACCATCCGGTGCCAGTCGTGGTCGTGAGTTCATTGACTCCCGCCGGCTCGGCCAAGGCGATGGAAGCACTTGCCGCCGGCGCCTTGGACGTCTTAGCAAAGCCGAATGGAAGCCAAAGCCTCAGCCAAATAGCCCACCAGCTGGCCTATCATGTCAAGGCGGCGGGACGCGCCCGCCGGAAATCAAGCCGCACCCCACTCGTCTCCGAGGTGGCCAAACCGTTGTCGCCTGCGTTTCCGGCGGGAGAATTCTCCCCCCGCAGAATCATCCTTATTGGCGCCTCCACGGGCGGCGTGGAGGCGCTGCGGTTTGTCCTACCGCAGTTGCCCGACGGGCTGCCGCCCATTGTCGTGGTGCAACACATTCCGCCGCATTTTTCGCGCATCATGGCCGAGCACTTGGATGCGTTGTGTCCTTTCACAGTGCGCGAGGCGGTCGATGGGGAGGAGTTGCGCGCCGGCTTGTGCCTAGTGGCGCCAGGGGATTTTCATGTGGCGCTTGGGCGTGCCGGCTTGGGTTACCGAGTGCGTTTGACGCAGTCGCCGCCAGTTCACCACTGCCGGCCATCGGTGGATATTTTGTTCCGGTCTGCGGCGGAGCAGGCGGGAAATCAGGCGGTCGCGGCACTGCTCACCGGAATGGGTGTGGACGGGGCACACGGTCTCCAGTTGCTACGTGCGGCCGGAGCCCGCACCTTTGCGGAGGACGAGGAAAGTTGTGTCGTCTTCGGCATGCCGCAGGCGGCGATCAAGCTGGGAGCTGCCGAGCAGGTGCTCCCGCTTCCAAGGATACCCCAAGCGATTCTCAAAGCGCTCTATTAAACGAGTTGCAAATGACGAACAAAATACCAACCGCGGACCTCAGCCGCATCGCCGCCAGCGCCCTCCAAGAGGTGCTCGCTACACAATTCAAGTTGTTGGCGGTATCCGCCTTGCCCGATGAGATGGCGCGCGCCGCCACGGACAGTCGCTGCCTGACCGGCTCGGTGGATATTGAGGGAGAGCGAATGTCCGGGAGTTTGCGCCTCCAACTGCCGGAAGCCTGGGTTCACAAAATCAACGCCTCGCTGTTGAAGGGGAGAGACGCCGTCTCCATCGACGAAGACGACGCCTCCGACCTGACCGGCGAACTATGCAACATGATTGCTGGGCGTATCGCCGCCAGCCTCGCCGGCGCGGGTTATGCCAGCACCTTGAGTACACCTAGGGTCATTCGTGGGCAGCCCTTACAACTTGAGGGCGACGCGGGATGTCTAATTTCGCGATCAAACTGGGCCTGTGAAAGCCAGGTTCTTCAGCTAACTGTTTTCCTGACCCACAAAACGACATGAGCCCAAAGATTCTTAGCGTGGACGACAGTAAAACGGTGCGCCGGCTTCTGGCCCGGCTCTTCGAGCCCTTCAACTGCAGTCTCTTCGAGGCGGCCAACGGCGAGGAAGGTCTTGCCGTGGCAGCCCGGGAAAAGCCCGACCTGATTTTGCTCGATTACAACATGCCCGTCATGGATGGCATCACGATGCTGCGCCGCTTGCACGAAGACGTCGAACTGAGGCGCACGCCGGTGATCATGCTCACCGCCGAAGCGGGTGCGAAAAATATCGCCACCGCGGCCCGCCTAGGCGCCCGCGATTATATCACCAAACCGTTTCAGGACGAGCTGCTGCTGGCAAAGGCGGCGAGGGTGATCCCCCTAGTGCCGCGCCTTAATTTATGAACCACGAACAGAACACCAACGCCGGGCACAAGACGGATTTAAAGTCCCGACTGATAATCAAAACTCTACAATTTGAAAACCGATGAACTTGCCACCCACTGAAACTTCCATGCCCCTCGCCGCGCCAGCCTCCACAACTTCCACCAACACGCTCGAACAGGCGTCCGTGCTGGTGGTCGACGACAGCCGCACGATGCGATTGGCCCTTATTCGGGCGCTGAACAGCCTCGGCTTTAACAACATCACGGAGGCGACCAATGGGCGTATGGCCGTCGAGCTGATCCTGAAAAAATCTTTCGACCTCATGCTCCTGGACATGGAGATGCCGGAAATGAACGGGATGGAAGTGTTGCTGGAGATCAAGAACAACCCCCAGCTGAGCGGGTTGCCAGTCATCGTCATCTCCGGGGCGGAGCAGGTGGAAAACGCCGTCATGTGCATCGAGGCCGGCGCGGAAGATTACCTGCCCAAGCCCTTTAACCCCACCCTGCTACGCGCGCGGGTGACCTCTTCCTTGGAAAAGAAACGCCTGCGCGATCTCGACCGCGTGCGTCTGGTCCAGTTGCAGATGGACAAGGAACTGCTCGAGCAGATGCAGCGCCGTCTCAATGACGAACTGGCCGAGGCGGCGAATTACGTCCGGTCCATCTTTCCGCCGCCGGTGGAATCCCCGTTGCAAATCGACTGGAAATATCATCCCTCGACAGAACTGGGGGGAGACGCATTCGGTTACCACTGGATCGATGCCGAGCACCTCGCGGTTTATCTATTGGATGTCTGTGGCCATGGCGTCGGCGCGTCACTGCTCTCGGTGACGGCCATCAATGTCCTCCGTTCCAGTTCGCTCCCCAACACCGATTTCCGTGACCCGGGCGCGGTCCTGTCCGCATTGAACAACGCTTTTTTGATGGAGAAGCAGAACGACATGTATTTCACGCTGTGGTATGGGGTCTATCATACTCCAAGCCGCACGTTGCGGCATGCCAGCGGCGGTCATCCGCCGGCACTGCTGCTCAATGCCTCCGCCGCCGGCCCGACCGTAGCCGAGCGGTTGCGCACGCCAGGCCTCATCGTCGGCGCGATGGAAGACATGGTTTATCAATCGCAGTCCTGCCAGATTCCGCCCGGCGCAATGTTGCTGGTGCTCTGCGACGGCTGCTATGAGATTCCGGACAAAGACGGGAAAATGATGGAGTTTGACGAGTTTGAACAATACATGCAGACGCACGCCTTCCAACCGGACGGCTTGGATCAACTCCTGAATTGGGCGCGCGCGCGCCACGGCGAGGGTCCGCTTGATGACGACTTCTCCATCGTCCGCATCCAGTTTTGATAGCGAGCAAAGAAATCATAAAAAACAAGCCCTGATTCTTGAGCTTTTCGCAATTTCAAGCGCACCCGTGACGCAAGGAACGTTTTCATGGAAATAACTATCGCTTACGAGGAGGAGATTCCCGTCCTGACAATGATCGGCCGTTTTGACGCGGGCGGCGCGCTGGCTTTTGACAAGACCGCACTGACCGTTGAGGGCAAGATTCCTTTCTGGGTGCTCGATCTGTCTCAGGTCAGTTTCCTCTCGAGCATCGGGTTGCGCTCGCTGATCACTCTTGAAAAAAATCTCAAATCTCGCGAGGGCGGCATCATTCTGACTGGGGTCACTCCGCTGGTTTTGGAACTGCTTCAGGTGTCCAGCTTGGATGGGTTGCTGCGGCGTACCGCCACCCGGAAGCAATCGATTGCTTTGGCAGTGGCCTCAACGAGTTCAGGCCCAGCGGTAGAGCATGAAGTCGCCGGTTGCCGGTTGCGCATCTACCGGTTGCCGAAGAGCGCCAGCAGCGTTGAGGGGTGGGACGGCTCGGCGGCGGGTGAAAGCAATGCCCAGCGCCTCCAGCAAATCGGTCTCGAAGACCTCGGGTTTGCATTCGGCATCGGGCTTTTTGGGGAAATCTCCGACCCAGACCAGAGGATTCCGGAGGCATTTGTCAGCACGCCGTTTTTTGCCGGCGTGCGGCTCGCGGAAGCGGACGGGGTGTCCGACTTCATCACCCGCGGAGTTTCCGAGTCGGTGCCGGTGCAGGTTGCACGGGCGTTGGGAATCGGCGGCACTCCCTCGCATGTGGTGGAGGTCAACGGTCCGCTCCCCTTTCGGCTGCTCGATTTACTGGACGGGTTATTTCCAATTGCAACCCGGCAAGGCGCGCCGCCCCCGATCCTGGGTTTCGTGGTGATGGGTGAATCCCCGGCAGCCGGTGGTGGAATCCTTGCCACTGGCCTGGCGGTTGAACCCGTTGCCGCCGCCCCCTTGGATCAGGCCAGGCATCTGCAAAATTGCGCGGGACAAATTCCGCTGCCGTCGGGACGCTTGGCCATGGGCGGTGCAGTCACCTTGTCGCCGGGTGAACCAGTGTCCGCCGGGGTTGCTCTGTCGGATGCCGTGCAGGCGCGCGCCTCACTCGATACCTTGCAGCGAGTGGTCGGCCTGGCGGAAATCGGCCTTCTCTCGCAAGCGGTCATCTGGCTTTTCCTGCCGGACTCGGTCAATAGCGGCGCGGAGAAGTTGCTCCAAGTGACGCACGATGGACCGGGTGAATGGCGCGCGGAATGGGACATCATCGCGCGGCGGTTATATAGCGATTGCCGCTCCGTCAATCTCACGCCCCTGCATGGCGGTTTCATGTCGAAGACGTTCCGCGCCGTGGCGTATGACCGTGATGGTCGGCGGACGCTGCCCACGGTGGTCAAGATTGGCCCGAACGCCCTGACCGCCCGGGAGGAGCAGGCCAACCGGCAATATGTGGCACGCTTCATCCTCAACAATGGCACCACTTTACTCGGCGGCGCGCAGGCGGGAGAATGGGCTGGGTTGCGTTATAATTTTCTCGGCGTCAATGGCCCTGAAAGCCGACTGGTATGGCTGCGGGAACATTATCTGTCCCGGCCGGTGCCGGAGGTGCTGGGACTGTTCGAGAAGCTCATTAGCCGGGTGCTCAAGCCTTGGTATGCCCAACCCAAATGGGAGCAGGTCTGCCTGTATCACGACCACACCCCGCTGCGCCTCTTCCCCACGTTGATCGAAACCGCTGAAAAAGTGCTCGGCGTGTCAGCCGATGTTCCGTCCTTTGATTGCCCGGAACTGGGGCTGGAACTCCCGAACCCGTTTCATTTTCTGAAGCACGAATATCCAAAGCGGGCCGCGCAATCGCGCCTCTGGTATACCACCATCTGCCATGGCGATCTCAATATGCAGAACGTGCTCGTGGATGAGCGGGACAATCTCTATGTCATTGATTTCTCCGAAACCGCACCGCGCAATGCCGCCTCTGATTTTGCCCGCCTTGAACCAATCCTCAAGTTTGAGATGACCCGGTTGGAAACAGACGAGGACCTCCGCCAGTTGCTGGAGTTTGAAGTGGGGCTGACCAGCGTCACGCGCCTGAGTGATCCGCCGCCGCTCCATTACCGGGGCGATGATCCCCGCGTGGCGCGCGCCCATGCGGTCATCACCTACTTGCGCCGCTGCGCCGACACCGTGACCCTTTTCGAGCAGGACCTGATTCCTTACTGGCTCGCGTTGCTCGAATGGACCTACTCCGTGGTTTGCTATACGCAGCTTTCCTTCCGGCAGAAGCGCTATGCCGCCTGCAGTGCGGCCCTGATCTGCCGCTCGATCCGGCAGTTGGAGGGCGCACCATGAACTTTATGCGTTCATTTCAACCAAGCCATTTGCCCGCGCACAAAGCCATCGGAAGCAATGACCCGGCACGACATGAATCTGACGCAAAATCGATTCTCCCTAGAACTGTGAAGCGCAAAAACGCAATTTCCAACCAGTAATGAGAACCTCATGACGCAATTCATCAATGCAAAGGAAAGTTTGGTGGTCGATTCACTGGACGGCATCTTGCGCAGCTCGGGTGGCAGCAACCTCGCCCGGCTTGATGGCTATCCGTCCATCAAGGTCATCCTGCGGACAGACCATAAGCCCGACAAGAAGGTGGCGCTCGTGGCAGGCGGCGGCTCCGGTCATGAACCTGCCCATGCCGCCTTTGTCGGTTCCGGCATGTTGACGGCCGCTGTTTGCGGTGAAGTTTTTGCTTCGCCTTCAGTGGATGCAGTGTTTGCGGCCATCATGGCAGTGACCGGTCGGGCCGGTTGCCTGTTGATCTTAAAAAATTATACCGGTGACCGGCTGAATTTTGGTCTCGCAGCCGAAAAAGCCCGGGCACATGGCTGCAAAGTCGAGATCGTCATTGTCGGTGACGATATTGCATTGCCAGACATCGCGCAGCCGCGCGGCATCGCAGGCGTGATGTTCGTCGAGAAGATTGCCGGGCATTACGGCGAAAAAGGCCTGCCTTTGGCGCAGGTCGCCGCAATCGCCCAGAAGGCGGCGGATAG
>CAMCWI010000187.1 GCA_945882065.1 Akkermansia muciniphila
CCCACCAAACGTGCCTCAATCACACTAATCCATCACCCACTCAGACAGTTCTGGGCCGTCACTCAACCCCCAAGCCCACCCCTCAACATCTGTCCCGAATTCCTTGGAAAATACTCACTCTAAAATCTGTCCCCTTTTGAACTCCCGCAAACAGCGCCAGGAATTGAAGTTGCAACGACATACTCCATTCGCTACCAATCCGCGCGATGCCGCCAGAACAAACCAGAGACACGAACAGCGAAGCCACCTTGTATCGCTGGTCGCCGTGGCTTGTCTTTGTGTTCGCGCTGCTCCTGAATCTCCCGTCCATCTGGAGCGAGACGAGTGTGACGTGTTCAGATGAGTATCAACTCTCGTTGAGAACTCCGATGGAGATGGACGCGCGCGGCGAATGGCTCACGCCGTGGCTGAACGATCAACCGCGTCTCCGTAAACCGCCTCTCATCTACTGGGCGATCCTTTCCACCTACAAAATCTTTGGTGTCAATCTCGTCTCCGCGCGCATCTGGGCGGTGCTGCCGGGTGCGGGACTTTGCTTGTGCGCGTGTCTACTGGCGCGTCAACTGTCTCGCTCCAATGGATTACTCGCGGGACTGATAGCGATGGGTTGTGTGGGCGTGGCGATTGAAGCGCGTCAAGCGATGCTTGATCTTCCGCTCGCAGTGTTCTCAGCGTTCGCGGTGTTGTTCTGGCTGCGCTGGATCAAACGCGAAAAACTTTTCGACATCATGTTGTGCGCGATTTGGGTGGGCCTTTCATTCCTAATGAAAGGCCCTGTCGGACTTTTCTTCTTCTTCGCTGGTGCGCTCGCGGCGTTGTGGGCGTTTGACGCTTGGAAGATTTTACTCCGCCGCTCGATGCAGTTTCTCCTCTGGCTCGTCATCGTGGCCGCCATCTCGTTGCCGTGGCCGCTGATGATGAAACAACTTCACGGCGACAAGTTCGCGCAGATTCTCGGCGAGGAACTCACGGAGCGGAAGTTCGGGACGTGGAACGCGATGTCGCCGCTCTCCGCGCTTGGCGGCGCGCTGGGATTAATTTTCCCGTGGACGCCGCTGGTCGTGGGCGCGATCATCAGTCACTTCAGAAAACCGCGCAGTGATCGGCCGCAGAACAATTCTTGGCTGCTCGCGTGGCTCGCCGTTTCCATCCTGCCGTTCTTTTACATGAAAGCGTTTGAACGCTACATGCTCGCGGTGATCCCGCTTCAAGCAGTGTTGGCGGCGGACTGGATTCCATCTGCGCCAACAAAGTGTAAAACCTTCGCGTGGCGACTCTCGCTCGCCTTGCTTGCGGTTGTCGGCGTGTTTGTCTCGATGTTCGCGCTGTGGTTCAAACTCGGAATGGTTGGCCCGCTGCTGTGTCTGGCAGTCGTAGCGTATGGCGTGTGGCACGCTTGGCGTTCAACCGATGTCTGGACAACTGCGGCGAGCGCGGCACTCATCTTGATGCTGTGTCTGGGCGTGATTTATCCGACGCTTGGTATCAGCCACATCGCATCAGACGTGAAGGGAAACGTCGGCGCGGATACCGCCCGCATGTTTGGCATGTATCAGCCGTCTCTGCTCTCGTCGCGGCTCGGTTACAGCGTGCAGATGTTCAATCCGGAAAAGTTTTTCGCCGCGCAGAACCATACCTCCGTATCGGAAGTTGTATTCGTGGAAGAAACCGTCGTCGCCGCGTTTGAGCAAATGGCGAGCGAGCTCGGCTTGAAGATCGAAGAGATTGATCGGTTTAAAACATTTTATTCGCGCAGAGCTTGGCTTCGATTCTCCCGCGAGTCGGCGCGATGGCCGGAATGGAAGCACGCATTCGGCGAACGCTCGTTGGAATCTCTCAAGACGGAGATTCGATACTATCGGGTGAGTGTGTTGCCGAAGAACTCAGCCTCGTCCTCAAACTCGGACAATCATTCTTCAATCCACGATGGTAGGGCGCGTCACTCCGTGCGCGCGGTCGTCTGTCTGGCCAAGTCCGGCGCGCACGGAGTGACGCGCCCTACCAACGGTTTTTGGATGCGAGAACAACCGCCGCTCTCATCATGAACCCCGACGCGCGACGCTTTATCTGGATGGGGCTGACGCTCGCGTTACTCGTGTTCATCGGACTGCGTTATGGCTGGCGTGTCTCGCCTGTCCTGACGACAAAGTTTGTTGTCCCGACAATTTCTCCCGAACGGATAGATACCCCTCCAGAATTTCACGAACAATTTGTTGACTCGCGATTCGTTCATCCCAGCGCACATGTCTCGTCTATCTGTCAAATGCCTGACGGTCGAATGGCTGCAGTCTGGTATGCGGGATCACGCGAAGGTGCGCGCGATGTCGCTCTCTATGTCTCCTCACGCGAAGCTGGCTTGACGAACGCGTGGTCAACGCCAGTCTCCGCTGGCACGCATGAGGCGGCGGGCGATGAAACTTTTCGTTACGTCAAAAAAGTCGGCAATGCCATCGTCTTCGCCGGGACAAACAATCAATTGCACCTGATCTACGTGACGACCGGCTTCGGCGGTTGGTCGTGCAGCTCTCTCAACCTGAAAACCTCCACCAACGGCGGTGCCACATGGTCACGCAGTCGCAGGCTGGGATTGAGTCCGTTCTTCAACATCAGCCAGTTGGTGAAGAACGCACCCACGCCGCTCGCCGATGGCGGATTCGTCGTGCCAATCTATCACGAGGTGATGGGGAAATTTTCCGAACTGCTCTGGTTGCGACCCAGCGCGAATGGCTTCCAAGCCTTCAAAACGCGGGCATTCGGCGGGCGCATGGCGTTTCAACCCGCGCTCGTCCCCTTGAATGAAACGAATGCGCTCATGCTCAACCGTACGGCGGGATCGGTCGCAAAGATTCATGCGACAAAAACATCAGACGGCGGCCGCACGTGGACGGCGTTGGAAACGATTGATCTACCAAACTCAAACTCTGGGCTAGATGCGATCAGGCTTATGGATGGGCGACTGCTGCTCGCGTTCAACGACTCGGATTCTAGCCGCGATAATCTGCGTCTCGCGATCTCTGCTGACGGCGGCGTAACGTGGAAGCGCGCGGCGACCTTGGTCGCGGAAGCGGGTGAGGAGTTTTCGTATCCCACTGTGTTGCAGACGAGCGATGGGCTCATCCACGTCACTTACACTTGGAAACGCAAAGGCATCAAGGAAGCTACGTTCAATGTGGCGTGGCTGGAAGCGCAGATGCGGCTTCAAAACTCCGAGGGAGTGCGCCCGTCCCCGGGCGCAGCAACGTCCAAAGAACAAGCAGCAGGACATTTTTCCGCACTCTCGAACATCCACATTGCTGTGCCCGAGGACGGGCACACTCCGTCCAAACAGATGAAGGGAGTGCGCGAATGATCACTCCGCTCGCAGCGGTCATCGTCTCATTCATCGCGCCGATGCTCGTGCTGATGATTTTGTTCGCGGCGCTGGCGCGACGACTGCGGTTCAATCCACACGGCGCGGGTTGGTGCGTGGGCTTGGGATTGATTGCGCTCGGCATACTGATGATTCCTGTGGCTGGTCTGCCACTAGCCCGCGTGCTGACTGCGGTGATGGATCATTGGAGTGTGCTGCTGCTCGCGTTGTTAGCGGCTGGCGTGAGTAAAACATTCTTCGGCGCGGAGCTTCTTCGCCGTGAAGATCGCCGAGCCATGTGGGTCTTTGGTGTGGTGGCTGGAGTGGTTTTTTATCCACTGGCGTTGGGAATCGGCTCTGTTGATCCGTTCGCGTATGGCTGGCACTTCGGGCCACTGTTTGTTTTGGTTGGATGTACAGCAATGCTACTGCAATTGCAGGGAAACCGTTTCGGTGTAGTGTTGCTGCTCGCATTTTTCGCATGGCTCGCTGGCGTTGCTGAGTCTGGAAATCTTTGGGATTACCTCACCGATCCGGTGTTCTTCTTCGTGTCCGTCGGCGCACTTGTAAAATCGGTTGTTACAAAATCGAAACAACATTGAGCTGCGCGTTGCGGACCCGGGTGGAGGTTTGTTACGCTGTGCGTCCGATGGTAAAACTCGTTCTCTTCGACATAGACGGCACGCTCGTTCACACGGGTGGGGCTGGCATAAAGGCTTTCGCCAAAGTGTTCGCCACCGAGTTCGGCGTGCCGAATGGAACTGAGAAGATCAAATTCGCCGGACGCACGGATGTCGGTCTGGTGCGGGAATTCTTTGTGGCAAATGGCATCAAACCGAACACGGAAAACTTCGCACGATTCTTCGAGCGTTACGTCTTCTGGCTCGACCACATCCTCGGTCACAGCAAAACAGAAGAGTGCCCCGGCATCAGGGAATTGATCCGCGAACTTCAGACGTTGCCGAATCCGCCGACGCTCGGCTTGCTCACCGGCAACATCCGTCTCGGCGCAGAGATCAAGCTGCGACATTTCGATCTCTGGAAGGAATTTGAAACGGGCGCCTTTGCGGATGACCATGAAGAGCGCGACCACATCGCACGAGCTGCACACACGCGCGGGTCGCAAGTGCTAGGGAAACACTTGCGCGGTGAAGAAGTTGTCGTCATCGGGGACACGCCACTTGATGTGAAGTGTGGGCGTGCCATCGGAGCGCATGTGCTGGCCGTAGCAACAGGCGGCGCGACCTTGGACGAATTGAAACGTCACTCACCAGATTGGGCGGTGTCAGATTTGAGGGAAGTGTCAGCGAAGCAGATATGCCGACGGGTGAGTTAGGCTTCAATGCCGGTGCGGTCTGCCCGTGCCGCACATGCCGCAAGAACTCGGCACGCCGCTGCACGAAGGCGCTTGAGCCGTTTCTCCAGATGTGGACGAGGCGAACGTGGAAAACTTCTTGGACAACTTCTCCGAACCACAATGCGGACACTTCGTCCCTTGCCACTCGCTGGAGCGGACAAGAATCTCGCTGTCCTTCTCACATTTCCCGCAATGAAATTCGTAGATCGGCATGGGCTGAGAATAATCGGCGATTGTCATTCTCTCAATAAACTTTTGCGTCCGGACTACCACCTGCCGACTCCTTTTGGCGAGGCGCGCCATAGCACGACGAAACTCTGTTGCATAAGCAACAGAGTTTTGTCATAGGCTTTTCGAGGAATTCCGCCCCAAGTTTTCTGTTTTCAGAATCGTCCGCGCGCTTGTAGCCTCGCGCCATGCTCAATTACATCTGGCTCGGCTTAATGGTGGCCGCTGTGCTAATCGGTGCGGCCAACGACTCGCTCGACGCTGTCGGCAAAGCGGCCTTCGAGCGCGCTGAATACGCTGTGATGAAACTTGCTCTGCCTCTCGCTGGCGTGATGGCTCTCTGGCTCGGCATCATGCGTCTCGCCGAGAAAGCGGGTTTGATTCAAGTGCTGGCGCGGGCGATGCGTCCCGTGATGCGAAAACTTTTCCCCGATGTTCCGCCCGAACATCCCGCGATGGGTTCGATGCTGATGAACATGGCCGCCAACATCCTCGGCCTCTCCAACGCCGCCACGCCGATGGGCATTCGCGCGATGAAAGATTTAGAGACGCTCAACCCGCGTCCCGGCATCGCCTCGAACGCGATGTGTACCTTCCTCGCCATTAACACGAGTTCCATCCAACTCATTCCCGCAACAGCGATCGCAGTGCTGGCTGTTGCTCACGCCACCAATGCGTTTGCCATTGTCGGCACGGCGATCATGGCGACGATTTGCTCTACCATCGCTGGCATTACGTCGGTGAAGTTGCTGGAGAAACTTCCCGGCTATCGGCTGCCACCCGTTTATGATAGCAGCCGACGTGAGGAGGCTCAAACTGAACCCCCCAAAACTGATCAGAGCCTCGTCACCTCCGCTGCGACGAATGAAAATGCGCCCGCCGCCCCGCTCAATTGGTTCGGCTGGCTCGTATTGACGGTCTTCTCGGGAGTTTTTGTCTGGGCATTCCTGCGCATCGGCTTCCCGGAACTTGTCGGCAAGACTGCTTCGGAAGCACTGATGAAACAAAACGGCTTCCTCCGCACCGTGAACGCGCTCTCGCTGCTCTCCATCCCGTTCCTGCTCTCGTTCTTCCCGCTCTACGCCACGTTGCGCCGCGTGAGGGTGTATGAGGAATTCGTCGAAGGTGCGAAGGAAGGTTTCAAGACCTCCGTGATGATCATCCCGTATCTCGTGGCGATCCTCGTCGCCATCGGCATGTTCCGCGAGGCAGGTGGAATAAAACTCCTGAGCGACCTGCTCAAGCCCGCGCTCGATGCCGTAGGCTTCCCGACCGAACTGCTACCCATGTCTCTGGTGCGTCCGTTGAGCGGAAGCGGATCGCTGGGATTATTCTCTGACATCGTGAAGGAATTTGGCCCGGACAGTCTGCTGGCCCGGACAGCGGGAACAATTTTCGGCAGTACGGAAACCACGTTTTACGTCATCGCGGTTTATTTTGGCGCGGTCGGCGTCAAACGTACCCGCCACGCCATTCCTGCGGGCTTGATCGCCGATGCTGTAGGAATCATAGCATCTGTGATTATTTGCCGGATGATGTTTGCGTGATAGGACAATGGGATTCAACGCAAAGACGCAAAGAGGCGAGGTGACCAAACCAATTTGCCCCGAAGCCGTTCTTGACGGTCATTTCCCAGTTGCTACCCTCTCCAGCCCGTTGAATCGTGGAAATCCACTGAAGGCTTTTCAATTTTCAACGGTTGCAACAATACCTTTATGAACGTCACAGTCGAAAATTTGGCCCCGTGCAAGAAACTTGTCCGCATTGAAGTGGACGCCGTCGCCGTGGACACCGCGTTTGCCACCATGGAGAAAAGTTTCCAGAAGGAAGCCAACATCCCCGGCTTCCGCGTCGGCAAAGCTCCCATCCCCATGGTCCTCAAAAAACATGGCGATGCGATCAAGGAAGAAGTGAAACGCAAGCTCCTCGGCGATGCTTACCGTGACGCGATCAAGGAAAAGAACATTGAAGTGCTGGGCTATCCCGACATCGAGGAAATCCAATTCGCACGCGGTCAATCGCTGATGTTCGCCGCCACCGTCGAGACGCATCCTGAATTTGAATTGCCCGAATACAAAGGGCTGCCGATCAAACGCGAAGCCAAGGAAGTGACCGAGGCAGACGTGGTGAAAGCCATCGAAATGCTCCGCGAACAGCGCGCTGACTTCGCCAAGGTAGAGCGCGGTCTGGCAACGGGCGACATCGCCGTGGTAAATTACTCCGGCACGAGCGACGGTAAGCCGCTCACCGAAATCGCGCCCACAGCCAAGGGCCTCACGGCGAACCAAGGTTTCTGGATCGAGATCAAGGAAGGCTCATTCATCCCCGGTTTCAGCGAGCAGTTGATCGGCGCAAAGGCTGGCGACAAACGCACTGTGACCGTGAATTTCCCGGCCGACTTCGTCAGCAAAGAATTGTCCGGCCTCAAAGGTGCGTACGAAGTCGAAGTCGTCGAGACGCGTGAAAAAACGTTACCCACGCTGGACGACGCGTTCGCCAAGACGTTCGAGGCCGAGAGCCTTGAGAAACTCCGCGAAGGCGTGCGCCGCGATCTGGAAAGCGAATTGAAATACAAACAGAACAGCGACACGCGATCACAGGTCGTCAAAGCG
>CAMCWI010000188.1 GCA_945882065.1 Akkermansia muciniphila
TCGTGAAACCAGTTAGATTGCGGCGCGCTCATTTCATCTTCCCGTGGCAAACCACATCACGGCCAGCGTGAGCGCACCGATGACATAGCTTCCCCAATCCTTGAACGCAAACGCTGTGGGGTCGTCGTGCATGTCGCCGCGATACGTGAGATACCAGACACGGCAAATCCACGCGAGCAACAGCGGACAAGCGAGCAGCAGCAGTTTGGGATGCGCGTAAAGTTTCACGACTTGATCGCTGTTCACGTAAAGCCCCAACACGATGACAGCCGCCACGCCGCTGATGATCCCGAGTGTGACGACGGATTTTCTGTCATGCGCGGTGTATCCCCTGCCCTTTAACTCGTGACCGTTTTGTTCGCGGACAGTTTCGATCTCTTGAAAACGTTTCATCAACGCCAGGCTCAGGAAGATGAACATGGAGAACGTCAGCAGCCATTCCGACCATGGAATGCCGGTGGCAAAGTGACCCGCGACGAGCCGCAGCGTATAAAGTCCTGCGAGAAACAAAACATCCAGCAGCGCGATCTGTTTCAATTTCCACGAGTAACTGGTGGAGATGATGAAGTAGATCGCAGTGACGAGAGCGAACTTGAACGACAAACACAACGAGACACCGAGCGCACTCAACAGCAATAGCGGTGCGCCGACGAGTCCGAATTGCAGCGGAAGATCGCCGGAAGCGAAGGGACGATTGCGTTTGGTGGCGTGGTGGCGATCGGCGTCGAGATCGAGAAGATCGTTCAACAGATAGACCGCAGAGGCAGCCAGCGAGAAAGCAATGAAAGCCAGACCGACTTGGAACAAAGTTGTTCTATCCTCCAACCTGTGCGCGGTCAAAACAGGGACGAACAGGATGAGATTCTTAATCCACTGGTGCGGGCGCAACGCCTTTATGAATGATTTGAGGTTTGCGGGCTGATTGAAAAAAGTCTTTCCGACCTTGGTCTGCTCCGCTGCCCGGAGCGCAAGAGATTCTGGGGCGTTGACCACCACGGCTTCGCGCGTGCCCGGCCAGACGCCGAGGTCATCAGTGGAGTTCCCAGCGTAATCGTAGCCACGTTCGCCGAAGCGTTTGGTCAACGCATCACGCTTCGCAGCATTGCGTAGGTTGGTTTTTCCATCGCTCGCCATCACGTCGTCGAAGAGGCCGACGTGATCGGCGATGGGTTTAGCCATGTTGATGTCAGACGCGGTCGCGAGAACAAGTTTTCGCCCAGAAGCCTTCTGGACTTTGAGCCATGCGATGAGTTCGGCATGATAAGGCAAATTTGCCGGATCAACTTTGACGCGAGCAGCCACGTGTTGCTTGAACGCCGCGCGACCTTGAAACAAAACGAAGAACGAACAGATCGCGGCGAGCGGATTCTTTCTCAGCAGACGCACGAGCGATTCCCACATCATGTCCGTGCGGATAAGAGTGCCGTCCAAATCCACGGCGAGCGGGACTTGGTTTGTTGTGGCGGCGTTCGGAACTTCTGACATGTCGTTCGTCCAGCGTAGCCGAGGGCGTCGGGCGTTGACAAGCGGCGGCATTCTGGAAAGCTGCGCGCCGACATGCGCCGACTCGCGAATACTTTCGGGATCACCTTCGTGCTCTACTTCACTTGGAAGGTGTCGCTACTGCTGCTCACGTCTCAGCCCGTCCCGGCGAACGATTCCTTCTTCTACGATGGCCCGGTGGTGAATTACCTCCTGCACGGTGACTATTGCAACCCGTCGCTCGCGATGGTTCTGCCGATCTCCGGTAACGAAGTGTTCTGCGCTTATCCGCCACTTTATCAAGCGGTGCTGCTTGGCTGGATGAAATGTTTCGGCACGAGCGAACTAGCCGCGATGTGGCTGCACGTCACATTGCTCGCGGGCTTTGCGCTGGCCGTCTTGCAGATTTTTCGGCAACTCAAAATCTCTGCACTCGCCGTCAACATCGCTGGGCTGTTCCTGTTCGGGATCACGTTTCATGATCGTCCTGACACACTCGCGCACCTACTCGCGGCTTTGGCGGTATTGGCATTGGTGCGTGGCTTGCCATGGGCGACGGCGGTTTTTCTGACCCTGACGTTTTGCACGAGTCTTCAGATCGGCGGCATCTACTCGCTTTGGCTCGGGTTGTTTGTCGTGGGCGAAGCATGGTTTGCCAAACGCAAAATCCCGTGGGCGGCGGCGCTGACATTTTTCAGCGTCCTCGCAGGACTGATCGCGTTGGTTAAGTTCGGCTACCCGCGATTGTGGGAGGGTTTCCGCGAGCATCTAGCCATCACGCCATCGGTCACCGGATTACGCGTGCCGCGTCTCGACGACATCCTCAAAATTGTACGGTCATCTCCGGGCGTCCTGTTGGTGGTCGCGATGCTGGCGTTGCTTGTGATCAAGGGGCATACATTTCTCCGTCACCTCGCGGGTTCTATACCACTTCGTCTTGTCGTGAGCGGGAGTCTGGCGGTTCTCGCATTGATATGTGGATGTCTGGTCGTACTCACGCCAAACACGATCCATGTGGCGAGTTATCTGCAACCCGTAATCGTGGGCGGCGCGCTGGCGTTAGTTGGTGCTGGATTGATGAATGCAAAGTGGCGGTGTGTAACTCACGGTTTGTTTCTCGTTGGGGCGTTGTTGGTTTCCATTCGCGCGATTGGTATCACGACCTGGGGCGTCTTGTGTCATCGGGATGTCAACCACGCTCAAGCCCTGACATTCGTCAACCAATCGCTCGACGACGCGCCACCTAACAGCACAGTGTTCGCTTCAGCGGCGTATCTCTACAACACTGCGCAGCGCACCAACATCACTTGGCTGCATTCAGATTGGGCCACGCGCGCGAATGAAGGCGATTGGGAATTACGCGCCATCAAGGAGCGACGCCCGTCGCGATTGCTGCTCACGCAGTTTGATTATTACCGCCGTTACGAGCGCATCGTGTCGCAATTCCGTCGCGAGCGCGGAGATGTGGAAGTTCAAATCACGAACACAGCCCGCGTCCAGCCATCAGACGCGCTTCCCTCAATGCGCAAAGTTGTCCAACACATCTCATGGGCGCCGGTCATCGTGGAATTCACATGGCCTTCCACCACGGAAACGAAGTAGCCGGTCGGAATTTTCAACCACGAAATGGCGATTGAACACGGCTTGGACTGAAGCGTCAGAAAAGCATGTGTGGAAAACCTCAAGCCCAGCGGGGGGTTTTTACGGTCGTCAAACTCTACGAGTGCGTGTCTGCCGCGCATCCGCTGCGTGCCAACAAAGCGAAGCTCGACACGGTGATCCTGAAGCTCTCGCCCGAGTTCGACGAGTTGCATGAGGAACTCGGATGCCCGAGCATGACGCCCGAACAGTTGCTCAAGGCCCGTGTGATCACCACGCTTTATACCATGCGCAGCGAACACCTTTTTTGCGAACAACTCGGCTATAATCAGCTCTGGCTCTGGTTACTGGATCGTGAATTGAGCGAAGGCAGTTTCAACCACAGCGTCTTTGCCAAGAACTACGGGAGTGTGCTCTCGGCTGACGTGGCAAAGAAGTTCTTCGCCAAAGTCTATAATCTCTCGCGGCAGGAGGGCTGGACGAGGCGAAGGTGAATCTGGCTCAAACCAGCTTCCGCAGTTCAGCTTCCCCACCGCGCTGTCCCCATCCAAACTAAGTCCCACCAAAATTCGCGATCAGCCCCACGCGTGCCACTCCCGAAACCGTCAAACTCCGGGAGTCTCTCCAGCAGATCTGGAGGATTTATGAGGTATTAAGTGTGGCCTCGGCTACGAACCAAGTGAAAGCTCGACTACTCAAACTAAACACCCAAACGTCTTGCCCACCTCGGAGTGCTGTCCTAGTCAACTCAAGAACGTGGTTTCACAAGTTTGTTTCACCTCAGAACGTCCCGTTAGCTTCGGTCACCCACACCCTCTCCTCTCCCTGCCGGGGCGGAGAGGGCTTTTTCTTCACAAGGAATTGTTCGCGATGACTGCACCGCTTGGTTAGCTTTGTCCCGGTCAATTTTTATTCATGGCGTTCTCATTCATATTTCTCGGCAGCGGCACGTCGCAAGGCGTACCGCTCATTGCCAACGATTGCTCGCCGGAGTTTCTGGCCAATCCCAAGAACTGGCGCACTCGTTCTGCAATCTACGTTTCCACGGACGAAACCGCTTTCCTGGTGGACGCTCCGCCTGATCTGCGGATGCAATGTCTGCGCGAAAACATCCGCAAGGTGGACGCCGTCGTCTTCACCCACAGCCACGCAGATCACATCATGGGTCTGGATGATTGCCGTCGTTTCTGCGATCTGCGCGGTGGGAACACGCTGCCGATCTATGCGAACGTCGAGACGATGGATGATCTGCGACGCGTCTTCAAATACGCCTTCCATGAGGGGCCGTGGCCGAGAGGTTATTTCAAACCAGACCAACGCGTCATCACCGGGCCGTTCACGCTCGGTGATCTAGAGATAACTCCCCTGCCCTTGCCACATGGACGATTCATGACGAACGGTTATCTCTTCACGCAGAACGGAATGAAGCGTCTCGCGTATCTGAACGATTGCAAGGAAGTGCCTGTATCCGTCGTCGAGCAAGTGCGCGGAGTGGAAGTCGTCGTGCTGGATGCGCTCCGCTTTGCGCCGCATCCCACGCACATGTGTCTGGATGAAGCGCTCACAGCCGCGCGGCGCATCGGTGCGGAGCAAACTTATCTGACACATCTCACGCATGATTACGATCACGACAAGGCGCAAGCGGAACTTCCTCCGGGAATCTGGTTCGCTTGGGATGGGTTAAAAGTGAAAGGTAACGTATGATACGAATTGGAATTGCAAGTTTACTGACGCTGGCGATCTTGCAAATCACGCTGGCCTCTGCGCGAGGCGAGGAGGCCACCGCGTTCAAGCCCGTAAACCCGCCGCCGATGAAACCCATCGCCGCCCGCGACACGCCTGCGTATGTTGCGGCAAAGATGTTCTTACGCGGCGTCAATCTCGGCGATTATCTGGAAGCAGGACGTTGGTCCGTCAAGATCACAGCCGGGGAATTTGCAACGATGAAACGCGAGGGGTTCGATCATGTCCGCGTGCCAGTGGCGTGGCATCTCTCTGCCGGGCCTGCGCCGGACTTCACACTATCTCCCGAGATTTTTTCGCACGCAGATTTCGCCGTGACGAACGCACTGAACAACAAGTTGGCGGTGATTCTCAACCTCCATCACTTCTACGCGATCGATAAAGACCCCGCTGCGGCCACGGATCAATTCCTCAAGATGTGGAGGCAGATCGCGGCGCATTACCGGACGTATCCAGATCAACTCGCGTTCGAACTCGACAACGAGCCGCACGAAAACGCGACAACCGAGTTGATGAATCCCATCTACGCAAAAGTCATCCCGGAAATCCGACAGACAAATCCCAAACGCACCCTATTCGTTGAACCGGGTGGATGGGGCAACGTCAGCGAGCTAAAGAATCTTGTGCTGCCTCCAGACGACAACGTCATCGTCTCGGTTCACTGTTACGAGCCGTTCTATTTCACGCATCAGGGCGCATCGTGGGCCGGTCTCGATGTTCGCCAAACTGGAATTCAATTCCCTGGACCACCCGCAACGCCGTTGGAAGTGGACACAAAACTCGGATTGAAAAAGTACGTCGTGGATTGGATCGCCAACTACAACACCCTGCCTGCGGAGAAAAACCCCAGCGGCCCCGATCTATTCACTTCCGCGCTGAAAACGCCCGCGCATAGTCTGACCATTATGGACGCCCCGTTCACTTCGGAGAATTCGGCACGATTGTGAAGGTGGACGCAACATCACGCGCGAACTTTTACTCCGCCTTCCGTCGCGCGGCTGAAAGCGAAAGTCTGGGCTGGTGTATCTGGGACTTGAGCGCGAACTTTCGCTACTGGGACAAGAAAACAAATGCGCCGATGCCGGGCATGCAGGAAGCGTTGTTTGGAAAATTGAAATGAATCGTCCGATAAAATTCGTTCTCGCATTGCTGCTCTTGCTTTCTCCAGCCTCAACACCCGCTGGTGGCGATGAAGTCGTGGTCCTCTACAACTCGCGCGTGCCAGAGTCAAAGGCACTGGCGGAGTTCTACGCGCGCAAACGTTCCGTGCCACAGCAGCAGATTCTCGGATTTGACATGACGGACGCCGAAGATATGTCGCGCCAAGATTTCCGCAATGACCTGCAACGCCCTCTCGCGAAAAAGCTCGAAGAACTCAAACTCTGGCGCACCGGACGCGGTGAACTTCCCGGCACGAACGGCACACGCGTCCGCGTCGCAAAGAAAGTCGTCGAGTCCAAGATTCGTTACGCAGTCCTCTGCTATGGCATTCCTCTGAAGATTCGTCGCGACACAACGCTCAAAGAGCCGGAGGAAGCTTCCATGCGCCCGGAGTTGCGTCGCAACGAAGCTGCCGTGGACAGCGAACTCGCCTGTCTGCCGCTGACTTACTCCGGATACACACTGGCCGGACCGCATGTGAACAATCTCTACAGCACGACGAATGCGAGCTTGTTGCACCCGACGAATGGAGTGTTGATCGTGGCAAGACTCGACGGCCCGACGCCCGCTCTCTCGCGCGGACTCGTGGAAAAGGCCTTGCAGGCGGAGGCCGAGGGCTTGTGGGGACGCGCCTACTTTGATCTCCGCAACATCGCCGATCCCAACTACAAGATCGGTGACGATTGGATTCGCGCGGCATCACAAGTCGCACAACTCGTCGGCTTCGACACCGTCGTGGATGAAGGTGGCGACACGTTCCCTGCAAGCTTCCCGCTGAGTCAGGTGGCGATCTACATGGGTTGGTATCGCGAAAATGTAAGCGGGCCGTTCGTGCTGCCCACGGTGGAGTTTATGCCCGGCACATTCGCGTATCATCTTCATTCTTTCAGCGCGTCTTCCATTCGGGTCACAAATCACAACTGGGTCGGGCCGCTGCTTGCCAAAGGCGCGACCTGCACGATGGGCACGGTGGATGAACCCTATCTGACCGGCACACCGGATGTCTCTGTATTCGCAGGACGCTGGATGTATTATGGATTCACGTTTGGTGAGGCCGCTTACGCTGCACAAGCAACACTCTCATGGCAGACAACCATTGTCGGTGATCCGCTTTATCGTCCATTCGGAAAAAGTGTTCAGGAACTTCACCAAGCCATCGTTGAGCGCAAAAGCAAGTTGCTTGAATGGTCCACGATTCGGCTCGCAAACCTCAGTCGCAATCAAGGCATGGGCGCGGCGGAACTTGCAACCATCCTCGAAGACACACCGCTGTCAAAGGAGAGCGCGGTGCTGACCGAAAAGCTCGCCGATCTTTACGTCGCACAAGGGAAACCCGCATCGGCCATCGCCGCCTATGAACGCGCTCTCACACTTGATGCAACGCCGCAACAACGTGTCCGACTGCGACTGACGCTCGGTGAGAAATACGTCGCCGCCAAAAACGACAAACTCGCGCGAAAGAATTACGAGAAGTTGCTCGAGGAAAATCCTGACCACACCGACAGCATCGGCATCCGAAAGAAAATCAGCGCACTGACGCCGAAGCCG
>CAMCWI010000189.1 GCA_945882065.1 Akkermansia muciniphila
CAATTGTTTGGCGATGAATTTCTTCCCCGCCTGTTTGCCGGGGGATCCGCCGGAGCGCTGCGTCAGCCGCACTTCGCGCCGAAGGCAAAGCAGGTGCTCCAGATTTTCTGCCCCGGTGGGGCGTCGCACATGGACCTCTGGGATTACAAGCCCATGCTTGAGAAATTCGACGGCACGCCTCTGCCGGGCGGCGAGGCAGAGACCAGCTTCCAAGGGAAAAATGGTAATCTGATGAAGTCGCCGTGGCCTTTTGCGGCGGCAGGGAAGAGCGGAAAAATGATCTCCTCAATGCTCCCGCACATGGCGCGGCATGTAGATGACATGGCGTTCATCCACTCCATGACGTCCCGCACCAACACACACGGCCCGGGTTGCATCAACATGAACACCTGCTTCACGCGGGAAGGTTTCCCCAGCGCGGGAGCGTGGGTCAATTACGCGCTTGGGAGCCTGAACCAAAACTTGCCGACTTACGTGGCAGTACAGGACATCCGCGGCGAGCCTCCCAACGGCAAGGCGAACTGGAGCAATGGCTTTCTCTCCGCGCAGTATCAGGCCGTCGCTATGGCCGCGCAGCAACCACTCCGCAACCTCGTGCGACCCGCGAGCATCAACGCCGAGCAAGAACAGGCCACGCGGAATTTTCTGAAAGCCATCAACGACGAGCACGCGGCCGCGCATCCCGGCAACGATGAGCTCGGCGCACGCATGGCGACCTACGAACTCGCCGCGAAGATGCAGCTCGCCGCGCCGGAAGTGAGCGACCTCTCGCGCGAGCCGAAACACGTTCATGACCTTTACGGCACCAATGACCCGAACAAACTCAAGGCCGCCTACGCGCGGAATTGTCTGCTCACACGCCGCTTTCTTGAACAGGGCATCCGCTACGTGAGCCTATACTGTGCTTCGCGAGCAAGCGCTGTGGATGGTTTGCTGAACTGGGACGCGCACAAGACCCTCAAGGCGGATTACGAGCGGCACTGTCCGATCTTCGACCAGCCCACCGCCGCTCTGCTTACCGATCTCAAGCAGCGCGGCATGTTGAACGACGTTCTTGTGGTGTGGTGCACAGAGTTCGGCCGCATGCCGACGCATCAGGAAGGAACCTCTGGACGGGATCACAATCCCGACGCCTTCACCACGTGGATGATGGGCGCGGGCATCAAGGGCGGTGTAAGCTTCGGCGAGACCGATGACTTTGGCCGGCGCTCGGTCGTGGATGTCGCAACCGTTTACGACTTTTACGCCACGATGCTGCACCTGCTCGGGCTCGATCATGAGAAACTGACCTATTATCACAACGGCGCTGCACGCCGCCTGACCGACGTGCATGGGCACGTGCTCAAGAGCATTCTGGCTTAACTCGCGCCATGAAACGTTTTCTCATCCTCGTCGCGCTGCTCGCGTCACTCGCCGTTGCGTCCTTCGCCGCCACGCAGCCGAACATCCTCCACATCCTCGCCGATGACATGGGTTGGACGGCGCTGAGTTGCTACGGCAACAAGGACGTCGCCACGCCGAACCTCGACCGCCTCGCGGCGCAGGGCATGAGATTCACGGCAGCGTATGCCGATGCGCAATGTTCGCCGACCCGCGCCGCCTTTTTCTCCGGGCAATACGGCGCACGCAGCGGCATGTTCAAAGTCACCCATGAGCAGGAGCCGCCAACGGCATTCATGCGCATCCCGACGCCGAACCTCTCGATGTCCTCAGACGTGGCGACGCTTGCGACGACTTTGCGCCAGGCCGGCTATACCACCGGTCTGAGCGGGAAGTGGCACATTGCCAACAATTATTCCGCCGCCGCGCTGCGCGGGAATGAGGGCGGTAAATATTTTGACCGCTACGGCTTCGATTTCTGCGGCGCGGCGAGCGAACCTGAGCACGCGGAGGACAAGGCCGTCACCGCCATCACCGATGACATCATCGGGTTGATCGAGCGGAGCAAGGACCGGCCGTGGTTCGCCTACGCGGCGCATTTCACCACGCACACGAAGCTCTCCGCGCCGAAAGCACTCGTCGAGAAGCACGTCGGGCGCGGCTACAAACGCACCACGGCGGTGACCGCGAAGTGTTCCGAGCGCCCCACCGCCGAGTATCTCGCCATGCTGGAGCATCTCGACAACGAAGTCGGCCGCCTGCTCGGCAAGCTCGATGAACTCAAGCTCAGTGACCGCACGGTCGTTGTTTTCACGAGCGACAACGGTGGCCTCTCGCGGATGGCCAGTTGCGCGCCGTTGCGCGAAGGCAAAGGCTCGCCCTACGAAGGCGGTATCCGCGTACCGCTCATCGTGCGCTGGCCCGGCCAAGTGAAGCCCGGCAGCCAGTGTGATGTGCCTGTTCACGTCGTGGACTATTATCCCACCTACGCCGCGCTCGCCGGAGCCAAGCCGGCGACCGCTCAAAAACTCGACGGCGAAAACCTCGTCCCGCTCTGGCAACAAATCGGCGACATCAATCGCAACGCGCTCTTCTGGCACATGCCCACCTACACCCCGATGTATGGCCGAACGCCCTGCGCCGTCATCCGGCAGGGCGATTGGAAACTCATCCACTGGTTCGGCGATTACCTCGACCCGCGCGGCTTCACGCCAGACGACGCGCCCTACGGCAAACTCGTCACCGGCCCGCGCACCGAACTCTACAACCTCCACGACGACCTCAGCGAATCGCGCGACCTTGCCGCCACTCAATCCAGCAAAACGAAAGAGCTTCGCGGCGCACTCGAAGCCTGGTGGAAAGATACCGGCGCTGGCTTCCCGACCCAGAACCCCGACTTCGATGAGAAGACCTGGTGGCTAACGAAAGAAGGCGCTCCGAAAGCGAAGGGCAAGGCAACGAAGAAATAGTTCAGCGACATCCTGTGAAACCAAGACCATTCATCTTAACCATCGCTTCACTGTTCAGCATCAGCGCCTCGGCACTCGCTGCTGATCCTGCGAGCAACGCCTTCTTTGAGCAGAAGGTTCGCCCCGTGCTCATAGAGCATTGTTACGAGTGCCATAGCGCTGAGGCGAAGAAGCTCAAGGGCAATCTCTGGCTCGATTCAAAGGCCGGCTGGCAGAAGGGCGGCGACTCCGGAAAGCCCATCGTTGTGCCCGGCCAGCCCGATGAGAGCCTGCTCATCCGCACGATCCGGCATCTCGAACCTGACCTTGAAATGCCGCCGAAGAAACCGAAGCTGTCCGAGAGTGTCATCGCCGATCTCGTGACGTGGGTGAAGATGGGTGCGCCCGATCCGCGCGACGGCGCGAAGCTCGAAGCCAAGCGCGGCGACAAGTCGTGGTGGGCGCTGCAACCGCTCGCGAAGCGCTTCGCGCACGACAGCATTGATGGCTTCATCACCGCAAAGCTCGCAGACAAGAAGCTCCCGCTGAATCCGCCCGCGGATCCGCGCGCGCTGATCCGGCGAATGAGTTACGACGTGACAGGTCTGCCGCCAACGCCTGAGGAGGTCGAGGCGTTTACAGTGGCTCATCAGGCCGATGCCCGGCAGGCCATCGAGGCTCTCGTCGACCGCCTGCTCGCCTCACCGCGCTACGGGGAGCGCTGGGGCCGCCACTGGCTGGACGTGACGCGTTTCGGCGAGAGCAACGGTTTCGAGCGCAACTTTCTTATCGAGGATCTATGGCCGTGGCGCGACTATGTCATCCGCTCCATCAACGAAGACAAGCCGTTCAACCGGTTCATCCTGGAGCACCTCGCGGGCGACGTGATCGGGAAGGGCAATCCCGCAGTTGAAGTCGGCAGCGCTTTCCTCGTCGCTGGCCCCTACGACGACGTTGGTAATCAGGACAAGGTCGCGCAGGCCAACATCCGAGCGGCCACCCTCGATGACATGATCACCGCGACGGGCAGCGGGTTTCTCGGGCTCACCATCCATTGCGCCCGCTGCCATAACCACAAGTTTGATCCCATCCCCACGGAGGATTACTACCGAATGCGCTCGGCATTCGAAGGCATCACACACGGCCGGCGCGTCATCGCTTCGAAGGACGAGCGCGATGCCTACATGTCAGCAACGACTCCGCTCGAAGCGGAGCTAAGGAAGCTTGAAGCAGAGCGTCAATCGCTTGATGACGCCGTTGAAGACCGCGCCAAGGCGGCCTGCGTCATGTTCAAACCCACACGACCTAAAATCGACGCGCGCGGCACGAGCGAGGGTTTTGTGCCCGTCGAGGCGCGCCACATCAAGTTTGTCATCGAGAGCCTTACCAGTGATTACCAAGCTGGTACCACACGCAGGGCGAAACGGGGAGGTGGCGGAGGCAAGCTCACCGAGTTCCAGGTCTGGAGCGCCAGCGAACCCGCTCGCAACGTCGCCCTCGCCAGCAACGGCACTAAGGCCAAAGGCGCAAAGTCCGCGACAGCCGAGGATTTTCCCGAGGCTTACGGCCCGCAATATTGCATCGATGGAATGTTAGGCGAGGCGTGGTTCATCGGCGAACCGGCGGAGCTTACGCTCATGTTCGCGCAGCCGGAACGAATCGATCGCATCACATTTATCAACGCTCGCGGCGGGCGGGAAATCGACGATAGCAAAGTCCGGGGTGCGACGCCGTGCGAATACAAGGTGCAAGTCTCGCTCGACGGCACATCGTGGACGACCTTGGCCACTGACGAAGGCCGCGAACCGTGGACGCCTGCGCACGGCATCGCTAAAGCCCGCCGTGAAGTGGTCAGGCCTGAGGAAGAACAGAAGTTGGCCGCGCTGGACCAACAAATCACCCAGACGCGCGCGAAGCTCAATCGTGTGCCCAAGCTCCCGATGATCTGGGCCGGCAACTATTCGCAGCCCAAGGAGACGACGTTTGTCCATAAGGGTGGGGATCCGATGAAGCCCGGCGAACCTGTCGCGCCCGCGAGCCTCGCCGTGCTCGACCAGGTCGCCACGCCTTATGCGTTGAAAGCTGATGCGGCGGAGGGCGAGCGGCGTCTCGCGCTCGCGAAGTGGATCACGAGCGACGACAACCCGCTCAGCGCCCGCGTGCTGGCCAATCGTGTGTGGCATTACCACTTCGGCGTCGGCATCGTGGACACGCCGAGCGACTTCGGCTTCCTCGGCAGTCGGCCCACGCACCCCGAGTTGCTCGACTACCTCGCGTTGCGGTTGATCCGGAACGGTTGGAAGCTCAAGCCGCTGCATCGTGAGATTCTCCTCTCGCAAACGTATCTCCAATCAAGCGCCTACCGTCCCGACGCAGCCCGCGAGGATAAGGACGCGCGCCTGCTCTGGCGCTTCCCGCCGCGCCGGCTCAGTGCGGAGGAGATCCGCGATACAATGCTATCCGTTGCGGGCAAGTTGCAACTTGAGCCAATGGGCGGCCCCGGCTTCCGTCTCTACAAGCATACAGAGAACAACGTCAGCACCTACTTTCCGCTCGATACGCACGGCCCCGAGACTTATCGCCGCTCCATCTATCACCAGAACGCTCGCGCCAGTATCGTCGATATCCTCAACGATTTCGACCTGCCCGACACTGCTATTGCCACGCCGAAACGCGCTAACACCACGACACCGCTGCAAGCGCTCACGCTGTTTAATCACACTTTCACCCTCGATATGGCCACAGTCATCGCCGCCCGCCTTGATGCGAAAGACCCTGTGGGCTCTGTGTATGGCCTCGCGTTCCAACGGCCGCCCACCGCAAAGGAGCGCACGGCTGCGAATAATCTCATCGCCGCCCACGGTCGCGCGTCCTTCTGCCGTGCGCTGCTGAATGCGAACGAACTCCTTTATCTCGAATGACAGCCACACGCGTCCCCATCCCGCTCAGATTCGCCTCACGGATGGAACAGCGGATCTGCAACGAGTGCAACTGTCACGCGTCAGCGGGCAAGCGCAGGGTTGGCGATGTGAGAACGAGCTGTTGCGGTCAGACTTTGGTGACGTTTTGTGAGTTTGAGAACGGGCCGTTCAAGGCGAAGATCTCCAACGCGGAACAATTCCGCGTCCACACGATGCTGGTCATAGGCGGGCGCGACATGGAAGGCGGCCCGGTGAGCGTGCGTCTCCACCACGGCGGCCCGCAAGGCGCGAAGGCGAAAAGGGAAGTGATGGCGGATATTCTGGCGAGTATCAACGAGCGGCGGGCAGTTTGATTGCCTCGCAGTTTTTTTTGGCTAGGATTCCAGGACAGATGGATCCGATCTCACATGTGTTGCTGGGCGCGAGCCTTGGTTACGGGGTCTTTGGCCGGAAGCTGGGCCGCACGGCGGCGCTGGCTGGCGGGCTGGCGGCGTTTGTGCCGGACGCGGACGTGTTCATCCGCAGCGGCAGCGACCCGCTGCTGGCGGTTGAATACCATCGGCATTTCACACACGCGTTGCTGTTCGCCCCGGTGGGCGGCGGACTGGTGTCTCTCCTCTGGATACTCCGGCAACGCTGGCGGCCGCAGGCGCTGACGATCTGGTTGTGCTGTCTGCTGGCCTACTTGAGTCATTGTCTGCTGGACGCGGCGACGAGTTACGGCACGCAATTGCTCTGGCCGTTCAGCAACGCGCGAGCCGGGTGGGATTTGATTTCCATCATTGATCCGATTTTCACGCTGGCATTGCTCGTAGGATTGGTGATGGCGCTGGTGTTGAAACGGGTGCGCATAGCCACAGCGGCTTTGGCGATTGCGGCGATTTATCTGGTGCTGGGTGGCGTGCAACATGCCCGGGCCGCAACGGCGCAAAGTCAATTGGCCCAACGGCGCGGTCACTCCATTGAGCGTTTTGAGGTCATGCCCACGCTCGCCAACAATCTCGTCTGGCGCGCGCTCTATGTTCACGATGGAAAAATTTACAGCGACCGGATTCGGGTCGGTTGGTTCTCGGGCGTGACGCTGGTGGAAGGTTGGTCGCTCCCGCTGGTGACGCAGGCAGAGCTGAACGAGGGCGAGCGCGCCCGCAATCAACGGCGCTCGTTCGAACGCTTTCGTTGGTTTTCCGAGGGATGGGTCGCGCGCAAACCCGGTGATGATTCGGTGTTGGGCGACATGCGTTACTCGCTCTCGGCGGAGGCGTTTGATCCGATTTGGGGCATCCGTTTCACCGCAGTGGATGCGCCGACAGAAGTGGAGTGGGTGAATCGCTCCGGCAACCGGCGGATCAGCGTGGCGGACTTGTGGAGTGAGATCTCCGGTCGCGATGCGCGTTATCTGAAGCTTTCAGATTTGGGCCAGCGGGTGAAGGATTCAAATCTGGCCGGGCAGTAGTGTTTCCATCCAGCCCGCCGGCCTCCTTTATTTCAGAGACCGGCAGGCGATGGTTTGACGACGAACGCCAAAGCTTAAGCCACGTCGAAGCGATCCAAGTTCATCACCTTGTTCCAAGCCGCGACGAAGTCCTGGACGAATTTCTTCTCTCCATCGGCGCAGCCGTAGACTTCGGCCAGCGCGCGCAGCACGGAGTTCGAACCAAAGACGAGATCCATGCGGGTGGCGGTCCACTTGGGTTTTCCGGTCTTGCGGTCCACGCCCGCGAAGGCGTTACCGCAGGGCGAGACGGATTTCCATTCCGTGCCCATGTCGAGCAGGTTCAC
>CAMCWI010000190.1 GCA_945882065.1 Akkermansia muciniphila
CAATCGGCTCTGCGCCGAGCGTGCCGGTGAGTGATTCCCAATAATCTGCGGCTTCGACTTCACTCAACTTCTTCCGCGCTTGCACAAGGCGATCTACGATGTGGAGTCGCTCGGCTTCGTCGGCGTGGCTCGCGCGTTTCAGGAACTTGTCGAGGTATTCGACATGTCGCTTCCAGAGCGTGCGATCCACGGTCTGTTTTGCATTGAGCCGGGCTGCATACCAATCGCTTGTCAGCAGATTCTCGCGCGTGAAAAGTTTTCGCACGTCGGCATGGTTTAGGTCTTTGCCCTGCCATTGATCGTGCAACATGATGTGAAGCAGTGCCTGCAACGGCGGGCACGCCTGCGCGATGCTCGCATCGTCGAAATACATTTTCGAGACGCGCTTTTGGGTGGCGATGATGTTCTCCATCCCGTCCACGAACACGGCCATGTCTTGCAACTCTGGCTTGAGCATCGTGTCGGTAAAGACGGCGTGCGGATGATTGAATACGCGTCCGAAGAAGGAATGCACGAAGCGGATGTTGATGCGATAACCCAATCGGCTCGCGAGAACTTTTTTGCCGTCGTGAACAAAGTCTTCACACTTTTCGAGGTAGTGGTTCTCGATGAGAAATTGAGGATCACGCTCCGCCGGATCCATGTGACACCAGACTTCTGGCACGAGCAGACTGACATCGTGATCCACGCGGAATTTTGGTCCGACATAACCTGCGGCGGTGACGAACGCATCGTGTCCTGTGAGCAGGAACGAGACGAGCGCGTTGTTGAGATCAATGATCGGCGGCAACGCATTGAATGGGCCTTTGGTCAACGCGCCCTCTGATCCTGCGCCAGTTGTTGAAGGTGATTTGCCCGTCATGCTGCAAATGAATTCCATGAACAACTCTGGCAGCTCGAAGTAATGGATGGGATTGAACACCGCGAGCGAGCGGACGCCTGGCTCAGGTGGATTATTGCGGCGACCAGGCAGCACGGCGCCGACAGGATTGTGAACTGGTGATCCCGGTGGGACGTGACGGCGCAAACGCGTGGCCATCTCTGCAAGATGAACTTGGCGCGGCGCGAGTAGGTCGGGACGAATCTGGAGATAACGCGGATTTTTGCTCGGCTTGCCTTCCACGATGCGCGGGTGTGCAGAGCTGACGAAGTAATTAGCTGAATTGTTTTCAGCGACACTGCGGATGAGTGCTTGCATCGGCTCAGTGAACTGATTGAAACCGATGGCTTCCTCCACGAGTGCGCGAGCGGCTTCGATGTTGAGCGGTTCGTAGTTGGAAAAGAAATTATCCGAGCGGACAAAATCCTGTTCCGTGAGCTTGTCGTAGCCGCGATGGATCGCGTCATCGGGACGTTGGAACAAACGACGCTCGCAGTTGGTGACGAACTTGAGGGAGTTCGTGTTGGTGGCTGTGACCAGTTCCATGCGAGACGTGTTGCCCGCGTCCGTTCGTCCGGGCGAAGCACTAGCGATGATGCCAGTGGTAACCTTGTCGGAAGGCACGACGACTGAAGCTGTGATGTCGTCTTCCATCTGAATTTTCGCCGCTGGATAAAAGTCTTTCCGTAATCCGAACGTCCGCCACGCGCCTTCGTCGTCAAAGCCCACGCGCAGATGCGTGGTGACGAGTTTGCGGTTGTCGCACTTGAGTTCGTTGCCGGGCGTGCCGTTGATGATGTCCACGCTGAAATGTTCATGCCACTTGGCACCCCACTCCGGCTTGTGATATCGCTTCACAACGAAAACGAGTTCCTTGATGTATTGCGGGACGCTGGCGAGCCATTCGTTGTATTCCGGCGTGAAATCGCGTTCGTCCGGCGAGAGCAGTTTGATGACTGAGCCAAGCGAGCGGGCAGAATCCAGTACGGCGCGTTTATCCACGCGGGCTTTGTCTTTGAAGCGATCCGAGTAATCGCGATTGATGAGCCGCGCGACCTTGTTCATATCCGCCTTTAAATCGGCGACGAATACCGGGCCCGTCAGGATCGCATCGGTGATGGGTTTGGAGATTTCAGATTTGCCGCCGCCGGAAACCGTGCAGGGTTTGTGGCATAGCAATCCTTCACCCGCGATTCCGACGAGCCGCCAAGCGCGGTTCACGCCGGGCGGTTTTTCCATTCGCACCTTGTAGCCGGACGGACGCACGTAGGTTTGAGTGGGCAGAAGTTTGATTGCGTGTTCGCCGGTTTCGTTTTTCCACGTCACGCGCTGTGCGTGGAGATCGAACCGCGCGTGTTCGGGCACGTAAAGGATGTCAGCAAACTTCTTGTCCACGCCATACCCCTCTGGTTTCACTTCCATGAAATCGCGATAGACCGTGGCAACCTCCTTGAACGTGTGACCGAGCTGACGGACGTGTGTGCCGCCGGCAAACTCCTCGCCGAGATCGTAAGCCGGGAAAACGAGCGCGCCTCCCGCGTGTTCCTCTTCGCAAAGACCGAATAGATTCGCGGCGTAACTGATCTGCGTCTTCACCTCTTTCTTGCAGTAACCAAAATAATTGTCAGCGATGATGGTGACGATGACGCCGTGTTCATCGCGGCAGGTAAGCTTGAACGCGCCGCCGTTGTTGTAGAGTTCGTGCTCTTTTTTCCAGCACATGCCGTCGCGTTGCTGGCGTTCTGTGGCGTCCTTCCACTCTGGCAAACCGGCGGATTTCTTCGTCACGCGAACCAAGTGCGGCGCGAGAACCACGCAACCCGTGTGACCCGTCCAATGTTCTGTATCAAGGCCGGAATCATTTTCTGGCAGAAGCGGATCGCCCGCGTTGCCAAAGATGCTTTCGACGAAATCCAGATTGCTCACCATGTTGCCCGGCACGAAGAAGCGGACTTCCATCGTCTTCTGAGACGTGAATCCGGGAACTTCCGGGCAAACAATCGGGCGCAGCAACAGCGAGACGAAACACTCGGAGGGCTGGGTTTGCGTGGCGGTGAACGGCAGACGCATCAGATCGCGCGGCGGATTCAGCGCGAAGCCGAGCATCTTGGCGAAGGTGAGTTTCGGCACGCCAAGTTTGTCATCGGGGATTGGCAGGCCGCCTTCGGTGATGTGAAAAATTCCAGCCGTGGTGCGGCGATCACTCTTGGGATTGTGCAACACGCCTTGCTTGACGCGGAACGACGTGATGATGTCCGAGGAAAATTCATCACGATCCACCGGCAGCGATAACACGCGCGCGAGTCCGGCGCGATCCAGAGTGAAGGTTCGCAACGGCAATCGCGGCACGGGCACGTCCTGAAGATAATCGTAGAGAAACGTCTGGATGCGCTGATCGGCGGGGCAAAGGTATTGGCCGAGCAACCGATCCTTCTCTTGATATTGTGCGGCAAAAGCCGAGACGATGTCTGAGGATTCTGCCGAACCTTCGACGCGCACGGGCTGACAGCCAAGTAGTGCGAGTTTTACGTTGATGTAAGAAATCAACTGTTCAGGCGTTTGTGAGGGGGAAATCCCTGCTGGTTTGGAATCAACCATGAGGAATAAATATAGGAAAGCCGCGTGGGAGACAAGTGCGAGTGAATTGACCAGCGACTTCAGGCAGATGCCTTGGTCACTTGCGCGGGTCACTTCAACAGATACTTCGCCACGGCTTCGCCGCGCGAATGAACATGGAGCTTGGAGTAAATGCCTTTGATGTGCATCCGCACCGTATCAATGCTCAGCGAAAGATTGTCCGCGATCTCCTTGTAAGGCGCGCCCTCGGCCAGACGATCCAGAACTTCGCGCTCGCGATTGGAAAGTTTCTCGATCTCATTCTCCTTCACGCCGCGCGCGTTGAAGTATTGAACCACCTTCCGCGCGATGTGTCCGGTCATCGGAGAATTACCCCCATACACATCGGCGATGGCTTGGAGGATTTCGTCTTGCGGCGTACGTTTGAGCAAATAGCCGCTCGCCCCGGCAACGAGCGACTTGAAAATCTTGTCGCTATCTTCATACGCCGTGAGCATCAGGATCAACACATCCGGAATGAGCGACTTGAGTTTCCGGACGCATTCGATGCCGTTCATCTTGGGAAGATTGATGTCCACGAGAAGCACGTCAGGAACGTCCTTCAAGATTTCGCTCAACGCCTGTTCCCCGCTGCTATAACAACGCGCGCAGGCAAAGCCCTCCCGCTTGCCGATCTGGGCCGCGAGGTTGTCGCGTATCCAGTCGTCATCTTCGATGAGTGAAACCTTGATGGGTTTGTCCATGCTCTTCTTGTTAGAGTCTTGCGGGCTTGCGCTCATAATCCAATCTCCACGAACATGTGTATCTCCGGGTCATGCGGACCATCTGCCCGGCAATCGCATCGTCACAGTCGTGCCGCTGCTAGGGCTGCTTTCCAGATCAAACTTTCCGCCGATGGTTTCAAGACGTTGTTTCATGTTCAACATGCCGACACCCGTCGGGTCGGACAACCCCTCACTCACGCCGCGTCCGTTGTCTGTGATGACAATCATCATCCGCTTCTCAACAATCGTCAGCGCAATTCGCACTTCAGTTGCCCCGGCATGTTTCAGGATGTTGTTCAATGCCTCCTTCACCGCCATGAATAGGTTGTGCCGCTCCTCGGTGGTGACGAGGCGATCCGGCAAATCATGCGGAAGATCGAGACGACAGCGCACGCCCGTGTCTTGAAAATATTCCTGCGCGTAATGGAAGATGTAGTTCGCCAGGTTTTCGAGCGAGTCATTGCGCGGGTTGATCGTCCAGACAATTTCATCCATCGCGCGGGTGATGTCGCGCACGGTGCGGGTAATGTTCTGAATGTGTGATTTGCCCGGCCCGCCCGCAGGCGTCTCGCGGTCGGCGAGTTCCGTGACCATTGCCACACGCGTGAGACGCGATCCCACATCGTCATGCAAATCCTGGGCGATGCGTATGCGAAGATCCGCCAACCCACGCAACCGCGCCACACGCGCCTGATAAAATGCCACCAACAATAAGATTGAAAGCATTACGAGCACCCCGCGAAACCACCACGTCTGCCAGAAATACGGCATCACATGCAAGGCAAGTTCCGCGCCTGATTCATTCCACACGCCGTCGTTATTGCACGCAACGACCAGAAAACGATACGTCCCTGGCCCCACGTTCGGGTAGTTCGCCACTCGTTGATGCCCTGCATCCACCCATTCATCGTCGAGTCCCTCCAACTGATATTTGAATCTGTTTTTTTCCGCCGCCCGCAAACTCAGCGCAGTGAAGTGAATCTCAATCCGCCCGCTACCGGGAGGAATATTCAGCGCTGCAGCATCTGGTTGCCTGACTCCGTTGGCCCACAATACTTTTTGATCTACCACGATCTTCTCGATGATCACGGTCGGTAAAAGATCATTGACCCGGACGTTCGGCTCCACGGCGACCGCGCCACGGATTGTGGCAAACCACAACCGGCCATCCCTGCTTTTCCACCCGGCTGGTTTGGCTACACCATTACATTGCTCAGTGGCCAAACCATCTTCCCGCCCGAAGGATATGCAGTTGATGCGCTGGATTTTTCCACGGTCAAAATCATCAAACTCGCTGCGGCTCACCCGGAAAATCCCACGCCGGCAACTCATCCACAGATGACCGGACGCGTCTTCGAGCACCTCATAGACATCGTCGTTGAAAAGTCCTTCTTTGGTCGTATAGCTCGTGAGTTTTCCCGCCTTGAACCGGCTCAATCCACCGCCCCGGGTGGCGATCCACAGTTCGCCCATTGCATCCGCGTAGATTGCGTTGATGCGATTGTTCGACAGCCCCTGCTCCGTGATGAGGTTCGTGAAACCATTTCCAGTCCAGCAACTCAATCCGCCGTCTGTACCAATCCATAGCCGTTCGTGTTGATCCTCACAGATCGCGGTGACGTCATTGCCCGCCAGTCCATTCGTGGTTGTGAACGCCGCCACTTGATTGCCGAAAATGATATTCAACCCCTTGCCCGTCCCTACCCAAAGTGCCCCGGCCTTGTCCTCGTGAATGACACGAATCGCAGAATTAAACATCCCGCCCGGACGCGGAAAATCATTTGATAGTGTGGCTGGCAACCGGTTTAACACCCCAATAAAATCCATGCCTACCCACAGACTTCCAGTTCGGCTATTGCCCAAGGACAGCACCTTGTCATAAGACAGACCGTTGCTCGTTGTAATGGAGGTGAACCGTCCGCCCTTGAGCCGCGTCACGCCGTTACCCCAAGTCGCAAACCACATCACGCCCTCCCGATCCTCTAAAAGCGAAACCACATTGTTGCCGGTCAATCCATCCTGCATGGTCACGTTCACGAACCGCGCCGGACTGAGGCGATACAAACCATCGCGTCCCCCAATCCACAAGTTCTGTTCGCGATCTTCGTAAATGGTGTTGATCACATCATCCACCCCGCTTTTGTTCAACCACCACTGTTGAGCCAGAGCCCCACCAATCCGCCGGGTCAACCCGCCATAGGTTCCGACCCAAAGTTGGCCCACTCTATCTTCATGGATCACGGTGGTTATTTTTTCCGGCACGGTTTTGTTCGCCGCATAACTCCCCGGCTTGCCGTCAGCCAAACAAATAAGCCCGTCAGTCGTGCCCAACCAAATGCGGCCAGATTGATCTACGCAGACAGATTTGAAAATACCCACCACCGGCCCGATGCCGAAATTATTCACACTGGCACTGCCGTCACGATTGACACTGACCAACCCCGTCACCGTCGCCACTCGCAAAATTCCCTGCGCGTCCTCGTGAAGTGCTTTGATGGAGTTGTTATGCAACAAGTCAGCTTCGGGAAAGAGCGTAAAACCACCGTCCCGAAAACGGGCCAAACCGGTTTCAGCCCCGATCCAGAGCACCCCGTCTCTGCTTTCCAAGAGACACTGGACTTGGTTGTCCGGCAATCCATCAGACTTGAGAAAATGCGTGAACGTGCCGTCCTTCAATCGAGTCAGGCCGTTGCTTTCACTGGCAATCCACAAACTCCCGTCTCGGCTGACACAGAGCGCGGATATGGACGCGCTTTTCAAGTGCGGAGCGGCAGCCTCATCCACCGCCGTAAAATGTATCCCATCAAACCGCGCCAACCCCTCGCGCGTCCCGACCCAAAGATAGCCATCGCTCGTTTGTGCGATGGCGTTCACGGAGTTCTGCGGCAACCCCTCGTCTGTTTGCCAGACTCTGATGTCATAACGAACGGGATTAGCCGACCATCCGATGTTTTCATGTGTGGCCAAGAAGAGATAGAAAAGGCAAACGCTCGACAACAGACTCGCGAGCCTGCGAATTGAACGGGGGGGATGTGACCGGCTCAAATACATCAATGTTGAGCAAGGTAAGTGCGACGTCCCAGAAACACAAAACAATCCAGTCTGCCACATGGATATGTTGGCAATACAAGGGGAGTTTTCGTTGAAAGTTATTTCTCGGTGAGGTTATTTAATCCCTGTGTTCAACCCAATTCCGTCAATGCCCCGGTGCAGCCGGGGCAACGTCGCAGACAGAACAAATCGAGCCGCGCGCGATAGCTTGATTGGATTCAC
>CAMCWI010000191.1 GCA_945882065.1 Akkermansia muciniphila
ACGCGCATCGAACCCAGCCTCAAGACTGAGGTGGAAGACATCCTAGCGCAATTGGGACTGACGGCTTCCGAAACAGTCCACCTGCTGTATCGGCAGATCAAACTACAACGCGGATTGCCGTTTGACGTGAGGATTCCAAATGCACTGACCGCGCGCACATTGAATGCCAGCAAGGCAGGCAAAAACGTGAAACGGTTTGGCAGCAAAAAGGAACTCTTCGCTGACCTTGGCTTGTGAGAACTTTCAGCCGCACCAGTCAGTTCAAGAAAGATGTCAAACGTGCTGAGAAGCGAGGCAAAGACATGGCGAAGCTAAAGGTCATGCTCGAACGTCTGATCGAGGGCGAGCCATTGCCGCCTGAATTCAAGGATCACCCGCTGCGTGGAAACTTTGCTGGAAGTCGCGATTGCCATATCGAGCCAGATTGGGTGCTGATCTACACCCTCACCGACCACGATGCGCATGTCTGCTTTGAACGCACCGGCACGCACAGCGATTTGTTCCGGTAATTCCCGGATAAGGATATTGCAACGGCTCGCTGACGAAAGTCAGTGAGTCGTGTTTTTTTGAGTTGCGAAGCGACGACACGTCAACCAAGTAATCCGCGATAGCGGCAAACCAATTCAATCCCCGTCCCTGTGTCGGGCGCTGAATGTATGAAGCAACCTGCCGCGTATGCCTGTCTGGACGCATCCAAGCCAGAAGACGCCTCGGGCGCGCGCGACAGGGATCGTGCGCGAGGGTGTGACCCTGCGAAGAGAGGTGCGCCTCTCTTGTAGCGCGCACTCATTGCGGTTGAACACGAAATGCAAATGAAGTGTGAACTGAGGTTGCATGAGCCACGCGAACTGACTTCACGTCGAGCGGAGCGAGCTGACGGTTCTTCCCAATGCGACCGAATTCTAGAGTGCATTGAAATTGCGCGGGACGAACGACTTCATTTGGTTGTGTGCGGATCGAATGCAGGAAGGACTACAATCGCTGGACTACTGCTTTTGGCTTGAAGCTCGACCTGGTTTCCTTGCCGTTGCTGCTTAGAAGATTGTCGGTTGGGAGCGTTTCTGGAAATAGTGAATTTCCAAAGAGGCATCATCTGAGTGGAAGGAGGCTATTAGTGTCAGATATAACAGGCTTATATTGACATAGTGTCGGCAATACAGGACGCTGTGCCTATGTCGAAAACAGGCTCGATTCCGTTGCCGGCCGTCCATGCACTTCGCAAGTTGGGGCGCGATCTCGCACTCGCGCGGCGCAAGCGCGGCATTGGCACGAGTGATATGGCGGCGCGGCTTTTCGTAAGCCGTGATACGCTCTGGCGGTTAGAACGCGGTGATCCAACGGTTGCTCTCGGAACGTTGGTGACTGCAACGTTTGTTCTCAAATTGCACGACCGTGTGGCGAATCTCGCCTCACCCGCCAGCGATGAGCTCGCGCTTAGCCTTGATGAACGACGGCTGCCGCAACGCATCCGGCGACCACGCGCATGAGCCTCGAAGTCTATATTGACTGGCAGGGCCAAACCCATCTCGTGGGGCGACTCCATGCGTCCGACCGAAGCGCGTCGGTTGCTTTTGAGTATGCGCCTGAATGGCTTCAGCGTGCCGATGCCTTTGCCATTGACCCGACATCGCTTCCGCTCCAACGGTCCGCGCATCATGGGGGAACGCTCTTTGGGGCAATTCAGGATTGCGGGCCTGACCGGTGGGGACGAATCCTGATTGAGCGCGCCGTTCGCAAAAAAGTTCTGGCGCAGAAACCCTATCGCGACATTGATTATGTGCTGGCACTGGACGATGTGGCGCGTGTCGGCGCATTACGTTTCCGGCTCAACTCCGAGAGTCCGTTTCTCGCTGCCGCGACCGGCAAGCTTCCGCCTTTGGTTCGCCTGAGCGCGCTGCTGCGAGCAACGGACGCCATTCACAGCGAAACTGAAACCGCACAGGATTTACGTTTTCTTCTGGGTGCTGGTTCGGCGCTTGGTGGGGCGCGCCCCAAGTCGGCGGTCAGCTTGGCAGATGAACAACTTGCCATCGCGAAGTTTCCAAAGCCCGACGACACCCGAGACATTGGGGCAGGCGAAATTCTTGCACTCACCCTCGCAGGACAGGCGGGCATTCGAGTTGCGGAACATCAGCTGGTGTCTGTGGGCGGACACAGTGTCGCGGTCATCGCCAGATTTGACCGTGCGGGTCAGCATCGCATTCCGTTCATTTCTGCTGCGACCTTGCTGGGACTATCCCGAGGCGACCCGGGCGCTTATACGATGCTGGCCGATGGCATCCGCCAATTTGGCAGCGATGTTTCCGGCGACCTCCGCGAATTATGGCGACGGCTCATCTTCTCGCTGCTCGCCAGCAACTACGATGACCACCTCCGCAATCATGGTTTTCTGATGCGCGAACCTGGCCGCTGGTCACTCTCGCCGGCTTACGACATCAATCCTGTGCCGGAAATGGACCGAGTTCGCATGAGCAAGACCGCCATCACGGAAGATCAGGAAGAGCCAACCATCGCCAGTGCGCTTGCTGCGGCGCCGCGCTTTGGTCTTAAACCGACGGAGACGAAGAAGATTCTCCGCGAAGTTTTTTCCGTCGTGTCCACCTGGCGCAAAACCGGGAGAAAACTGCGCCTTAAAGCAGCTACGCTGGAGGCTTATGCCAGTGCCTTTGAACATCCGCTGATGGATGAAGTGCAGCAACTCCTTAGCAAATCCTGATATTAGTGGGGAAGCGGTGATACTGTTTGTGCCCGCGCGTGGGCCTGGCGGTGGTGCTTTGAACGCTCACACCCGCCCCTTCGTGGCAAACCGCTCAAGCTTCCTGCACGTTGACCTAGCGTTTCGAGTTCCAGACCACGCATTTGAATTCCAGTTCCAGCCCGTTGCGCGCCCACCCCTCATACCGCAGGCGGCGATAACCCAGGCTCCGCTTCCAGTGGCCAAAGATCTTTTCAATGCCGCTGAGGATGGAGCTCAAGGCTCAGTTCAGCAGCTGGTCCGTTGCGCTCAAGCACTCTCGCCCCGGCGCGCCCGGCGCAACAACATGCCGTTTATGCGTTGCCGCCTTTCTGCAGCCACCCGCTGATCTCGCCCCACTTCCCGCTCAGGCCGTCCCGCTGGCGATTCATACATTCCAGCAGCCAGCCTTGAAGACGCACCGCCCCACCAGGCAAGGGAATGAAGCGACTGGGCTCCAACGGAGACTGGTTGCCGATGTAAAAATTATTCGTGTGAGAAAAATCCGGCCGCCTCACAATCGAAATGCCCGCTGGTGCTGGCGTCGACAGGGTGGAAATGACAATCACAGTCGCCAATAAATTGGGCGGCTGTGGTTGATGGTTAAACCCATAAAATTGAATGTGGACAATCCACAGTCACCTGGCTGGACAACCACGCCTCCCGGATGCGTTTGAATCTTCAACCGTCAATTCGCGGAATCTCGCCGCATAATGAAAACGGATTCAAAGCAACCGTTTCTTAGCCGAGTAACCGAACGTCGTCAGGCTTTTTTCCGGCCAATCGTCGGTTCAAAATTCGCGTCTCGACCGAAGTATTTGGTAGCGGCTTCTGTCCGACAATGGACGTGAAGTTTCTCGTAAACGCGTTCAAGATGTTTGCCCACCGTGGCGGTGGTGCATTCCAGTTGCGCGGCAATTTCCTTGTTGGCATAGCCTTTTGCCAGCAACTGAAGAATCTCAGTTTCGCGGGGCGTTAATTTGGATTCCTCCAGTTTTGGTGAATCTGGCTTGCGGAAGACCTGGATGACGCGCCGGGCGATCTTGCCGCTCATCGGCGCTCCTCCATCCGCCACTTCAAGGATGGAGCGAACGAGTTCCGCCGAAGAGATGCTCTTGAGGAGATAGCCGCTGGCTCCCGCTTGCAGGGCCTCAAAAATAAAGTCGTCCTCCGAGTAGGCCGTCAGCATGAGAATCTGGGTTTTTGGCAACAACTGTTTGAGCAGGGCCGTGCAGCGAAGGCCGTTCATGCCTGGCAGGTTGATGTCCATCAAAACGACCTGTGGACGACACGCAGGAATCCGCTTAAGCGCCAATTCCGCAGACTCGCAAACTGCGACGCACTCGACCTTGGTGTTACCTCGCAAGAGATTCACCCAGCCTTGGCGGGTGCCGGCGTCGTCTTCCACAATTGCTACTTTGACACTCATGTCTTGCGTTTGGTTTTCTGACATGTCAGCAACCTTAGTGCTCGGGCCTGAAACGTTCCATACGGCAAACAACGTATTTCAATCATGTGCTTTGCTGGCTGACAGTGGCATTGTCAGCGTTACTGTGGTGCCCTTGCCGGCCTCGCTCGTAATTTCGACGCGACCGTGAATGATTCTGATCCTCTCGTCCAAATTGGTAAGGCCGCGTCCTCGCGACCGGGCTTGCTCTACTTCAAAACCGGAGCCGTCGTCCGCGATTGACACTTCCAAGCATCCATTCCGGAAGTGAATCTCCACGCAGATGAGCTTCGGCGCGGCATGGCGAACAGCGTTGTTGAGCGCTTCTTTGACCGCGAGCAGCAGGTGGTGGCGCGATTCAGCCAATACAGGAAGCGGAGGGAAGTCAGCATCTAATTCCAGCCGATGACTGATACCCATGGGCTCGACGAATGTCTCAATATAATCGCTCAGGTAGGCGACTACTTTAGGAAGCACATCGTTTCTGGGATTGACGGTCCAAACGACCTCGTCCATGGCACTGATGAGTTCTCTCACGCGGTTGGTGATGGCGCTGACTTGGAATTTGATTTCATGGGATGGCTGGTTTTCTTTCGTGGCCATTTCGCCAAGTTGCGCGATGCGCGTCAGGTGTGAGCCTACTTCGTCATGCAAGTCGCGCGCGATGCGGCGGCGCTCGGCATCCACCCGATGTTCCATTTCCAATCGTTCAATCTTGAGCTGCAATCGTCGTCGTCGCCACAAGGTGACGGTGCCACCGATCAGACTGACGAGCAACGCAGTGGCCAGAAGTTGCACCCAGCGGCGCTCCCAAATGTGCGGCACCACGCGGAGCTGGATTCTCTGACCGGCCTCGTGCCACGTGCCGCTACTGCCACCAGCCATGATGCGGAACTCGTAGTCGCCTGGCGGCAGTTGACTGTAATAGGCCACGCGCCGTGCACCTGCATTGACCCACTGTGGGTCCATGCCTTCGAGTTTGTATCGGAAGCGCAGGCTCGATGGCGTAGTCAAATCCAGCGCGGTGTAATGAAACTCAAATCTTCTCGTGTCGGACGGCAACTTGAGCACCGACGTCATGGCTATAGGCAGTTCCTTTCCATCAGCAAGTGCTGTTTCGACCATCACACTGTTGGGCAAATCCTGATTCCGTTTCTTCGCGGAGTCGAGTACGGCCAGATGGTCCACATTCGGAAACCAGAGTCGTCCATCGGATGTGCGCGCTGCGCCGGACTGACCTTTACTGTAACAACTCCGGTTATGGAGTCCTTGGTCCAGCGACAAGTGATTCCACGCCAACGGCGGGTCTTGTCCACGCACATTGGTCGTCAGGGTTTTGGGCGCAAAACCGATGATGCCGTTGCCAGAACCTATCCAGAGGCTGCCTTTCTGGTCACTTATGATTGAGTAAATGGTATCGGAAGAAAGGCCATCCGATGTGCTGATTCTCTCGAACCCATCGGAGTTGTACCGGAATAATCCGCTCTGCTCACCTCCTACCCAAAGTGTTCCGTTGCCATCGAAAAGGAGCGATCGAGCGTCGCGCTCCGGGAAGTTTTCGACTCGTTCCACCGCCTGTCTCTCGCCGCGCGGCAGCCGAAACAATCCGTGCCTTACGGTGCCGATCCAGAGGTTGCCCGCGCCATCCTCAGCGATGGCTCGCACGGTTCCAGTCACCGGCAGAGTCAGGACGCGGAATTTTTCCGCATGCATGCAAGCCAGAATCGCTTGGCCACCAAACCACAGGCTTCCAGCGCGATCTTCAAAAATCACCGCCACGGCGCGGTTCAATTCTGGAGGCGCCGAGACGTGGCGAAACATTCCGTTCCGCAGTCGGAACAACCCAAGCCTGGTGCTGGCCCACAAGTTTGTTCGGGAATCCTCGAAGAGGCTATAAATTCCCGGAGTCACTGTGCCCCAGTCTCCACTCACCGGAGTAAACTTGTCTTCGTGAAAACGAAAAACACCGTTGGCGGCGGTGCCCACCCACACCGCCTGGTCCCGCGTCGCGCACACGGACCACACCAACGAGCCTGCAACAGGCAACGGGAAAACGGTCAACAGTTGTGGGGTCACCCGGTAAAGGCCGTTCTGGTCAGTGCCAACCCAGATGTTTCCCTGTCGGTCTTCGAACAGACAGGTTACCCGCCCTCGCTCCAGCGTGCCTTGGCCTTTTAATTGTCTCCAGTGGCCCTCCGCATCGAAGTAGCACAAACCATTGTCCCGCGTCCCAACCCATAAGTGGCCAGTCCGAGTTTCGAGCAGGGCGGTGACTTCCGTCCGCGGCGGGATTGTCCTCAGTGTGCTAGAGTCACTGTGACGATCCGGTTGCCGTATCAGCCGCCGAACTTGGCCGGGATTAGGCAACGACCAACCTTGGGGATCTGCTACCCAAAGACCTCCCGCTATGGCCGGGGCCAGTGTTGGCTCGTGGGTATGGCTCAACGGTACAGCTTCGTTTCGCGAATCCCACCGGCCATTTTCAAAACAAAATAGTCGATCGTTGCCCGACGCTATCCAGATGCGTCCTTCGCCGTCGCGAGCCAACTGGGTTGCCCCAGCAGGCAAACCGTTGGTTCTGCTGAAAATCGTCCAATGACTGGCCTTGAGGCGTGCGACCCCTTTGTCGGGCACACTCCACCACAAACCTCCTTCGTGGTCGGAAAGTAAAAAGCTTCCGCGGTTGAGGGGTGCAACATCGGGCATGCTTTGCTTTTCTGAATCCACCCGTAGCGGCACCGGCGGCGACACTGGCTCGAACCGGGTGACTAGCCAGCGTGCCACATCACCATCTAGTGTGCCGACCCAAAGTTTTCCATCGCCGTCAGTGAGCAGGCTGGTGATGCGCGAGTCTCCGAGGCCGGAGTTGGTTCCGGCGGTGAACACCTTGAAGCGCACACCATCGAAGCGCGCCAATCCTCTCGGAGTGCCGACCCAAAGATATCCATCTGGTGTTTGCGCGATGGAGGTTACATGTCCGCTGGGCAAACCGTCTTCGAGGTGCCAGTTCTGAACGTCAAAACCTTGGCCGTGAATCCTCGGAATCCAGATGAACAGAAGCAATGCCGCCGCGCCACCCAAAGCGATCCGATAAGGGCGGGGCCGTCGCCGGCTTTGGCAAAGCCCTTGGATATCAGCGTTCACGTTGTGCCAGAATGGGCGATTGAAATCACTCAAACAAGCTCAGTCTTACGCCTGCGCCGTACGGTGTTTGCCGTATGGTGCGGTGCGGCGGTTAGTGTATAACAATTGTTGTCCCTGACAAAACAACCAAACAACCCATGAAATCAA
>CAMCWI010000192.1 GCA_945882065.1 Akkermansia muciniphila
GGGCAATGATCGCTGCCCATGACCTGCGGGAGGATGGTTGCTCGTTTGAGCTGAGGGCGGAGCGATTGCGAGATGAGGAAGTAATCCAGCCGCCAACCGATGTTCCGCGCGCGGGCGTTACTCATCGGACTCCACCAAGTGTAATGACCGCCGTTTTTTTCAAACTCGCGGAACGTGTCCACGAATCCCGCCTTCACCACGGCATCAAATCCCGCGCGCTCTTCCGGCGTGAATCCGTGATTCTTCGCGTTCGCTTTCGGATTGCTGAGATCAATCTCCGTGTGCGCTACATTGAGATCACCGCACCAGATGACGGGCTTTTTATTTTCGAGTTTCTTGAGATAGGCGAGGAAGTCCTTGTCCCACTGCTGGCGATACGCGAGCCGCGTGAGTTCGCGTTTGGAGTTGGGCACATAAACATTCACAAGGAAGAAGTCAGCGTATTCAGCGGTCAACACGCGTCCTTCCTTGTCATGCTCAGTCACGCCGATGTGCGGCGTGACTTTGAGTGGACGTTCTTTGGTGAAAATGGCTGTGCCGGAGTAACCCTTCTTCTCAGCGCAATTCCAGAACGTGGTGTAGCTCGCGGGCCAGAGTTGTTCCACCTGATCGGGCGTGCATTTGGTTTCTTGAAGGCAAAGCACATCCGGCTTTTCTGCGGCGAGAAATTCCAGAAAGTTTTTCTTCAACACGGCGCGCAGGCCGTTGACGTTCCATGAGATGAGTTTCACGAGTGCGTTTGGAAGGAGTTCAACCCGGAGGCCAGGTCATCTTGCGTCCGCCGAGGATGTGGCAATGCAGGTGCGGCACGGCTTCGCCACCGTCTGCCCCGTTGTTGAAGACGAGACGATAGCCGGATTGTTTGAGGCCCAGTTTCTCCGCGACTTCAGCAGCCTTGAGCAACAGATGACCGAGCGTCTGATGATCGGCGGGCGTGGCCTCGGCGATGCGCGGGATGGGTTTCTTAGGAATGATCAGGATGTGAGTAGGTGCTTTGGGCGCGATGTCGTTGAACGCGATCACGAGGTCGTCTTCATAAACGATCTGCGCCGGGATTTCGCGCGCGATGATTTTTTCAAACAAGGTTTTGCTCATGGCTGGGATGATTTAACCGCGAAACACCCGAAACACTCGAAAAGGAATTCACTCCACGAGCAGCGCACAGGAATCGCCCGACGTTTCGTGGTGCAATGTGCGCCGGAGAAATTCCACGATCTGATCGCGCATGGAATCGCAGCGCGGACTCCAACGCTCTGCGCCGACCAGCCGCTTCACGCAACCGCGCAGGCCGTGGAAGCGCACGAACCGGGGCGTCATCTGAAATTGTGAATGGGCGGCAGCGCGCAATCGCGGAAAGAATGCCAGCTCGCACGCGTCTGCATGAAGCGCCAGCAATTGCAGGTCTTTATTCGCCGCATCATCGGTGATCTGCGCCACTCGACCTGAATCCAGTTTCAAGCCAAGCCCGTTAAGCACAGACTCAAACGCGGAGGCGAATTCAGCCACGGAGACGGTTTTGCGGCCGAGATCGTTTTTGAAATAATGAAATACAGACGCCGCCGCGTGATGCACAAAATCCTGATCGAACGGATGTCCCGCGCCATCGGAAAGCTCCACCGAAATCATTTCGGCGGAGAACGGAACGGATTCGCCAGAAGGCAGCTTGAAGAACATGAAGTTGTCCGACAGCAGAATCACTGTTGCGCCTCCATCTTTTTGACTTCCTGCACGAAGTCTGTGGCTTCCTGAAAGCGACGATAGACGCTGGCAAAACGCACATACGCTACCTCATCAATTTCTCGCAAGCCGTCCATCACTTGTTTACCGATGAATTCAGCAGGCACTTCACCCTCGAACTTGTTGTTGACCGTCTCGGCGATGCGCTCGGCGAGGTCTTCGATGATTTTGGGGCTGATGGGCCGTTTCTGACAGGCCTTGCGGATGCCGGAGAGAAGTTTGTCTTTGGAGAAATCCTCGCGCCGGCCATCACGCTTGACGATGACCAGCCCCAGCTTCTCAATCTCCTCGTAGGTGGTGAAACGATGTTCGCACGCGGTACATTCCCGGCGGCGGCGAATAGTCGCACCTTCGCGGGAAGCGCGTGAATCCACAACCTTGTCATCCTGACAGCCGCATTTGGGGCAGCGCATAATAAAAGAGAAAACGGGAAACCAGAAACCACATCTAATGGTGGTAACACTTTTGTAACACGCTAAATGTTGCGGAGTCAATAGTGGGATTGGTCACAGATGGAGTTTTAACAAACCCACCTCCAATGCAAGGCCTTCTTGCACGTTCGTGAATAACAACCGCTGCGTCTGCTCCAGCACGCGCAAATTGTCTCGAGCTTGAGATGATGTAATCCGCTTCGCGACGTTCGCCGAGCTGTCAGCATCGGGGAAACTAAGAAACTCACGTCCAGCTTCCAGCGTATGCAGCCACACATCGCGCAACCACCATTGCAAGCCGAGCAACAAGTCGCCGCGCCGCCGCCGATACTCCGCCTCGATGGCCGCTTTCAACTCATCCTCCCAGCGGTCGCGCAAATTCTTCTCCACGTCGTCGTATTTTTCGAGCGGCGATTTGGCGGTCAATTCCTCCTCCACGCTCGTCTTCATCTCCGTCAAGCGCGCCGCCAGCACATCCATCAACCGATAACGCCCCAGCAAACTCTTCTGCTCCCCTCCCGCCATCTCGCCGAAGCGATTCAACCAATTCTGCGTCGCATCATCCCAGCGTCGCGTACCTTCACCACCGAAGTTCAAGCGCAAGCAACGGGAGATGATGGTTTCCAAAATCCTCCCCGGCTCGGTGGTTAACAGTATCAACACAGACTTCGGGGGCGGTTCTTCCAAGGTTTTGAGAAACGCATTCGCCGCCTGTGGATTCAACCGATCTGCTGCCACGATCACCGCGACTTTGAATTCCGCTTCGCCGGACTTGAGTTGAATCGCGTGCATCAACTCGCGCATCTGATCCACCGAGACAATGCGCGACCTCGATTCCGGTCTCACCCAATGCACATCGCCGTGTGTTTCGCCGTCAATCTTCCGGCACACCGCACATTCGTCACAGCAATCCATCGCAGCACCGCCGGACTTCTTGGGTTGCTGGCAATTCAACGTCTTCGCCAGCGTACGCGCCAGAGCTTCGAGCGATTTTAATTCCGCTCCAGAAAACAAATACGCATGGCCGAGCCGCCCGCGCTGCAATGACCGTTGCAGCAACGTCACGCCTTGCGTCTGTTCTGGAAAATCGGTGAATGCCACAGGCGATTTATAGTTTCTCCCGCGCTGGAAGGAAATCCCCGAATTGCTTCACCGGAGCGCGGGTCTGTGACCCGCAGCGGCTTGCACATTCAGAAAACGCTCATCTCGTCCAGCACGGGTCTTTATCTTTACGCGCTCCATCCAAGGCCACGCACCTATTCCTTCTTGCTCTTCTGCGGCGTGAAACCTTTGTGGATGCGAATTGGCTCAGGCGTCTTGTAATGCCGCTTCAATCCAAGCTCGTTGAGCAATCCCGCCGGGGCGCGCGAGATGAATTCCGGGAAATTCCGCTCCACACGATCACGAAGCATCTTCTGGCCAGGCTTCGACGCCCAGAATTCTTCCTCCGCCTTCGAGAGCGCGATGCCCGCCTCGTCCGGCGACATGTTTTCGCGCTTCGCCAGCAACCACGCCAATTCAGGATCGCCCGGCAAGCTCACGGGAAACGGCACGAACTTTAGCACGATCTCTTGTTCCTCATCAGCCTCCGGCGCGACGGCGCGACACTTGATCTCTGTGTTGAACTGCGATCCGTCCGGTAACACCACCTCCACCGCGAGAGTCTTCTCTTTCTTGTTCGGCGAAATGGTCACATCACCTTCGCTGAATGCAGCGGCAAATTGCAACTTCACTTCATCCAACGTCTTTGGCTCCAAGTCGGGCAGGGGGATACGGTCGCAAAACTTTACGAATGACGTGGCCTGATTCTTGGCGCGGAGTTCAGCCACAATGGCCTCGTAAATTTTTCCCGCCAGTTCGGGATCGTGTGTGGCTTTGGGCAGAACTTTCTTCAGCAAGGCCAGTAACTGTGTTTCCTCGTTCTTCTTTGATTTTGGTGCGTTCGATGTTTTTTTGCTCATGAATAAAAAATGGGGCGCTGATATGCCCTATTCATTTCGCGAGCGCAATGTTGTTCGCCGCTTGAAGCCAATAATCTTTGAAACGCTGGCCAGAAAACCCTCCCAGTCGGGCTGTGGCGATGATCGCGTTCTGATTCGTCCAGTTACCTTGAGGCGGCCCAATCTTCTTTCCAGTACTGCCAGCATCTCCGGCCCGAAACTCGCGGTCGCTTCAAACGTCTCGGGCAAAAGTATTGAGTGGCGCGCTTCGCATCACTAGCCTGCGCGCATGAATGTTTTCGTCACCGGTGGCGCGGGCTATATCGGATCGGTCTGCGTCGAGGAACTCATCAATGCGGGTCATGCCGTCACCGTTTTTGATAACCTCACCGAAGGTCATCGCTCGGCGGTGGACCCGCGTGCGAAGTTTGTTGAAGGCTGCCTGAGCGACGCTGCGCTGGTGAACCGTTCTGTCAAGGAAGCCAAAGCCGAAGCCGTGCTGCACTTCGCCGCCAACGCCCTCGTCGGCGAATCCATGACGAATCCTTCCAAATATTTCAGGAACAATGTCGCGTCTGGATTGAACCTGCTGGATGCCGCCGTGGAAAGCGGCGTGAAGAAGTTCGTATTCAGCTCCACCTGCGCCACGTACGGCCCGCCGGATCGTGTGCCGATGACGGAGGATCTGCCTCAACGCCCGATCAATCCTTATGGCGAATCCAAGCTCATGTTCGAGAAAATGCTGATCTGGTTTCAGCAACTGCACAAACTGGAGTTCGTGGCGTTCCGCTATTTCAACGCAGCGGGCGCGAGCGGGAAGTTCGGCGAACATCATCGCATTGAGACGCATCTCATACCGAACGTGCTAAAGGTCGCGCTTGGTCAGGCGGCGCAGTGTGAAATCTACGGCACGGATTACGCCACGCCCGACGGCACCTGCATCCGCGATTACATCCACATCCGCGATCTCGCGCAGGCGCACATTCTCGGCCTCGCGCCCGGCAAGCAGGGCTTCTTCAATCTCGGCAATGGCGACGGCTACTCAGTTCGCCAAGTCATCGAGACGTGTGAAAAGATCACCGGCAAAAAAATCCATGCCGTGGAAAAGCCGCGTCGCCCCGGCGATCCGCCCAAGCTTGTAGCCGCCGCGCATAAGGCCGTCAACGAACTCGGATGGAAGCCTCAATTCCCGAAGCTGGAAGACATCGTCTCAACCGCGTGGGAATGGCATAAGCAGAATCCAAGCGGGTACAAGGATTGATGTTATCGAACATGTTGCGCCTTTCATTGAGTCCTGCGAAACAGGATGACGCGGTCTGAACGCCGCTTCAACACCCGCTCAATACAGTTGAACACGGATGACGAGAGTTTTCGCAGGACGGACGGTGAAGCGGCCAAAGCCCGCGTTCTGCCCCGAATCTGCGCTTGCCGCAGGGGAAGTTTCACAAGCAAGATGTCCCAATCGAACTCACGATGACCACCACCGAAACCGAAATCAGCGTTGTAATTCCCTGTCACAACGAACAGGACAACCTGCAACCGTTGGTCGCAGCCATCCGCGCCGCACTAGATCCGCTCAAGCGCACTTACGAAATCATCGTCACCGACGATCAGAGCAGCGATGGGAGCTGGGCGTTGCTGCAAAAGATGTGCGCAAGTTTTCCGCAACTCCGCGCCCAGCGCTTTGAAAAGCAGTCCGGCCAATCTGCCGGGCTTTGGGCGGGTATGAGAGCCGCGCGTGGCAAGATCATCGTTACCTTGGACGCCGACATGCAGAACGATCCTGCCGATTTGCCGAAGCTGCTCGCAGGGTTGGACAAGGCGGATTGCGTGTGCGGCTCTCGCGTGGAAGCGCGTGGCAAGGGTGATGGTTTCGTGCGCGTGGCGTCATCTCGTATTGCCAACGGCATCCGCAACAAACTTTCCGGCGAGACGATCACGGATGCGGGTTGCTGTTATCGCGCGTTCAAACGCGAGTGTATCGTGGAGGTGAAATTCTTCAACGGCGGCCATCGTTTCCTGCCCACGCTTATCAAGATGGAAGGCTTCACCGTCATCGAAGTCCCGATCAGCCATCACCCGCGCGTGGCAGGACAGGCGCATTACGGCGTGTGGAACCGGCTGTTCAAATCCTTCTACGATCTGCTGGCCGTGCGTTGGATGAAGACGCGAATGCTGCGATTCAAAGTGGCGGAGCGGGTGAATTGAGCTCGCGGGTAAATTCGGGCGTCACGCCCGAATTGTCGCAATCAAGACATTGGGTTCTCGGAAAAGAAGTTTGGCCAACGATATTTTCGGCGAGACGCCGAACATCACCCGTGAGACGCGGGTGCTAAACTTCGAATTTCAATTCGACTCCGCCTGCTTCCGAGCCTTTTCATTCTTCGCGCGTTGCTCGGCAAAGAATGTTTGCAGCAAAAGCCGACATTCCTCCTCGCGCACCCCCCGCGTGATTTCGCACTGGTGATTCAGCGTCGGGAACTGCAGCAAGTTCATCGCGCTGCCCGCCGCGCCGCCCTTCGCATCGCTCGCGCCGAAGACCACGCGCGCAAAACGCACATGGACAATCGCCCCGGCGCACATCGGGCACGGCTCCTTGGTGACGTAGAGCGTGCAATCGTTGAGCCGCCAATCGCCCACAGCTTGCTCAGCTTGCGTGATGGCGAGCATCTCGGCGTGTGCCGTGGCGTCCTTGAGCAACTCCACCTGATTGCTCGCCCTCGCGATGATGCGCCCCTCGCGCACGACGACCGCGCCCACGGGCACTTCCTCCGCCTCGTAAGCTTTGGCCGCCTGTCGCAACGCTTCGCCCATGAAGTAGTGGTCGCTTTGCAGATCAATGATGGGATCGTCCATGCGCGCAAGATTAGTAGGAATGGAAACATCCAACAACCAACAACGAACGCGAACAGGGGCGTATCAAGTTGCGCCCAGTGGTAACCGGCTTGTTTTCCCCTCTGGATTCCCGCTGTCGCGCCGTGTAACCTCGGCCTACATGTTCGACATCGTCACAACTTCCATCGAAGCCGCCGCTCAGAAACTCACGCACTTGCGGAGGTTTCTTTGACGTCGCCAACTTGCAGAAACGTCAGGGCGAGCTGGAATCGCTGATGGCGGATGAGGCGTTCTGGAACAATCGTGAGAAGGCGCAGAAGTTCATCGACGAAGGAAACACGATTCGCGGCAAAGTTGATCCCGTGCTTCAAGCCGAGCGGCAGGTTGCCGACTTCCGCGAGATGATCGAACTCAGCGAGGGCGAACCGCCCGCCGCGCAGACGCAGATCGAGAAAGAACTCGAACGCGACCTCACCAAACTTCTCAAGGAACTCGACGCGCTCGAACTCAAAGT
>CAMCWI010000193.1 GCA_945882065.1 Akkermansia muciniphila
TCGTTCTGGAAATCCATGGCGATCTTCGGCATCGAAGACGATCCGCAAAACGGTTGGGATCACGTCAGCGGCTATCGCACCACGGCGTATGTCATCAGCCCGTGGGCGAAACGCAACGCCGTCGTCAGCACGCAATACAACACGACGAGTCTGCTTCGCACGATGGAACAAATTCTCGGCCTGCCGCCGATGAACCAATTCGACGCCACCGCGCTGCCGATGTTTGATTGCTTCACGAACACGCCGGACTTCACGCCGTTCACGGCGTTGCCGACGAACATTGCGCTCGATCAAATGAACCCTGAGCCGAAGAACATCAAGAATGCGAAGCTGCGTGAGGATGCACAGCACTCTGCGCGTTTGAACTTCAAGAAGCCCGACGCCTGTCCGGAAGATTTGTTGAACCGGATTCTTTGGAACGCGATGAAGGGAGCAGAGACGCCCTATCCAGCATGGGCAATCACGCTGGTCGAAGACGACGATTGAATGTTAGGAGCGGCACGGTTTAGCGATCCGTTTCACGAGGTCGCCTCACCGATCACGGACGGAGTGAGCCAAGACTTTCGTTTGCGTGCGAAGAACAAGGCGGCGACTACCAATGCCACCAATGAGACAATTGCCACTATCCAGCCCGTAGCCGTGAACAATTCCAGCACTTGGCCTTTGGGTTTGAAGAAGTTTTTGATCACCATCACCGCCACATAGCCGAGATAACCGAACGCATCCGCCAGGTACATCAGGTAGCCGATGTTGCCGCGCTCGCGGGTCATCGCGATCAGACGTTCAAAAACTGTCGTGTGAACGGCGACGTAGGGAACGTACAGACCAAAACCGATCAGCACCGTGAACAAAAACGGCGAGATGTTTCCAGCCGCCTGTGCGCTAAGAACCATCAGGATTAAGCCCAGTCCGCCTGCGGCGATGGCGAGGCTCAAGAAAAAAGCGCGTTGATTGTCGCGCACCAGAACGACAAGTCCGTTCACCAACAACACGCCCAGAGCGACCCACATTTCTGAGCGGGCAAACACGCCGGCGTCCACGCTTGCGCCGAGGCCCAGCCAGATTTCAGGCGCAAAGTCCGCTCTCATGCTGCGCAGCACCGTGACCAGCAGAAACGCTAGCATGATGGGAACAAGCCCGAAGGCGTAACGACGGAACATCGCCTGACGCTCCAATTTATTCATCGGCGCGCGTTCGACGCGCTCGGCAATATCCGCTTTGTCCGGCGGTGGAATCTGGTTGAGCATCCAGACAAAGCCCGCGAGCGGAAGCAGAAAAATCGCGCCGGCCATGCAAGGCATCCAAACTTCCGGAACGCCCGCCTTCAAAAGATATGCGCCCACAGATTTAGTGAAGCCGTCCGCCAAAATAAAACTCGCGCACAATCCCGCCACAAATGCCTCAGTCATGCGGCGGCCTTCCAAAAATCCGAGCACCAATCCATACACGATGCCGAGCGGAAGCCCGTTCAGAAAAAGACAAACCGCGTTGAACGGTGGCGGAATCAGGCCGAACAAAACCAGTGCGATCTCAGAAATCCCGATGAGCGCGAGAAACATTTTAACGCGCCGTTCTGGCTTCATCTCGGCAATGATTTTTATGCCGAAGAACTTTGAAATCGTGTAGCCCAAGACCTGAGCCAGCACTAACCACGTTTTGAACCCCGCCGAAAAAGGCTCTGTCGTGTAAGTGCCTGCGGTAAACGGTTTGCGAAACGCGTACATGCACGCGTAAGCACCGAAGGCGGCGGCAACGCACCAGAACGAAAGGAACACTTTATTGTGAAGTGGCAGCCAACCACGGCTCGCTTTTGAGGTTGATGTGTTCATGGTCGGACGGAAACGCGCGCCCATTTCTTGGTGCGAGCCTCGGCAAACGCGGCGTTGATTTCGCTTAAAGGAAACGCAGGCGACACCAGTTTCTCCCACGGATAGTTCGCGCCATGCTCGCTCAAGAACTTCACGGCGGATTCGAGATGACGCGGGGCGTAGTTATGAAAACCCCGGAGCGTCAGGCAATGGCGCAACACAATCTGGCCGGACAACTCCAACGGAGTGGTTGGATGCACCATGCCAACGAACGCGTAGTAACCACCCGCACGCAAAAGCCGGATTCCCTCGGGCACAACCGTGGAAGTTCCTGCCACTTCAAACACCGCATCCGCTCTTCCTGGAGCCAGCACGGTGCCCGCAGTTTGCAGGGCCGGGATGCCGCCGAACTGCTTTACGAGTTCAAGTCGCGCCGGATCGGTATCGACAACGATGACACGCTCCACACCTTTTGCGCGAAGCAGCGCGCAACCATAAAGTCCCAACATTCCCGCGCCTTGAATCACGGCCACGCGACAGGGCTTGGGCAGAAATTCCGTTGCGCCCACCATCGTCGCCAACGCACAATTGGCGGGTGCAACCATCTCATCCGGCAAATGATCTGGCACTGGAATGATCGTCGTGCCGGGACGCAGAAGAATGTGCGTGGCGTAACAACCGTTCAGCCCGCAGCCGTTCGTGATCTCGGCGTGACCATACTTGAACAGGTGCGAACATTTCTGCGGCAAATCCCAATCACTACAAGGCACACATTCTCCGCAACTGTCCGCGATTGTCCACGTCACTCGCTTGCCGACAAGTGTTTGATCTCGCCTCTCGCCCGCTACAATAACGCGCCCGACGCCTTCGTGTCCCAGCACTGAGGGACACGGTTCAAGCCTTCTTCCATCGGCAGTGTGGAGATCAGAAGCGCAAATCGTCGCCAGCGAAATCTCCACCAGCACATCGCCGGGGCCGCAATACGGCAGCGGCATCTCAGAAAGTTCAAACGGCTGTTTCGGCTCGTTGAAAATGGCGCAGCGGGCTGTCTTCATAAATTACCAGGGCAGACTGAACGTTTTTACGAAGCTGTAAGCCTTGATGGCCTCAATCACGCCTTCCTTGACGCCGAGACCGCTGTCCTTGATGCCTCCGAATGGACTGCACTCGACGCGGAAGCCGGGGACTTCATTCACGTTCACCGTGCCGCAACGCAGTGTCTTTATGGCTTTGAGCGCGTGATTGAGATTTGTCGTGGCGATGGCGGAACTCAATCCATACGCAGTGGAATTCGCCAGGGCCAACGCGTCGTCCAGATCGCGGACTGTGATGATCGGTGCAAGCGGGCCAAAACTTTCGGTGACAACCATCCGACATTCACGCGGCACTTTGGTGATCACGGTCGGCTCGAATTGCGCACCGCGCCGTTTGCCACCGCAAAGAACTTTTGCACCGGCAGCCACTGCATCCTGAAGCACAGACTCCAGTTGCAACGCGGCCGATTCGCTAATGACTGTGCCGACGCGCGTCTTCTCGGCCATCGGATCACCGCAAACGTATTCCTTGGTTTTTGCCACGAGCCGCTTGGTGAACTCTGGCGCGATTTTCTCTTCTACAAGAATCCGTTTCACCGCCGTGCAACGCTGGCCGGAATTGCGGAAACTTCCCTCGGCCGCAAGCGTCACGGCGAGTTCTAGGTCGGCGTCGTTAAGGACGATCAACGGATCATTGCCGCCAAGTTCGAGGACGAGTTTCTTGTAGCCTGCGATTGTCGCGATGCGTTTTCCGATCGCCTCGCTGCCGGTGAAGGCCAGCACGTCCACATCAGTGTGGCGGACGAGCGGCTCGGCGATTTCGCTCGTCGGGCCGAGCAACACACTCAGCATCGCGCCCGGCAGACCGGCGGCATAGAGCAGTTCCGCAAACTTCAACGCGGTGAGCGGAGTTTTCTCAGACGGCTTCAACACAATCGGCGTTCCGGCGGCGATGGCAGGAGCGATCTTGTGAGCGATCTGATTCAAAGGGTGATTGAATGGCGTGATCGCACCGGCGCAGCGCAGCGGTTCGCGCGTGGTGAAAATCTTCCGCGCCTTGCCTTGTGCAGAGATGTCACCGGAAAAAATCTGTCCATCATCACGAAGTGCTTCCATGCCCGCGAAGCGCAGCACGTCGAGTGTGCGTCCGACTTCGTATCGGGTTTCGCGCAAGGCCAGTCCTGCTTCTGCCGTGATGAGCCGGGCGAATTTTTCCCGCTGCGCTTCAAGAGCGAGACGGGCTTTTTCCAAAATCTCCGCCCTCGCAAACCGAGTCGGAGTCTCCCTGAATTCGCAAGCCACGGCCACGGCGGTGTCGAGATCGTCGTGTGTCGCCATCCGCACCGTGCCGACGCGCGAGCCGTCGTAAGGATTGAACACTTCGAGAACTTCGCGTCCGCGAACTGGATTACCGGCGATGAGGCTGGTGAGTTTCATTTTGTCGTGCCGTTGCAGATGAAGTCGAACAAGTCAAAGTTGCGCGGGTCGCCCTGAGCTTTGGCGAGGTAATCTGGCGTGAGCGGTTCGCTGATGACGAGCGGCACCATTTCTTCGTAACGCCCGCCGTGCGAACGAAGTCCTTCCTTGATCAGGCTCAGATCGTGCCAGTCCGGAGTGCGACCCAGAACGACGTTGCGACCTGAACAAACCACGAAATCTCCCATGCGATCCGGCGGTAGTTCCATCAGCCGAGCCGCCGTAGATTTGTCGAGCACTTCAGTGACACCGCTGAGATGCCGCGTGAATTCAATCGCCTCGGAGAGGGAAATCTCGCTGCCCGATGGAAGATGCACTTGTGCAAACGAACCCAGCGCGCCGTGATGGACGAGGTGCGGGTCAGTGATCGGCAGGATCACGCGAAAGCCCGGACCGAACTCGTTGACGAGAATTGATTCGAGATAGATCACGTTGGGTGAGCCGTCGGGATTCTGTTTTGCATTCATGCCATGATCGGCGGTGATACCCACGATGGCGTTTTGCGCGAGCAGCAATCCGATCTGTTCGTCGAGTGCGGCGTAAAACTCAAGAGCCTCGCGCGCTTCGGGCGCGAACTTGTGTTGCATGAAATCAGTCGTGCTGAGGTAGAGGAAGTTCGCGCGCCCGGCTTCGATTAACTTCACTCCAGCTCTCAACACAAAAATGGATGCCTCGCCGCTGTAGATGTTCGGATTCGGCCCAATCAGAGCCTCGGCATCCGCGATGCCGTGCGTCTCCTGCCGGGCTTCGCGAACGCGCTCGGAGGAAAAGGCGATGCCGCCTGTTTCGATTAATCCGGAGGCAAAGATGTCCCGCAATTTGTCTTTGGCAGTAACTACCGCAACTTTGCGCCCAGCAAGTTGTGCGGCGGGGAAAATTGTCGGTGCGCGAAGAAACTTGGCTGAGTTCATCATCACCTCTTCGCTAGCGGTCACATCGAAGAAGTAATTGCCGCCGACACCATGAATACTCGGCGGCACACCCGTGACGATGGAGGTGTTATTGACGTTGGTAAAACTTGGCATCTGTCCACGCGCCATGCCCCGGTATCCATTCACACTGATGCGATGAAGGTTCGGCATCAACCCTCGGGCGAGTGCCACGTCGAAATACTCGTCAGCACAGCCGTCCAAACAAATCCCAACAACAGGACGATTCGGAGAATTGTAGTCTCGGCCGTTTACAAAAAATGATGCCATGATGATTTAACGGGGCTTGCTGGAAAGCATGGTGGAGTTTTCTGTCCGTGTTTCGGAAGCAGATTTTTGAATCGGCTGCCAACTGCCGTTGCCCTCGTCGAGATATCGGACGCCGTTCACCTCGGTGAATTTGAGATACTGTTCCCAGACTCCATTGCCGAATTGTTGCCGCGTATCACGCCGGAAAGTTTTAGCTCCAGTCAAAGGTGGCGCTCCAACCGTCAACGCCTCGCTCAAGACACGACCATCAAGTGGTTGCGGAGGTGTGATTCCCATTAACCAAAGCAGCGTTGGCACGATGTCCACGTTGCCTGACGGCAAGGTGGAGTTCATGCCGCGCCGAAAATCCGGACCAGCGGCTACGGCGGTGTTGTGCAAATCTGTCGGGCTCAAAGTCACATGCATGCCGCAACCAGGTTGGTATTCCTTGTAACCATCGTTGATCATTTCGATTCGCCGGTGGGTTTTGTCGTCTCCGATAGCTTTCCATGCCGATGCCACTATGACATCTGGCGCGGTCTCAGAATCCAACTTCGCTTCGGCCAGCTTGAACGTGCCAGGTATTCCAGCCCGGGTGAAAATTACTCCGGACGTTGGTGTTTGTTGCAGTCTTGCCACAATCTTCTCGATGATCTTTGGCGAGTGTTCTGTCACATAAAGCAAAACCGAGCCACCGTTACCCACCACGACTACGTCGTCGCGCCGGGGAGACTCGTCCCAAGCTGATCGCGCATTGATACCGGCGGCACGAAGCATGGCCGCCACATCGCGGTTCTCCGCAATGGTTGAAAACCCATGGTCCGAAACCACGAAGATGTCCGTGTCGTTTCTGATACCACGCCGATCAAGTTCGGCCAGCACCGTCGCGAGCCGTTGGTCGCAACTGCGGATGGCCTCCAATGCTTGCTGTGAACCTGGGCCATGTTTGTGTTGAGAGAAATCCGGCTCACTCAACCACAACACCGAGTAACGCGGCATTTCCTTTGCCCAGAACGCCTCGGTCAAACAGCGAGTCGCCCAAGAATCTCGGGCAGTGTTCGGTGATGCAGCGACCGGAAAGCTGCCGAATTGATTGGTGAGTGAATCGAACAACGATTCCGGCAGACACCCATTGACGAACCAGACTGCATTCGCAGAAGTGTCCGGGCGCGGCAAGCGGTCATGCAGCAATCCGACCGGCTTCGCGCCGACCACCGCGGTTCGCCCACCCGACCTCTGAACCAACTCGGCGACTGTGGACACTTTTAGGTAATTCCCGTCCGTCAAGGCATCGCCCCGCCGTACTGCTGTCAGTGATTCCGTGCCGAACTGTTTGAGTGGATCAATCTCGCGACGATACTCTTTGTTCGCTGTGATGCCGCTACGCTGCGGAAATACCCCGGTGGCCAGCACCGTGCCGTTCACTTCCGTGGAGGTGGGATATACACTGCGATGATTCGCAAACCAAACTCCTCCTTCACGCAACGCGTGCAGGGTCGGAGTTAATTCCGCCGAGACGTAATCCGGACGCATCCCGTCCCAAACGATCAAGACAAAGTATTTCGCCTGGCTCGCTGCAAAAAGCGTCGGCGCCAGTGCGAAAGACAATCCCAGAAAATAAATCAGACCACGTCGAAACATCGTGACTGATTAGATTCGAACACCACCAACCAGACAACAACGACACCGTGACAATTGTGTGAATCTAAGTTACGGGAATGTTGCAAGCCCACATCGCACTAAACCCCGGAGGCATTTTCGGCATCGGAAGTTCAGAGTGTATCAACCGAGTACCGGACGACGATCAGTGATGCAACGGTCAAGCTTT
>CAMCWI010000194.1 GCA_945882065.1 Akkermansia muciniphila
CTGGCCGTGCCAGAACGCGAACGCGATTGGTGGCGCCGCCTGTGGGAGAAGATTTTGAGCCCGATTCCCAACTGCAATGCAGTAGAAAACCATCCCGCTTTCACCACCCAATCCGCATGAAAATCCAATTCCTACTGCATGGATTCGGCTGAACACGGCGGTACCAAACTAAGCTTTGAAAGCGACTGCGTAATTTCAGCCTATCTACTTATTAGGTATTTCAACTCTTGTCATTGGGACTTCGCGCCTGTGAGAACTCGATTGCTCGCTGCCGGACAATCTCGAAAGGATCATCTCGAAGCATTTGAATTGCGGACGATAATCGCGACGATTGGATGTCTCGCAGGACGTGTAAGGCGGCGAGGCGAGAATACGGCTCGGCAGATGAAAGCCACTTCCAAGCGATAGGCTATGACTCGCTGGAGCGATGCGGAGCGTAAGCTCCCAATGCGCGCCGACGGACATACTCATCAGAATCGCACACGAAATGGCGAAGGAGATCAAGTGCTGCCGGACTGCCAACCTCACCCAAGCTAACGGCAATTTGCCAGCGAGCATCACTCTCTGGGGAAGCAAGGGCTGCCGGAGCCAACCGAATCAGGACATCGGCGCGTGCAGTCAAGAGGCATCGGAGGTTCTCAATCTCGTTATCACGGGCTAGAGCATACAGAATATCTTCAATGGTGGATTGCAATGGAGTCTCATCTAATCCTGTGTCAAACGCGTCATAAATCTCCTGCCAATGCTCATAATCGCATTCCCACTCCCCGTAAGAATTTTCATGGCCGTTGGCTGCCCAAGCCCGAAACCTGTTCAAGGCTTCAGCGAGTGTCGGGTGCTGCTTTGCAGATTGGGTCTTGGCTCTGTTCATGGGAGAAGGGTAGAACCACCTAACGTCTAAGAGACTCTGCGTTTTGCATGCTATCTCGAATCATGGCTCGACTGTATTCTTAGCGTAAGTTTCCGTCGAGCATGGTTTGTGAAGTATCCACACTTCACTAAATTATTTCGGTTCGCTCGTGGCTCTGGTTTGCTTGCGCCAGTTGTCCAGCCGCTCTTTGATTTTCTTTTCCACGCCTTGCTCGGTGGGTTCGTAGTAACGCTTGGCCGCGCCGAGATAATCCTGCGCCACAAAATGGTCTTTGCCGTCATGGGCGTATTGGTAGCCGACGCCGTGGCCGAGTCGTTGCGCGCCCTTGTAGCTGCCGTCACGCAGATGTTCGGGCACGGCGAGCGTGCGACCGGAGCGGACGTCTTCCAACGCTGCATCAATCGCTTTATAGGCGCTGTTGCTCTTGTTCGCGGTGGCGATGTAGATCGTGGCTTCGGCGATGGGGATGCGCGCTTCCGGCCAGCCGATGAATTCCGCCGCCTGATGCGCGGCATTCGCCAGCACGAGCGCCATCGGGTCGGCGAGGCCGACATCTTCGGCGGCGCAGATCACGATGCGACGGGTGATGAAGCGCGGGTCTTCGCCAGCGTGGATCATCTTGGCTAGCCAGTAGAGAGCGGCGTCGGGATCGCTGCCACGCATGGATTTGATAAAGGCGGAAATCGTATCGTAGTGCGCGTCACCATCGCCGTCATAAACGATGGCTTTCTTCTGAATGCTCTGCTCGGCGACGGCGAGATCAATATGAATCACGCCGTCCGCGCCAGGGTTCGTGGTGAGCGCAGCGATTTCGAGCGCGTTCAGACATTTGCGCGCGTCGCCATCGGCCATCTTCGCAAGATGGCGGATGGCGTTTTCATCAGCGTTGAGCTTGAGGTAGCCGACGCCACGTTCTTCGTCACGCAAGGCGCGTTGGAGCAGGTTGAACAAATCCTCCTCGGTCAACGGACGCAACTCGAAGATTTGCGAGCGCGAGACGAGCGGTGAGTTGACGAAAAAGAACGGGTTGTGCGTGGTCGCACCGATGAGCCGGATGACGCCGCTTTCCACATCGGGCAGCAAAATGTCCTGCTGCGATTTGTTGAAGCGGTGGATCTCGTCAATGAACAGGATCGTGGGCTGGCCGGTGTTCTCAAGACGGTTCTGCGCGGAGGCGAGCACGCGGCGCATGTCGGCGACGTTGGATTCCACGCCGCTCAGGCGCTCGAACTTGCTCTTAGTCTGCCGCGCGATAATTTGCGCGAGGGAGGTTTTGCCAGTGCCAGGCGGGCCGTAAAAGATGAGTGATTGAATCCGATCGGCTTCGATGGCGCGGCGCAGGAGTTGGCCGGGGGCGAGGATGTGTTGTTGCCCGGCGTATTCGTCGAGCGACCGGGGCCGCATCCGCGCGGCGAGCGGTTGATGGCGCAAAGATTTCTCCACGCCCGGATTTTCCGCAGAAGTTTCCGAGGTCGGGGTGGATGAAAACAAGTCGTCGCGCGCCACGAAACGAGACTAGCAGTTGGACAGTGGAGGCGGAAAAGAAAAAACCGGATGTGGAGTGTGGCCGTCCCCGGCCACAACAATTCACACCGGAGAGAATGGTTTGGTAATTTTCTGCCATTGTTGCAAATGAAATTCGCTGCGCCCGAGGACGGGCGCACTCCGGCCAAAAGAAAAAGCCCGGCGTGAGATCGCCGGGCTTTTGTTTTCTAAAGTGACCCCACCATTGCCGTGTGTAGCTATTCCTTTGAACATGTTTTGCAACATGAGGCGCCCGCCGGATAACGTTCGACGTCCAATTAAGGCCTGTCGGCTGTCATCACGAATAGACACCAGGTTTCGTATAATTACGGTCCAAGGATTCAGCTACGAATCACGCACAGGGCAGGGTAAATCTGTTTCCTGTTAAATTGTTTTACGGCTTCAAAGAACAGTGCGACTTGGTAACCGGTCATTCGCACTCTCTGTGCCAAGTACATCGCCGCGCGCGAACTCGAACACAAGATTTTTCTGGTGACGATGCGGAAACATTTTTGTGCGGGAAACATTTTCTCCTTGTTCACGCATCGGAAAACGAAACCTCAGAGGAGAAAAGGTGCAATGGGGAAAAAGAGATTTGTGCGCAGGAGTCTCCCCTGCCCCTTTTGTCCCTTTCACCTTTTCGATGGGGATCAGTTAGAGCCGACTCACGTCGGCTGCTACTTATCAGGTTGGTCTTCATCCGAGCTTAAGGTTGGTTGTGCAACCATGCGCCATGACGTGCGCAACATTCAGCCTGTCATCCGATGCGGGCTTTGACAGAATCGCGGCAGATAAAATTGCGACCATCAGAATCCTTGTCGTCGAAGATGAACTCGATCTGCAACGCGGAGTCGTCCGCGCCTTGCGGGATGAAGGTTACGCCGTGGACGCGGCAGACAATGGCGCAGACGGATTGTTCAATGCAGAGAACACGGATTATGACGCGGTGATCCTAGATGTGATGATGCCGCAGATGGACGGTTGGGAAGTGTTGAAACGTTTGCGCAAAACAAAACGCACTCCAGTGCTGATGCTCACGGCGCGGGCTCAATCCCGTGATCGCGTGCGAGGCTTGGACACAGGCGCGGATGATTATGTGGTGAAACCGTTCGATCTGCCGGAACTGTTCGCGCGTTTGAGGGCGATTATTCGTCGCAGTACTAACAAGACGACGAACAAGATCGAAGTGGGCAGCATAATAGTGGATACGGCAGTGCGAACAGTCATGCACTGCGGCAAGCCTGTGGAGTTGACGGCGCGCGAGTATTCACTGGTGGAGTTTCTGGCGTTGCATCGCGGCGAAGTCGTGACGCGCACCACGCTTTACGAGCATCTTTTCGACGAGGACGACTCTACGCTCTCAAATCTGTTGGACGTGCATGTGTCGAACGTCCGCAAGAAACTCGGCGCGGAATTCATCACCACGCGGCGCGGCCACGGGTATTGCATCGAATGAACTTCAAATCCATCAAGTGGCATTTGCAGGCGTGGCACGGGGTTTTACTGATCTCGCTCGTCGCGGGTTTGATGAGCGGGTTTTATACGTTTGAGCGGCGTTCGCGATTGCAGGCCGTGGATGCTGCCTTGCAAGGTGCGATCACACCGTTGTTGCCGAAGCTTGCGCCTGTCGGAAGCGGTCGTCGCGATGGGCCGCCGGAAGGCGCAGGTTTTCGTCGTCCGCCACCGCTGCGAGGCGAACAACCGCCGGTTTTCGAGGACGATTTTCCAGATCGAATGCCCGGAGAGTTTCATCCGCATCCTGTCGAAGGATTTGATCTTGGGAAATTTTATTACGCCTCGTGGTCGCCTGAAAATCGGCGCGTGACTGTTTCCACGAATGCTCCGCCGGATTTGTCTCCAGACGAAAGTGCCACGCTAAACACGCCGGGATCCGTTCGCACGGTGGGAATGAATCGCGAACTAACGCACCACGTTCCGAATGGTTATCGCGTAATGGTGGGGACATCGCTCGCGCCGGTATTGGCGGAGTTGCGCCAGCTTGCGGTGTGGCTTGCAGTCATCGGCAGCAGTGTCGTCGTCGTGGGATTGACCATCGGTTGGCGGCTCGCGGCGCGGGCATTGAAACCCATTGAGGCGATCAGCCGCACGGCGGAGGAAATCGCGCGCGGTGATCTTTCCAAGCGGATCAATTCGTCTGAAACCGAGAGCGAACTGGGGCAGCTTGCGGTCGTTTTGAACTCCACATTTTCGCGGCTGGACGCGGCGTTTGAGCAGCAACGGCAATTCACCTCCGACGCCGCGCACGAGCTACGTACGCCAGTGTCAGTAATTCTGACGCAAACGCAAAGCACGCTGAACAAAGAGCGCAGCCCGGAGGAATATCGCGAGACGTTGGAAGCCTGCCAGCGCGCCGCACAACGGATGCGGCGGCTCATCGAGTCGTTGCTCGAACTCGCACGCATTGATGCAGGGCAAGAGACGATGAAGCGCATCCGCTTTGATCTCGCGAACACGACGCGCGAGTGTGTTGAGATGATCCGTCCGTTGGCTGATGAGAGGCGCATCACGATCCGCACAGAGTTGTTGCCTACGGGTTGTCATGGCGATTCTGAACGCGTGGCGCAAGTGGTCTTAAATCTTCTGACAAATGCAGTTCAACACAACAAAGACGAAGGCGAAATCCGCGTTATGACCCAACATATCAACGCCTCCGCAGTGCTCGTTGTTTCCGACAATGGCGACGGCATTGCGCCTGAACGCATGCCGCACCTGTTCAAAAGATTTTATCGCGCAGACGCAGCGAGAACAGCATCGCTAGGTCGCAGCGGGCTGGGTTTGGCGATTTCTTCGGCAATCATTCATGCGCACGGCGGCAGTATTGAAGTGGAGAGCAAAGTTGGAGAGGGAACTGCGTTCACTGTACGTTTGCCGGTGACGTGAGTGCTGATTTTTTGCGAACAAACCATCGGTTATTGCCAAAAAGTTTCCAAAAGGTCACAAATAAAAATGCGTGTCTTGCCTGATTTCATTGATGAAAACATCGTTGTGAATAACTCGCGAATAAGTGTTAATATATTGTCCTCGTAAGAGAGTGGTGATTCTCCTAAAAATCTGTCTGGCGATCAGGATTCACTTCGTCACTTTGCCCGCAGAAACCCAGACGTTCGGCGGGCTGTTTTTTCGACTAATGTAAGTCTTTGTATTACAGAGAAGTGAGTCTTGTATGTGCGAGCGCCGGAGTTCCTTCTGCGAAAGCAGAAAGAGTTTTTTGTGGCGTGTGATTTTCAGAGTGATAACAATGGCGGGGCAAAACGTCCGCCAAAACCAATTTTGATGCTAAGTGAATAAAACTCAGGAAAAACCAGGCTCAAGGGTAACGAGCGACCAGCTTTCAGCGGGAGGAATCTGGAGTTCCGCGCAGGAACAACTTCGCTCGATGTTGAGTGCGGACACTTTCAATCTTTGGTTCGCGCCGCTGCGGGCCATCGGGTTTGAAGGCGATTTCGTGGTGCTCGAAGTCTCGAATGACTTCTGTGAAGTGTGGTTGAAGGACAACTACCAAGGTCTGTTACAGGATGTTCTCAGCACGGCGGGCGCGCGACAGTTGCGCGCGAAGTTTGTCGTTATGAACGGGCACAGCACTCTCGCAGCTCCCGCATCTACCAAGAAAGTTGAGCCTGTCTCCAAGCCCGCTGCCGCAACCACCGCTCAGGACCGCGCTATCGGGAACAGCGAGTGGAGTTTCAATCCCAAAAACACGTTCGATTCATTCGTCGTCGGGAACAATAACAACTTCGCCCGCGCCGCAGCCAAGGCGGTAGCCGATGCGCCGGGAAAATCCTACAACCCGTTGTTTCTCTACGGCGGTGTCGGGCTTGGCAAAACGCATCTGCTTCACGCTATCGGCCAGCATGTCGTCTCTACCAGGAAGGGTGCGCGCGTTGGCTACGTTTCCTCCGAGAAGTTCACGAACGAATACATTGATGCGATCCAGAACAACTCGCTCGCCAAGTTTCGTAAAAAATATCGGCAGACGGATGTGCTGCTGATTGATGACATCCAGTTTCTCGCAGGCAAGGAGCGCATTCAGGAAGAATTTTTCCATACGTTCAATGCCTTGCATGAAGCGCACAAGCAGATCGTGCTGACCTGCGACCGGCCAGCGAGCGAGATTCAAGGCTTGGAACATCGTTTGGTTTCGCGCTTCGAGTGGGGATTGGTCACTGATCTTCAGCCGCCAGACGTGGAAATCCGCCAGGCCATCCTGAAAAAGAAAGCCGCGTGCATGGGCGTCGAGTTGCCCGAAGACATCATGAGCTTCCTCGCGCATCGTATCCGCACGAACATTCGTCGGCTTGAAGGCGCGCTCATTCGCGTGGCGTCCTATGCCTCGCTCACGGGCAAGACATTAAGCGTGGAAGTTGTCGAGAGTTTGCTCCGCGAAATCCTGCACGAGGAAGGCCGCTTCTCCGTCAACATTGAGGTCATCCAGAAACGTGTGGCGGAACACTTCGACATCCGCCTCGCGGACATGACCAGCAAACGTCGCCCGGAAAACATCGCATTCCCCCGTCAGGTCGCTATGTTCCTCTCGCGTCAGATGACCGAGACTTCGCTTAGCAGCATTGGGGAAGCCTTTGGCGGGCGCGATCACGGCACGGTTCTTCACGCGTGCCGCTTAGTCAAAGACCGTATGGAAGTGGACGCCAACGTCCGTCAGGTGGTCAGCTATCTTGAAAAGCAGTTGATGCGGTAAGGGGCAGATCGCTCCGGGTTTTCATCGTAGGAAGAACTGTTCCCAAAGTTTCCGCAGGCGGGCTTGCGTCTGAATCCGTCTTCACCGCACGTTGCAATTGCATCGCCGTGGGCAGATGCGCCATCGCATACAA
>CAMCWI010000195.1 GCA_945882065.1 Akkermansia muciniphila
ACATCACCTTCTTGACTCACTTCCGTTGCGTTCTATCATGCGCGCTCGATTTATTTTATGACAAAAATCCAAAACATTCTGGCGCGCGAGATTCTTGATTCGCGCGGAAACCCCACCGTTGAAGTTGATGTGACGCTCCAATGCGGCACGACCGGCCGCGCCGCCGTGCCCTCGGGCGCGAGCACCGGCGAACACGAAGCCGTCGAATTGCGCGATGGCGACAAGAAGCGTTATCTCGGCAAAGGCGTCACCAAAGCTGTCGCCAACGTGAATACCAAAATCGCCAGCGCGTTGCGCGGCGTGGACGCGCTCGATCAACTCACCGTGGACGCCACGATGCTCAAGCTCGACGGCACGGAAACCAAATCCAAACTCGGCGCAAATGCCATTCTCGCCGTCTCGCTCGCGACCGCCCAGGCTTCCGCCCGCGCCCTCGGTCAGCCGCTGTTCAAATACATCGGCGGACCGAACGCCAAAGTCCTCCCCGTCCCGATGGCCAACGTCATCAACGGCGGCGCGCACTCCGACGCCCCGATTGACTTCCAAGAATTCATGATCCAGCCGCACGGCTTCAATACCTTCAGCGAAGGGTTGCAGGCGATCACGGAAATCTTCCATGCGCTCAAGAGCGTGTTGAAGAAGCGCGGCCTCAGCACCGCCGTCGGTGACGAAGGCGGGTTCGCTCCGAAGTTGAACAGCGTGGAAGACGCGATTGAATCCATCCTCGAAGCTACCAAGAACGCGGGCTACAAAGCGGGTAAACAGATCTATCTCGCGCTCGACGTGGCCGCGTCCGAGTTCTACAACCACGACGGCACTTACACCTTCAAGAAATCCACGGGCAAAACCATCAGCGGTGCTCAACTCGTGGACTTCTACGCGAAGCTTTGTGCGAATTATCCGATTGTCAGCATCGAAGACGGCTGCGCCGAGGGCGACTGGAAGCATTGGAAGCAACTCACCGATAAGATCGGCGACAAGGTGCAACTCGTCGGCGACGATCTGTTCGTTACCAACGTGAAGTTCCTCCAGAAGGGCATTGATACCGGCACGGCGAACTCGATTCTCGTGAAGGTGAACCAGATCGGCTCGCTCACCGAGACGCTCGACGCCGTTTCGCTCGCGCAGAACAGCGGCTACACCGCCGTCCTCTCGCATCGCTCCGGCGAAACCGAAGACGCGACCATCGCCGACATCGCCGTGGCGACGAACTGCGGCCAGATCAAGACCGGATCCCTCAGCCGCTCCGACCGTCTGGCTAAGTACAATCAACTCCTGCGCATCGAACAGTTGCTCGGCAAGAACGCGGTCTATGCGGGCCGCAACGCACTGCCGAAAGCGCGCCGCTGATCTCGTGGCTGCGTTCGTGAGAACGTGGCCATTTGCCAAGTCAGCCGCCGTCTCACAACGGCAGCCACAATGGTTACAAATTCAACCCCCGCAAGTCATCGCTGGCTTCCGGGGGGTTCTATTTCTTCGACCGCTCTGCCAGCATCTTACGCCATTTCTTCTGGCCGTTCTTCAGTATGCTGCCGGGTTGAGAGGAGAAATAGTCGTAGCCGAGTTTGTTCTTTGCCGCCATCGCTTCAAACCTGTCGTATGTGATGCCATCGCGTCCGGGAAAGACTGGTTTGCTGTTCGTCAGATTGTAGAAGCGCGCCCAGCGGATTTCGCTGCCTGCCGTGCTGGCGGCGAAATACTTTTTCCCATCGTCATTGGTCTTGGTCTCGCCTGAGACTTTCACTGCGTCCAACCATTTCAATCCGCTTTCGATGCTGGCTACAACATCAGGAGCGGGGTTAGTGACACTCATCAGGAATTAAAGAATGTGCGCGGTCTCAGTTCCACCCAACGTGGCGGGCTACATCTTGCGCGCTGAACTCGGTTCAAGCGTGAGGGCGGCGAACTGCGAGCACCAACCCGTCTTGTTGCCGTTCTGAATGATCTGTGTTTTGAGCACGCAACCAATGCCCGCCGCCAGCGCCGTGCGAACCTGACCTCGTATTTCAGCGTCAAGAAAGCTGAATTGCGCATCATCACTCGCGATCGCGTGTAGCAGTTCGAGCACGTGCGTCATCGCGTCGTCGTCGTGATAACCGCCCTCCAGCGGATAAACCTGCGGCCAGCCGCCGTTGGGAAATTGCGCGGCGAGGATGAACTTGAGTCCTTTGATAAATCCCGCTTTGCAATCCTCGCGCTTGGTGGCGTGCTAGACGTTGGCGAGAAAATACATTTCCTCCGTGGTCGAGCCATTATCGAACGTGGCGACGTAATGCGCCTTCTGGCCGGGCTCGTTCTGCGAAGTCCATTGCATACCGGGCAGGCGCGGACCTTTGCTGAAACCAATGTGCTTGGACCAACCGCCCGTCGGGGTCTGATAAGAGAGCACCGCGGCGGCGAGTTGCCTCGCCTCGTCGCCGGCATACCAAGCATCACCAGTTTTGACGGACAACTTGAAGTCCCCGCGGCTGGGCGCCCGGAGGGCATTGGTCATTTTGTTGGCGCTTGCACCACCGCCGCATCCACGAGCGCGTTGGTTTGTGAACGCACAACGTACGTCTTCCATGCGGATTGTTCCGCCGTGGGCAACTCATTGATGTGGCTCAAGGTGACTGGTTCGGCGGATGCGGGCGATAAAATCAACGCGAATATGAGCGAGAAAAACGATCGGGTCATAAAACAAAGCTATCAGGCTGCGGCGTCATTGACTCCCCATCCTTTTGCAAATCACATTGAGGAATGTGCGACCGACCGAGCTCTTGCGTTTCAAGCGGGTGGTGTGGGTGATGCAACGGGTGTTTCTGGCTTGATGCGCCAGTGCCGCCACTGAACCTTCTGGGAGAGATCATCCAGGAGAGAATACGCGACGGGCGTAACGATTAGCGTAAGCAACAAACACAGCGCTTGTCCGCCGATGACCACGACCGCTACAGCGCGGCGCTCCTCCGCGCCCGGGCCGGTGCCAAGTGCCAGCGGCAACATGCCGGCGATGAGCGTAAGTGTCGTCATCAAGATGGGCCGCAAGCGCTCGCGATTGCCTTGGATGATGGCCGCGAGTCGTTCCACGCCTTGTTCGCGCAGCTTGTTCATGTGATCAATCTGAAGAATGGCATTTTTCTTCACGACGCCGAACAGCACCAACAATCCGAGAGCGGAGTACAAGTTGATGGTTTGGTTCGCAATCAACAGCGACAGAAACGCAAACGGCACGGACAGCGGCAGCGACAGCAGGATCGTGAACGGATGGATCAAGCTCTCGAACTGCGACGCGAGGATGATGTACATCAAAACCACTGAGAGCAGAAATGCCCAGAGAAATTCGTTGAAGGTCCGTTCCAGTTCGCGGGCGCGACCCGACACGCGCGTCGAGTAGCCTGTGGGCAAGCCCATCTTCTCCACTTCCGTCCGCAAGGCTTCGATTCGGTCTGCTTGCGCGTAACCGGGTGCAACGGCGGCGCGCAAACTTACCTGCCGTTGGCGGTCCAGTCGGTCAATGCGCGACGCGGTTTTTGTGGGCACGAGCGTGACGACGTTGTCGAGCCGGGCGAGTCGGCCATCTTTTCGGGGCACGAACAAGCGCGCGATGGTTTCCGCGTCATTGCGATCGCCATCTTTGAGCCGCACCTGCACGTCGTAATCCTCGTTCATGGATTCGTCGCGGAAACGCGTCACGCGTTCCTCGCCGCCGACCATGATACGCAACGCCGTCGCGATGTCTTCCACGTCCACGCCCAGATTTGCCGCTCGCTCGCGATCTATCTCCACGCGCAACTCCGGCTTGTCGAGTTTGAGCGTTATGTCCGCATCTTGCAGTCCCAGCTCGGGTGCTTTCTGGCGCAACTGTTCTGCGTATTTGAACAACACATCGAGGTCGGGGCCGAGTAGCGCAAAATCAATATCGAAGTTCGAGCCACCACCTACGAAGGTCTGCGGGTTGCGCACCTGCACGCGGATATCGGGAATATTGCCGAGCCGTCGCCGCACTTCCTGTTGGACTTCGCGTTGAGTGTAGTTGCCCTGAAACGCGCGCCACGGCGGCCATTGAAGCAAGCGTTTCCAACCGAAGGTGCGTTCCTCATGCGGGGCGAGGCGCACGTAGAAGTTTGCGCTATTCAATCCGCCGAAGAAGCCGCTGCCGACGGAGGCCAGCACGGAACGCACGCCGGGAATCTTTCGCAACTCCTCCTCGACCTTGAGCGCGACTTCCTTGACCGCGCCCAGCCCCGTGCCTTCAACGGTGACGATTCGCACGTCGAATTCACCTTCGTCCACATTGCTCGGGAGATATTCCTGACGGACGAGTTGATACAGCGGCACGGATGAAATCATGACCAGAACCGCCAACCCCGCGACCATCCAGCGCCAGCTCATGGCCGTGACAAGCAACCGCGTGTAGAACGCATCAATCCGCCCGTAGAACCCGGTGCGCGACCGGGCTGCGGCACTTTCTGATTCATCGCGTTCACGCTTCACGCGCAACAATCGCGCGCTCATCATCGGCGTGAGCGTGAACGACACGAGCAGGCTCACCAGCACGGCCACGGCGGATGTCAGGCCGAACTGATACAAAAAGCGCCCCGAGATGCTCGACATGAACGATACCGGCACAAAGATCACCACCAGACTTAGCGTCGTAGCCATGACAGCCAGGCCAATTTCGGCCGTCGCCGCTTTGGCCGCCTCGAACGGCTTCATCTTCTTCTCTTCAATGAAACGGAAAATGTTTTCGAGCACCACGATGGCATCGTCAATCACGATGCCGACCATCAATACCAGCGCGAGCATCGTCACGCTGTTGAGCGTGAAGCCCAGCGCTTTCATCATGCCGAACGACGCGATGACGGACGCGGGAATGGCCACGGCGGCGATGACGGTTGCGCGCCAGTTGCGCATGAACAGCAACACAACGAGGCACGCGAGAATGCTGCCGAGCACGAGGTGCGTTTTGATTTCGTGCAATGCCTGATAGATGTAGTTCGACTGGTCGCGGATGATTTCTATCTTCAGGTCGCCGGGCAGTTGCGCCTTCAGGGTTTCCAACCTTTGTTTGACGCCTTCGATCACCGCGACGGTGTTGGCCCCCGATTGCCGGATGATTTCGAGCGTCACATTCAACTCGCCATCCAATCGCGAAACCGAACGCTCCTCTTTCGTGCCGTCTTCGGCAAAACCAATGTCGCGCACGCGAATCGGTGAACCGTCGCGGGTGGCGATGACGAGTTCGTTGAAGGCCTTCGAATCGCCCAGCCGCCCCATGGTCCGCAATGTTTGTTCGCGTTGATCCGTGGTGACGTTGCCACCCGGAGTGTTGGCGTTTTGCCGGTCCACCGCATCGCGCACGGCTGTGATGGGCAGTTGATATGCAGCCAGGCGATCCGCATCCACCCAGACGTTCATGGCACGTTCGAGCCCGCCGATGACGTTGACTTCACCCACGCCCGGAGAGCGTTCGATCTGCGTCTTGATGATCTTGTCGGCGATCTCCGTGAGTTCACGGCGCGAACGGTCGCCGGAAACTGTCAGGGAGAGAATTGGTTGTTGATCGGTGTCAGACTTTGAAATCGTGGGCGGATCCATGTCGCGTGGCAATTCACGCACCACACCCGCCACCCGGTCGCGCACGTCTTGAGCGGCGACATCAATGTCGCGATCCAGGTTGAATGTGACGACGACGAAGGTGTTGCCCGCGCCGTTGACCGAGCGCAATTCATCAATGCCTTCAATCGTGTTGACGACTTCCTCGATGGGCTGGGCAACCTGCGATTCCATCTCGGCGGGCGAAGCGCCGGAGAGCCGCGCATTGATGCGCACCACCGGCACATCCACGGACGGAAACCGGTCCACGCCGAGTTTCGTGTAGCCCGCGGCGCCAAGGACCACGAGCGACAACACGATCATCATCGCGAAGACCGGTCGGCGAATACAGATTTCAGCAAGCTTTTGCATCAGGTCCTGGCTCTAGCGAGCCGGATGGATTTGTTTCTCAGCAGAAGCGGAAATCGTGTTGGAAACAATCAACGTCTGTCCGGTGCGGATCCCGGCTGGATTCAGCACAACTGTTTCTCCTGAGTTCAACCCGGAAATGATCTCCACCCAATTACCCTCGCGCCGACCTGTCGTCACGGTTTTCTCGCCCGCCTTGCCGTCCATGGCGACAACAACTTTTTCAAGCCCAGCGAACGTGATCAGCGCGTTGGCGGGCACACTCGTTACTTCTTCCCGCGCGTTCACAATGACCTGTGCTTGCGCGAAAAATCCCGCGCGCAGCCCGCCAGGATTTGGCACGTCCGCTTCGACCAATAACATACGATTGTTGTCACGGATCGCCGGGGCGATGCGCGCGAGTTGGCCGCGATAAATATTGGTGTCTCCTTCAATCGTGACGCGCACGTTCTGGCCGACGTGTACTAGGACAGATTCGCGTTCAGGCACTTCGAGCCGCAGTCGCAACGGATCTGTTTGGACGAGCCGCGCAATCGGAGTGCCGACTGCAAGGTAATCACCGGCTGAAGCAAGACGCTCGGCGATTGTGCCATCGAACGGTGCTTTGACACGTGAACGATTAAGGTTCAGCCGCGCCACGGCATCGTATGCCTTGGCAGCATTGACTTCCGCTTGCATGCGCGCTGCTTCGGCCACGGCGGCATCGAGATCACTGGTGGAAGCGATCTTGTCCTTCTGCAGCTCCTGGGTGCGGTGGAGATTTTGTGCGGCGTTGGCTGCACTGGCGACGGCGCTGGCAAGGTTGGCGGCGGATGCGTTTCCAAGCGCGTCGTAAGAAGTGGTGTCAATTAACGCGAGTTCCTGGCCGGTTTTTACGCGATCACCCACATCCACGTGATTCGTTTCCAATTGCCCCGCCACCTGCGCGGCAATTGTCGCCTCCTCGCGCGCCGCAAGTGTGCCGACGACATGCAACACCCGCTCCATCGGTCGAAGCTCGACACGCGCGACGCGCACCTGACGCGCAGGTATTTCCTTTTTTACACCGCTCTTCGTCGCGTCATTTTTCCCGCAGGAAATCAGAAATGTTACGCAAAGCAGCCCCAAAGCCGTGATGAATGTTGATGGAAATCTCATTGTCTCGGTTACAACGGCATTTTTGACGCGCCGCAGGACGCAGTTAATCAGCCTTTTCTGAATGCGAAGCTAGGTGGCCTAGCGCTCCGGTCAAGCGCCGAATCCC
>CAMCWI010000196.1 GCA_945882065.1 Akkermansia muciniphila
GCCGGTCGCAGACCGGCACTCCTGCCGCGCGGTATTTCCGAAAGGCATTAGATTGTGGTCACACTCCCCACCGCCGACACGACAAAGATTCCGCGTTGACCCGTCTCGTTCTCTGGTTATCATCTGCACTCGTTTATTTCTTAAACCTGAACTGAAATCGAAATTATGGCAGTGAAAGTTGCAATCAATGGGTTCGGCCGTATTGGCCGCCTGGTTTTCCGGGCGTTGGTCGAACAAGGTCTCGTGGGCAAAGACATCGAAGTCGTCGCGGTCGGGGATATCGTTCCCGCTGACAACCTCGCTTATCTCGTCAAATACGATTCTACGCAGGGTCGCTTTGCCGGCACGGTCAGCTCCAAAAAATCTGCCGCAGACAAACTTGAAGACGATGTGCTCGTGGTCAACGGCAAGGACATCCTCGTGGTCAGCGCGCGCACTCCTGCTGAATTGCCGTGGAAAGCTCTCGGCGTGGACATCGTCATCGAATCCACCGGCCTCTTCACCGACGCCGACAAGACAAATCCCAAATCCGCCTACGGCCACATCACCGCTGGCGCGAAGAAAGTCATCATTTCCGCTCCCGCCAAGAATGAAGACATCACGGTCGTCATGGGCGTGAACGACGACAAATACGACGGCGCAATTCACCACATCGTTTCCAATGCGAGCTGCACCACGAACTGCCTCGCGCCGGTCGTGCATGTGTTGCTCAAGGAAGGTTTCGGCATCGAAGAAGGTCTCATGACCACGATCCATGCTTACACCGCCACGCAGAAAACCGTGGACGGCCCGAGCAAGAAGGATTGGAAAGGTGGTCGCACCGCCGCGCAGAACATCATCCCGTCCACCACCGGCGCGGCCAAAGCCGTCGCGCTCGTCTGCCCCGAAGTGAAGGGCAAGCTCACCGGCATGGCGTTCCGCGTCCCGACGCCAACCGTCTCCTGCGTGGACCTCACGGTGAAAACTGTGAAGGACACCAGCTACGCGGAGATTTCCGCCGCGATGAAGAAAGCCAGCGAAACCTACCTCAAGGGCATCCTCGAATGGACGTCGGACGAAGTGGTTAGCACGGATTTCATTCATTGCAAAGCCTCGTCCATCTTCGACGCCGGATCGGGCATCGAACTGAACAAGCGCTTCTTCAAGCTTATCAACTGGTATGACAACGAGTGGGGTTACAGCAACCGCGTGGGCGACTTGATCAAACTCATGCTCAAGAAGGGCCTGTAAGCGAGCAGACAGATTTCACGAACGGCGATCCGGCAACGGGTCGCCTTTTTTGTTTGAAGCCAAGCGATCTTGTCAATTCGTTTCCCGCTTCCGATCTCATCCCAATAACCCTAAAAACGGCAGTAGAGGTTTTGTCCAGAAAACTGTGTAAGTGGTTTTTGTTTGTTCTCCATCCCGGGCTTGAGCCGCGAGATAAAATGAGCCGGGGGCGAGCGGCGAGCCCCAGCTCGCGCCCCCGGCGGTCAATTGTCTGTGACTCGTTCTTCATCTCTTTCCCTCAGTCCAGCTTGGGCATCCGTTCTCCAAACTCCATCGCAAACCGATTCAGCGCCTCGCTCCAGTTGGCGATCGGCATCGTCCACTTCTTGGAGATCCTCTCCAACGCCAGCCAATACAGCTTGAGTATCGACTCCTGATGCGGAAACACCCCCCGGTTCTTGCTGATCGTCGGGTATTTCCGATCCCACTTGGCTTCAAAGGCACACAGGGACTGCTCGGCTTGGGCCTCTGTCACCGCCCAGTAGATCACTCTCAAATCCGCCGCCACTGCCTTGCGTTCTTTCCACCCCACATAGCTCAGGGATTGTCTCACCATGTGCACGGCCCAAGAAGTTTGAACAACCCAAGCTCTCACCTCGCCCGCGTGTCCGCCTGATGGTTCAACACCGGATGTTTCCCCGCCTTGTAGCTCTCTGAAATCGCAGCGGTGATGAATGCCTTGGCCAGTTGGACGGCGTCAAAAAGTTTTCTTCCGTGTGCAAGGTGGGCTGCGATGGCGGCGGAGTAAGTGCAGCCAGTGCCGTGGGTTGAAACGCCACGCACGCGGCGAGCTTTCAACTCGCACATCATGCGACCATCGTAAAAAACATCAATCGCCTCGGAATGAATCCTGAGATGTCCGCCTTTGAGAAGCACCGCACACCCATGTCGTTCGTACAGTTCCAGCGCGGCGTGCTTCAACTGTTCAACGGTGGAAAGATTCCTGCCGACCAAAAATTTTGCCTCGTCGAGGTTGGGTGTGATGAGTGCAGCGCGAGGGAGAAGGCTGGATTTCAACGCACGGATCGCCGAGGGCTTGAGCAACACCGCACCGCTCGTAGCGACCATCACGGGATCCACGATCAGTGGCGGTTGTTTTCCATGAGCAAAGAAGTCCGCTACGGTGCGGATGATCTCTGCGGAGAACAACATCCCCGTCTTCACGGCGCGTGGCGGAAGTTCTGCGAAGACGGCTTCAATCTGCTTCCGAACCATGTCCGCGCGGATGGGCTGGATGCCTGTCACTGTTTTTGGATTTTGGGCCGTGATGCAGGTGATCGCGGTCGCGCCATGACAGCCGAGCGCGTTGAACGTCTTCAAGTCGGCCTGAATTCCCGCGCCGCCGCCGCTGTCTGAACCGGCGATGGTGAGGGCGATGGGGAGTGATTTGAGTTTGGACATGTTCAGTTCGAGCGCCAAAGAGCTACGGCTTCAACTTGGTGGCGTTATCCTGAAGCCACTTGAGATCTACATTGTTCGCAGCAACGAATGCGAAATGAAAGCCATCGCCGATACCGCCTTTGCGGGCGAGGCGGATGGTTTCCGGATCACGCCAGCGATGAGCTTCAACGTGTCCATCTGCAAAAGCCAGCGTGCCAGATTCCTCGTGTTCCACGGACGGGCGATGGTAAAGGATGGATATTCCCTGATAGATTTTGAATCCTGCGAAACACACGTTCACGGGTGCCGTGTCAACGAATGTGTAGGTTGAAGAGGGATCTACCGAAGCCAAGTCCGAAACTTTGGTGAATAAGTAATACCCAGGGTGTATCGGCCAGTCAGCGGTGGGTGTTTGCCAGTTGAAGTAGCAATTCAGCGAGTAAGTCCTGATGCGAGAGGCAGTAATGCCACCGACGGTAATAGTAGTCTTGTCTGCTGGACGCCGATAGACGCCAGCGGCGCGGATGTAGTCAGCGAATTGGGCGATCTTGGGATCAAGCAAGAAAGCCGTGTTGTGAAACGCACTCGGGTTGAGATGTTCTTCACCCATCGCCCACAGCTTCAAGGTGCCATTGGCTGGAAGCACCGAATATCCATTTGCTGCAAACCGCCCGTCGTTGTCGTCGGTGTAAAGATGCGAGCCGAGTGAGATTTGTTTCAAATTGCTAATACACTGCACGCGATACGCCTTGGCTTTGGCCTTAGCTAGAGCGGGCAACAACATCGCGGCGAGAATGGCGATGATGGCGATGACCACAAGCAGTTCTATCAGGGTAAAACCCCTTTGACGTTTGCTGCTCGGAATCACGACTTTGTTGTAACACGCCTTGCGTCTGCGGCAAATCTGAATTTTGCGGAGCTGCTTGTTTGTGCGCTTCACGCCTGACACACTCCCAGCGCGTCAGATTTCACAAAGTGTATTCCGCTGGCGCACAACATCAAAAAAATTATGTCATCAAACTCGCCCGACCTTACCAAACAAGCTCCCCGCAGTCCGCGCGTGCGTCTCGGCGGTTATGCGGTCCTCCCGCGTTGTCTCGACAAAGGCCGCGCCACACTCGTCAACCAAAACGGCGAGTATCATTACGATTGTCCGCTCGATCAGGGATTCCTAAGCTACGCAGGCGTGGATGCAGAAGCATTGAAACAACAGCTCGCCGCCGGTAAAGGCGATGGAGAAATCCTTGAATGGATCACTGCCAACGCGAAGAACAAGCGCACCACACCTGAGATCATCGCGTGGTCGTCCTGGCAGGATCAACGCTCGCCGGACAATCCCGATTCACGCGCTTACTTCAACGAACTTCACACCAACGTCGCGCCCAAGCGCACGGACATCACGTCGTGGTTTGACATTCTGGACGCGGATGACTACGCGAGCTTTGGCGGAAAAGTCTGATACGACGGCAATTTCAGTCGGAGTGCGTTCTTCACCGGGGCGCATTCCGAACCACTTCGCATCAGTCTGCTCACAGATCACGAGCGGAACTGTAGCTCGTAAAGTTTCTGATACCCGCCACCGCGCTTCACGAGTTCATCATGCCGCCCCATCTCCACGATTCGTCCCTGCTCAAGCACGACGATGACATCTGCGTGAAGGATGGTTGAGAGCCGATGCGCGATGCAAAGCGTGGTGCGGCCCTTCATCAATTCGTCGAGCGCAGCTTGCACGGCGCGTTCCGTGGCGGTATCGAGCGCGCCAGTGGCTTCGTCGAGGATCAAGATCGGCGCGTTTCTCAAGACCGCCCGCGCGATGGCGAGCCGCTGCTTCTGTCCGCCGGAGAGCAATGCACCTTTCTCACCGATGACCGTGTCGTAACCGCCGGTCTTCTCCACGATGAATTCGTGCGCGTGTGCGGTCTTAGCGGCGGCGACAATTTCTGCCTCGGTCGCCCCCGGACGACCTAGCGCGATGTTGTTGCGGATCGTGTCGTTGAACAGGATCGAGTCCTGAGTGACCACTGCCATCTGTTGCCGCAGCATGTGCGTTGAAGTCTCGCGAATATCCGTTCCGCCAATGGTGATCTTTCCTTTTTGTGGGTCGTAAAATCGCAGCAGCAGATTGGTAAGCGTTGTCTTGCCAGAACCTGTGCTGCCGACCAGGGCGACAAGCTGTCCGGGTTTCACCGTCAGGTTCACCTCGTGCAAAATAGCTTTGTCTCCGTAACTGAAATCAATTCCGCTGAACGCGATCTCCTTCCCGACAGCATTGAGCGGCGTGGCGTGGGTGGGTTCAACGATGCTGGATTGTTCATCGAGCATCTCAAAAATTCTCTGGCTCGATGCGCGGCCCTGTTCCAGTTGCCCATGCAATCGCGCGAGAGCTTTGATCGGCGCATACATCAGCATGATGCTGCCGATGAATTGCATCATGTCGCCCATCGTGGTCTTTCCTTTTGCGAAAACACCGAGGTAAAGCATGATCAGCGCAATGCCGACGCCCGCCATGAATTCAATAAACGTACTCGGCAACTCCATCGAGCGCACCACGCGCATGAAGTGGTTGATGTACACGCGCGTCTTTTCCTGAAAGCGCTTCAACATCGGATCTTCGAGATTGAACGCCTTCACGATGCGATTGCCGGAGAACGCTTCCTCCATGATGTTCGTCAACTCCGCCATGTTTGTTTGGATGACCTCGCTGGATTTTCGCGTCTTGCGTCCATAGATGACGATGGGCAACACGCAGAGCGGCACGACAATCACGGAAAGCAACGTGAGCATCGGCTGTTGCCAGATCAGCACGCCTCCCAGAACAATCAGCGTCAGCGGCTCACGAATCATCACTGGCAGCGAGTTTGACAGCGTCTTGCTCAGGGCATAGGTGTCGCTGCTGATGCGGGAAATCAATTCTCCAGTGGTCGTCCGGTGCAGAAATGAGAGGGAAAGGTTTTGCAGATGACTGAATAGTTGCGTCCGTAAATCCATGATCGCGCGGATCGCCACCCAGTTCAGCAGGTAGAAATTAAAGTAAGCCGCCGCCACGCGAAAAAACATCACCACCGGGATGAGCAGGATGAAGAAAACCACCTGGCTCTCCGATGCGGACGCTTTGAAGTGTGTGAGCCATTGCTCAAAACTTTCGACAAACTGTTGCAAGAACGCGGGCAATTTTTGGATTAGACTCGAAGGGGTCGGAGCGTTCTTCGAAGGATAGATCATATCCACTACCAGCTTGAGAAGCCCCATGAGCGCAGCGTTTGCCACGGCGAACAAGACGCCGCTCAAAATCCCGCCGATGAAACGGATCCGGTAAGGCGCGATCAGCTTCAGCAGTTTGCGCAGAAACAAAGTCATCTGTCCCGAGAGTAAGCGACGCAACGCGCACCGTGCGAGATTTTTCCCGGACGTCCCATCGGTTTGTGTTTTCAAAACAGGCGTTGTGCGCGCTCCGTCTCCGTGTTGCGAGAGTCTCATTAAAACGAACAAGCCCCAAGTTCATCACTTGGGGCTTGTTGCTTTGAAACTATTCAGGCTGCGGGTTCGGCAGGAGCAGTGGGCTTGTAAGCCTCAATCTTCTCGATGCGTTGCCGACGTTTCGCGCCGTCCACTTCGGACTCCACTTCGTCGCCGACTTTGCGATTCAGCAACGCCTGACCCACTGGCGTGAGGTAGCTGATGATGTTCTTTTCGGCATCGAAATCCCACGCGCCAAGAACAGTGAATACTTCGCTCTTCTTCGAGTTCAAGTCGGTGGCGTGAACAATCGTGCCGATGCTGACTACATCTGTGCGGACGTTGGTGAAGTCTGTGCCCCGCGCGCGATTCAACAACGCTTCCAGTTCATCTTTGCGGCGCATGAGAACTTTCTGCATTTCTTTTGCGGCCTTGAATTCATGATTCTCGCGCAAGTCGCCGTAACTGCGGGCGGTCGCGATCTCTTTGGAGTTCGCGGGAATCTTCTTCTGCACCAGCTCGCCGTATTCGCCTTTGCGACGTTCCAGACTGTCCCACGAAACATAGATCGCGGAATCCTGCTTGGTTTGTTCGCCCGAGATGAGCGGCTGGACGGACGGATGACGCTTGACGATACGCGCGAGCATTGAGCGCTTGTCCATGTCCTCGAACACGGGCGAAAACTTCAACGCGCGCGTGAGGTCCATCACCACTTCGATGTCCGCCGTGCCGGTGAGATCGGCGACCAATTCCTGATCGGACATCATGAATTCACGCAGACGGCTCGCGCGTTTCTCGTTGAACTGATCGCGCTCCATCGCTGTGAGCATCGCGCGGAACACTTCCGGTCCAAGGATGTCGGCGAAATCGTCGCTGCGTTCCTTGCCGAGCCAGAGGAGCAATTCGCTGCTGGCCGCGTGCTGGCTGATGAGGCGGGCGAGCGTTTCCTTCAACTCACCCATCTTGCCGTTCGCGGCCATGATGCTGGCGAATTCTTTGCAAAGTTTGGCGGAAACGATGTTCAACGCGGCGCGCAACGTCTCGCTCCA
>CAMCWI010000197.1 GCA_945882065.1 Akkermansia muciniphila
GGATGGACGATGAACCCTGTCTATTACTGCGGCTGGCGGTTTTTTCGGACGGCTTACAAACTTTATTGTCGCGCGGAGTGGTTCAACACGGAGCGCGTTCCTAAATCTGGCCCGGTCATCCTCGCCTGCAATCACGCCAGCATCATGGATCCGCCGCTGGTGGGAACGGGATTGCATCGCGGGATCAGTTATCTTGCGCGAGAATCTCTCTTTCGTTTCTGGGGCGTGGGTTGGGTTTTGAGTAATTGGGACGCTGTTCCAGTAGATCGCGATGGCGGCGGTGCGCGCGGCTTGAAGGCGATCATTGATCGTTTGCTCGCAGGTGGTGGAATCATTTTATTTCCCGAAGGCACGCGGACGACGGATGGGAAACTTCAGCACGCACGATCAGGCATCGGATTGACCGTGATCAAGTCGGACGCGCCAGTAGTGCCGGTGCGCGTGTTCGGGACGTTCGAGGCTTACGGCAAGGACGCAACGATTCCCAAGCCGCATAAGATCGCGGCCAAGTATGGCAAGCAGATGGATTTCGAGGCGTTGCGTGCAGAGTCGAAGACGTGTTCCAAGGCACGGCTGAAGGAGATTTATCAGGAAGTCGCTGATGAGATCATGGCGGCGATAGCGCGGCTCGAACCGTGCGAGGACAAGGAAACTTTTGGTTGAGCTAGTAGGCGAGTCGACGCACGTCAGCTCTGATTCACAGCAAACAGTTCCGCGATCGCCATCTGAAACTCCGGCAGCAATTTCTCCGTCAACACATCTGAGCCAGCAAGAATGTGTTCAAGTCGCATCCCGTATTCCGTGGCGAGATAAATCTCCACATTGTTGTATCGCGGATCAACCATCCAGAGACGTGGGAGTTTCATCTCTTCATAGATTTGTTTCTTCTCGACGGTGTCCGCGTGGTGGTCTTCCGAACTCACGACTTCGGCAACGAGCCAGATTTTGCCCGTGGTAGTAGTCGCGATGGCAAGGTCTGGGCGTAGGAGGTTGTTGGCATCCACACGTATCGCACTGCGCAGTTCAAGCAGCTTCGTTCCAGGAAAATTTGCGACGCTGGCTTTGATCACTTCGTGAAGCCGGGTGCAGATCAACTCGTGCCGCACACCCGGCGGCAAACGCAGCGTCGTTTCGCCTTGGATTGTTTCTTCGTATGGCTCGCTCATTTGGTTGAGAAAAGTTTCCGCAAAAACCTTCCGGTGTGCGAGTGCTTGTTCTTGGCAACCTGCTCCGGCGTTCCTTCAGCAATAATCTGGCCGCCGCCCGTGCCACCTTCCGGCCCAAGGTCAATCACCCAGTCCGCCTCGGCGATCAAATCCAGATTGTGTTCGATCACGATGACGGAATGACCAGCATCCACGAGCCGTTGCAAAACTTCCACCAACCGGCGCACGTCGGAGCTGTGCAGGCCGATGGTGGGTTCTTCGAGGATGAACAGGTTTTTCTTTGCGATGTTGGTGGGGCGATTCGCCATCTGGGGCAAATCGAGTCCGGGTTTCAAGCCGGTGAGAAGATGCGTCACCAGCTTCACGCGTTGCGCCTCGCCGCCGCTGAGCGTCGGGCTTTGTTGGCCGAGCTTGAGGTAATCCAATCCCGTGTCATGCAACGCTTCCAGCGCGCGCTTAATTTTTTGCACGCTGGAAAAGAACCCCACGGCTTCCTCCACCGACAAGTCCAGCACCTGCGCAATGTTCTTCCCGGCGTATTCGATGTCGAGGGTTTCGCGGTTGAACCGTGATCCCTCGCACGTCTCGCATCGGACAAACGCAGGCGGCAGAAAGTTCATCTCCAGTTTGATCTGCCCCGCGCCTTCGCACTCGGGGCATCGGCCATGCGCGCTGTTGAACGAAAACCGACTCGCTGAGTAACCGCGCATCCGAGCTTCTGGCACTAACACGAACAAGGCGCGAATGTCATCGAAGAAGCCCACGTAGGTCGCCGGAATCGAACGCGGCGTGCGACCGATGGGTGCTTGGTCAACCTCATAGACCGCCTTGAGGCCTCCATGCCCGGAAAGGTTTTTACTCTTACCGGAAGATTTCTTGGCGAGGACGGATTGAACCTGTGGCAGTAAACATTCGCGAACCAGCGTGCTCTTGCCCGAACCGCTCACGCCAGTCACCACAACCAAGCGTCCGAGCGGAAAGTTCACTGTCACTTTCTTGAGATTATTGACGGCAGCGTTTCGCAGCGTGAGCCAATGATTTGTAGCAGCCGACTTGAGAACGCCGCTGACTTTGGTTTGCTTAGTTTGCCGCGCTCTCACGAGCGCAGGCACGGCACGTCTTTCACCTCTCGCTGGAAATTTCTTCACCTCTCGCAAGCTTTGCCCCGTGATTGATTCAGGATGCTTCAACAACTCCGCCAAAGTTCCACTCGCCACGACTTGCCCGCCATGCACACCCGCGCCCGGCCCGAGATCAATGATGTGATCGGCGCGACGCATCGTGTCTTCGTCATGTTCGACGACTACGACGGAGTTGCCGCGCCCGCGAAGTTTCTGAAGCACGTCGAGCAACTGTTCGTTGTCCCGCGCATGGAGGCCGATGGTTGGTTCGTCCAGCACGTAGAGCACGCCACTGAGGTTTGAACCGAGTTGTGCGGCGAGTCGGATGCGTTGCGATTCGCCGCCGGAAAGCGTGGGCACGCCGCGACCGAGTTGCATGTAGCCGAGGCCGACTTCGTTGAGAAATTTCAACCGTTCGCGAATCTCCGGCAGAATGTCACGCGCGATTTCCGCAGCGCGTCCGGTGAACTTCATCTTGCGGACGAATTCGAACGCCGTTTCGACATCGAGCGCGGAGAAGTCGCCGATGGAAGTTGGGACTCCGCAGCGCAGCCGCACCGCGCGCGCCAGCGGATTTAACCGTGCGCCATGACACTCGGGGCAAACCTCCCGCTCCTGCGCCCAACGCCACCAGCTTTCTTCAATCGAGTCCGCGTCCGCGCCGCGCTCTACCTCCGGGAGATAAAACAGCTCGCCAAAGCCGCGACACTTGGGACACCAACCTTGCGATGAGTTGTAGCTGAAATTCTTGGGGTCAAGTGGTTCAAAGGAGCGGCTGCACTTCGGGCACGCGCGTTCCGTAGAATGAATGGTGAGTTTCTTGTGGTTATCTAACGCCTGTAACGTGCCATGGCCGAGCTTGAGGGTTTCGTCGATCAACAATTGTAGCTGCGCCTCGTGAGAGCGCGGCTGACTGGATTGTTTTGAATTAGCCGCGCTCTTACGAGACGCAGCCACGCCAACGACGATTTCCACATCGTGTTCCTTGAAACGATCCAGGCGAAACGGTTTGCTCGTGTCGTAAATCTTTCCGTTGGCGCGGATTTCTTTGTAGCCATGTTTGGCAGCCCACTCGGCGACATCGGTGTGAAAACCTTTTCGGTTTCTAACGATGGGCGCAAGCAGAAGCAGATCGCCGCGCTGCTTGAGTTCGGATTGCAGATGCTTGGCCAGTTCATCGCGCGTCTGGGCTTCGACTGGCAACTGGCAGTCCGGACAATATTGCGTGCCGAGTCGCGCGAAGAGTAGGCGGATGAAGTGATAAATCTCGGTGACGGTCGCCACCGTGCTCTTACCGCCGCCACGCGTGGTGCGTTGCTCAATACTGACGGTGGGCGGAATGCCGGTGATCAAGTCCACGTCGGGCCGCGCCATCTGCTCCACGAACTGCCGCGCATAGACGTTCATCGAATCGAGGAAACGCCGCTGGCCTTCATTGAACAAGAGGTCAAACGCGAGCGTGCTCTTTCCCGATCCACTGACGCCGGTGATGACGACGAACTGGTCGCGCGGTATCGTCAGGGAGATGTTCTTGAGGTTGTGTTCGCGTGCGCCGCTTATTGCGATAGCAGATGGGAGATTGGAGATGGAAGATAGGGGCTTGTTGCGGCGTGACACTTGGTGCTTGCCATCTTCCATCTTCCATCTTCCATCTTCTCCGTGTTGCGGCAGGACGTTTCGCAAAAAATGGCCGGTATAACTCGCCTCGCAGTTTGCCACTTTTTCCGGTGTTCCCGTTGCAACAATTTGTCCGCCTTGATCGCCTGCATCTGGGCCGAGGTCAATCACCCAGTCGGCGCATTTGATCACGTCGAGGTTGTGCTCGATGACGATGACCGAGTGACCCGCGTCCACGAGACGTTGGAAAACTTGGAGCAACACGCGCACGTCGTCGAAGTGCAGGCCGGTGGTGGGTTCGTCGAATAAAAACAAGGTAGCAGCCGACGTGAGTCGGCTCTGACTTGGTGCGGGGGCTGCAGTGAGCCGACTCAAGTCGGCTGCTACGGGAGTTTGAGCCGCTTCCGCCAGATGGCGCACGAGTTTCAATCGCTGGCTTTCGCCGCCGGAGAGTGTGTTGATTGGCTGGCCGAGCCGCAGATAACCGAGGCCGACTTCTTGCAACAACTTCAAGCTTTCGCTTGCACGTTGAGCGGCTTTTGACTCCGAGAAACCGGCGAGAAAATCAATCGCCTCGTCCACGGTGGCTTCGAGTATGTCGCCGATGGACCAGCTTGAGTCTGAAGTCTGAAGTCTGAAGTCTGAAGTCTTTGACGTTCGCGCGTTGGCCGGACTTGAGACTTTAGGCTTTAGACTATGGACTTTCACTTCGAGGATGTGCGCGCGATACCGGCGACCATTGCATTCCGGGCAGCGGATGAAAATATCGCTGAGGAATTGCATCTCGATCTTTTCAAAACCCGCGCCGCGACATTTCTCGCACTGACCAACGCCGGAGTTGAAGCTGAACGCGCTGGCGTTCAAGCCGCGTTGCTTGGCGACCTCGGACTGGGCGAAGACTTCGCGGATATCGTCGAACGCACCGATGTAAACAGCGGGATTGGAGCGCGGGGTTTTGCCGAGCGCGGATTGGTCCACGAGGACGACGCTGCTGAGTGATTCCCAGCCATTGAGAATTGCCGATTGACGATTGGCGATTTCCGATTCTTCTTCGTCCGAGCCGCCGGTGTTCTCTTCGGAGTCAAGACGGTCGGAGGCTTTTGCCGTTTCAATTTGATGCTTGAGCTTGTCGGTCAATGCGGGAAGCAACACGTCGCGGATGAGTGTGGATTTGCCGGAGCCGCTGACGCCGGTGATGGCGACGAGGCGACCGAGCGGGATTTCGACGGAGACGTTGTTGAGGTTGTGGCGGCTTGCATTGGAGATTTTGAGACTCCTTACGTCGTCCCCTACAAGACGGCGGGGTGGAATCTCGATTTGTTTTCGTCCGCTCAGGTATTGGCCGGTGAGTGAGCGGGTGGATTCCAGCAACTCAGGTAACGGGCCTTGGAACACAACCTCGCCGCCTGTCGCGCCGTGGCCTGGGCCGATGTCCACGATTTGATCCGCCGCGCGCATGACGCTGGCTTCGTGCTCGACGACGACGACGGTGTTGCCGGTGTCGCGGAGCTTTTCGAGAATGCGAACGAGCCGGTCCGTGTCGCGCGGGTGCAAGCCGACGCTGGGTTCGTCGAGGACGAAGAGGGTGTTGACCAAGCGCGTGCCGAGGCAGGTGGTGAGATTGACGCGTTCGGTTTCGCCGCCGCTGAGCGTGCGCGTGGCGCGATCCAGCGTGAGATAGGAGAGGCCGACCTCGTCGAGGTAAGCGAGGCGGGCGCGGACTTCATTCAACGCGTGAGCGATGGGTTCTTGAGTCTGGCGTTTTGCGTCGGGCGTGCGTTGCCTAGCGAGGGTTTCGATCAAGGCAAGCGCGTCGCGGACGGGCAGGGCGTAGAAGTCGGGGAGCGTGAGTCTTGCGGCCTGCGTCGCTTGTAACGTGCCCCTCTCCCCATCGGATGGGGAGAGGGGGAGGAGATACAGCAAGGCGTCTGGCTTCAGCCTTGCGCCATCGCACGTGGGGCACTTTGTGTAAGCGCGGTAACGGGAGAGCAGCACGCGGACGTGCATTTTGTAGGACTTGGTTTCTAGCCAGCGGAAGTAGCCTTTCACGCCATACCATGCGCGCGGCCATTGGTGGTCTTCATCAATGCCGTAATCTTTGTCGCCTTCGATGATCCACTTTTGATGTTCAGCGGAAAGTTGATTGAACGGCTCTGTCATCGGGACGCCGCGGGGTTTGCAAAACTTTTTTAAGTCGGCTTGAGATTCAGCGCCGGTGCCGGTGCGCCAGGGTTTGATTGCGCCTTGCGCCAGCGTCAGCGAGCGGTCGGGGACGGCGAGGTCGTAATCAATGGTGATGGTGCGACCGAAACCTTTACAGGTCGGACACGCGCCGAGCGGGTGGTTGAAGCTGAAGAGAGCAGGGGATGGATCGGGGTATTCGATGTTACAGGCGGCGCAGTGCAGTTTGTTTGAAAAGGGTCTTGGGTCTGGCGTCTTGGGTTTAGGGCTTGAGTTTGTTGAGTCGAGTTCGTGAATTGTCAGTTTGCCTTTGCCGAAGTGGTAGGCTTGTTCGCAGGCTTCGACGAAACGTGGACGAGAGGCGGGCGCGAGTTTGAGGCGGTCCTGAACCACTGTTAATGCGGAATGCGGAGTGCGAAGCGCGGAATTGTTGAGCGCGTCTTCGATACGTATCGGTTCACCATTAAGGAGCAGGCGTTGATAGCCTTGCTTGGAAATCAACGCGAGGGATTCGGCCAGCGGGAGTTTGTCCGATAAAGGAACGTCGAAGGTGATGAGGACTTCCGACTTCTGGCTTACGGCCTCTGGCTTCTGAATGATTTCCCACACGCTCTGCGGCGAATCCTTGCGCACGAGCTGACCGCAGCCGCGACAGTGGAGTTGCGCGAGGTGCGGCCAAAGAACTTTCATGTGATCGCAGATCTCCGTCATCGTGCCGACTGTGGAGCGCGTGGAGCGGACGGCGTTGCGTTGCTCGATAGCGATGGCGGGCGGGATGCCTTCAATGCTGTCCACCTGCGGCTTGTCCATGCGGTCGAAGAACTGTCGCGCGTAGGGGGAGAACGTTTCGATGTAACGACGTTGGCCCTCGGCGTAGAGTGTGTCGAACGCGAGCGAACTTTTGCCCGAACCGCTCAAGCCCGTGATGACGATGAGCCGGTGCAACGGCAGATCGAGATCAAAGTTCTTAAGATTATTGTGGCGAACACCACGCAGGCGGATGACGGC
>CAMCWI010000198.1 GCA_945882065.1 Akkermansia muciniphila
TCGCGGCCAAGAGCAACATGGTAAAGAGCCAGAACCGCCGCCGGTTTCTCCTCATTGGCACTCCTGAAGAAACATTGCGGATGAAGAAGGAGGTGGCCGTGCGTCCTGAATCCGGCGTGGAGATTTTTGCCGAACTCGACCTCAACAACACCCAGCTCCACAACCTCGTCACGTTGTTGCACGACCACTCCATCAACGGCGTCATCCTCAGCACGCGACATACGAACTTCGACCGTGCTGAAGCCGTGGTGAACGCCTGCGAGATCGAAGGCGTGGAAGCATGGCTTGTCGCGGACTTTTTCAAGACCCACATCTCCAGCACCACGCTGGATGATTTTTATGGTCGTCCCGTTCTCGTCTTCCGCTCGGCTCCTGAAGCTTCATGGCAAGGCATCATCAAGCAGATGATGGATTTCACGGGCGCGTTGTTTGGGTTGTTGCTTGTCTTGATTCCGATGGCCATCATCGCGCTCGTCATCAAACTCACCTCGCGCGGCCCGGTGTTTTTCAAGCAGATGCGTTCCGGGTTGAATGGTGCGCCGTTCACAATCTACAAGTTCCGCACGATGGTCACGAACGCCGAGCAATTGAAACACGAACTCGCCGCGATGAACGAGATGACCGGACCTGTGTTCAAGATCACCAGCGATCCCCGCGTCACTCCCATCGGCAAATGGCTGCGTAAATCCAGCCTCGATGAGTTGCCGCAGTTGTTCAACATCCTCGGCGGTGAGATGAGCATCGTCGGCCCGCGCCCCTTGCCGGTGGATGAAACCAAGCGCATCAATGACGCCGCGCACCGTCGCCGACTCAGCGTCAAACCCGGCCTCACCTGTCTCTGGCAGGTCAGCGGGCGCAGCGAGATCAAGGAGTTCAAGGACTGGGTGCGGCTCGATCTCGAATACATTGACAACTGGTCGCTTTGGCTCGACATCAAAATCATCCTCCGCACGTTTCCTGTGGTGCTTTGGGGCGCAGGTGCGAAATGACAGGCAGTTGGTTTTTTAGCAAGCAATCTTTCACTTTCAAATAACCACGATGAAATCCAAACAACCCGTCTCAGTAGTCACCGGCGCCGCAGGTTTTCTCGGCTCGCATCTCACCGACCTGTTGCTTTCACGCGGCCACAAGGTCATTGGCATGGACAATTTCGTCACTGGCAGCGTGGACAACATCAACCACCTCGGCGGCAACAAGAATTTCAGATTCGTCGAGCAGGACGTGACGGAATTCATTTTTCTCGAAGGCCCGGTGAATTACGTCTGGCATTTCGCCTCACCCGCCAGCCCGATTGATTACCTCAAGATTCCGATCCAGACGATGAAGGTCGGCTCGCTCGGCACGCACAAGGCACTGGGTCTCGCCAAATTCAAGAAAGCCCGCTTCCTCGTCGCGTCCACGTCCGAGATTTACGGTGATCCGCTCGTGCATCCGCAAACGGAGGATTACTGGGGCAACGTCAGCACCATCGGCCCGCGCGGTTGTTACGATGAAGCCAAGCGTTTCGCGGAAGCCCTCACGATGGCCTATCATCGCGAGCACAACGTCGCGACGCGAATCGTCCGCATTTTCAACACCTACGGCCCGCGCATGAGGCTCAACGATGGACGAGTCGTCCCCGCCTTCGTCAGCCAGGCACTCACGAACAAACCCATCACCGTCTTCGGCACAGGCACGCAGACGCGCGCGTTCTGTTATGTCTCCGACCTCATTGAGGGCATCTATCGCCTGATGATGAGCGAACACAATTTGCCCGTGAACATCGGCAACCCTCGCGAGATGACCATGCTGGAGTTCGCCGATGCCATCATCAAAGCCACGAAGTCCCGCAGCAAAATTGTTTTCAAACCGCTTCCTCAGGACGATCCAAAGCAGCGCAAGCCCGACATCACCAAGGCGAGAACCATTCTCAAATGGGAGCCGCAGGTGACTCTCGCCGAGGGCATGAAGAAAACCATCGCCTACTTCCGCACCAAGGTGTGAGCGTTGGAGTTCAATCCCGCAACTCTTGGCGGGATTGCCCCAACAAGCAGGCGATGTCCCGACACTCTAAAGCGTGAACTCGTGCGTCTGAGAAGGCGAGAGGATGGAGCGTTCTTGCGGCACGGACTATATTGTTCACCGTCGCATCCTCGATGCGCTCGCCGCTTCAGATGAGCATGCGTCACGACCCTGCAAAGCAAACTTGCGAGAGCTGTTGGCGAAACTCGGCGCACTACTCCAGACGACAATCACCACAAAGTCTGTGCCCGCGCTGTTGCCTGAAGCTTCTGGGAAATTCCATTTCTCTCGCCGGGTGGCGGATTGATTTCTTCAACCTTCGGCATCCAACTCCGCCAGCTTCGTCGCGGCGGCTTCCCACTTGGGCGTGATCTCGGCGAGTTCGTCGGCGTTGTTACTGAACTCGCGGTTGAGTCCTGAGGCACGGCTGCCAGCTTGATAGGTTTCGGCCTTTTCCAATTCTTCAGTGATGTCAGCCTGGCGCTTTTCCAAGGCCTGAATCTTTTTCTCGAACTCGTGAACGATCTGGCGCTGGCCTTTCAACTTGCCGGAGCGCGCCTGGCGTTGCTCGGCTTCGATGCGCTTTTGTTCTTTGCGATCAACGGTTGGTTTCGGTGCGGCAGGTTTGGCAGGTTCGCCGGTTTTCGCTCCGGCGGTCAATGCGGCGCGAGCGGAGAGTGATTTGGTTTTATCAAGGTAGTATTGGTAATCCCCAGCGTAATGGGTCAGTACGCCGCCGTTGACGTGAACCACATTCTTGGCCAGCGCGCGGATGAAATACACATCGTGGCTGATGAAGATGAGTGTGCCCTCAAATTGCCCAAGCGCGTAGAGCAGCGCGTCAATGCTGTTCATGTCGAGATGCGTGGTCGGCTCGTCCATGAGCAACAGGTTTGGCGGATCCAGCAACAGCTTCACGAGCGCGAGGCGGCTTTTCTCACCACCGCTCAGGACGCTGACCTTCTTGAACACGTCGTCGTCGCGGAAGAGAAAGCTTCCGAGCAACGTGCGGACAGATTGCTCGGTCACGCGCGACGGAGTATCCAACGCTTCATCCAACACGCTGCGGCTGGGGTCGAGTTGATCCACGCGATACTGCGAGAAGTAACCCGCTTTCACGTTGTGGCCGAGTTCGCGCTCGCCTTGGCTCGGCGTGACATTCGCGGCCAGCAGTTTGAGCAAGGTAGATTTACCCGCGCCGTTCGGCCCAACTAGAACCATTCGCTGGCCGCGTTCAGCTTCAAAATCAATGCCGTTATAAACCACGTTCTGGCCGTAGGCGAAGTGGATGTCCGTCATCCGAATCACGCGCTGACCGCTTCGCTGGGGTTGCGGGAAAGAGAAACTCACTTTCTTTTCGTCGCTCGTCGGAGCTTCGATTTTCTCCATGCGATCAATCTGCTTGAGCTTGCTCTGCGCTTGCGACGCTTTGGACGCTTTTGCGCCGAACCGTCGTGCGAAGTCCTGGAGCGCATTGATCTCGCGTTGCTGATTTTTGTAGGCCGCGAGCAACTGCACCTCGTTCGCTTCGCGTTGGACGAGGTAATCGTCGTAGTTGCCGCGATAGCGGATGAGTTTGCTCATGCGAATCTCGACAGTGTGGCTGATGAGCGAGTTGAGAAATTCGCGGTCGTGCGAAATGACGAGAATCGCGCCGGGATAACCTTGCAGATATTCCTGAAACCAGATTAACGCTTCGAGGTCGAGATGGTTCGTAGGTTCGTCGAGCATCAACAGATCCGGCTCTTGCGTGAGCAATCGCGCCAGATGCGCGCGCATCACCCAACCGCCGCTCATCTCTCTCGCGGGGCGATCAAAATCTTTTTCGCGGAAGCTGAGTCCGGCGAGGATTTGTTTGGCCTTGGCCTCGATGTGATAACCGTTCAGTTCATTGTATTTGTCGTGAACATCGTCGTGGACGTCTTCGGGATGCGTGGATTCAATCGGATGATCGTGCTCCCACGCTTTGATCACGCGCCGGAGCTTCACGAATTCTGGTGAAATAGCGGTGGCGATCTCGATGACCGTCTCGTCACCGGCGGGCGCGCTTTCCTGCGGCAAGTAGCCGATGTTCACGTTGCGCTCGGTGATGATCTCGCCATCGTCCGAACCTTCCTCACCGAGGATGATAGAGAAGAGGGTGGATTTGCCCGCGCCATTCGGCCCGACGAGGCCGATGCGATCTTCGCGATTGAGTTGGAGGGTGACGTCGGAGAACAGGGTTCTGCCGCCGTAGGCCTTTGTGATACCGGAAAGTGTCAACATTGAGCCGCAGAGTGTGGCAGAGCTGGCGAAAAAGAAAATGCCTGATTACGTCGAGATCGTATGAGGCGCGCAGGAACGCGGGAGATGATTTCCTTTGCGGGAGACTTTGAGTCCTGTGCGTTGACTCAGGCGGTGGCGCTATTTCACCATGTTCAATACCTCAGCAGCACGCTGACAGTTAGGCACTTCTCTCGGTTCAGGCATGTCGCAACAACCTATGCTTAACAAGAATGAATTGCCCTTCGGTGCCGGTGTTGGTGCCGAAGGGGCGGAAAAACCTCGCCCCTATGTCCGTGTCCTCGACGGTCGCCACCAACCTGTTCGCGGTCTTTGGATGCGCGGTGACCGCTACTATGCACGCTTAACCGTGCTGCTGGCCTCTGGTGCGAAGTCTGAGCGGAGAATTAGTCTGAAGGCAGCTACACTCACTGAGGCGAAGACCGAAATGGCGACACTCGTCCTGCGGCGAGGCAACAACTCACTCCAGTTGAGCCAGAGTCTGGCAGGCACTCCGCTGCTGAGTGAGCATGTCGAAACCTATATCGCCGCACACCTTCATTTGAAAAGGTTGACGACGCAGAAGAGTGAGCGGCAACACCTAACTCGCCACTGTGAATACTTTGCTGGCGTTCCGTTGAACCGAGTTACCAAGTCGGGCGTGCTTGCCTTCCGTGCTTCCAAACTCGCTGACGGTTGGTCTGGACGCACAGCCAACTTGAGTCTCATTGTGCTGCGGAACGTCTTCCGTCACGCAATCGACACCGGCTTGGTCGCGACTTCACCCGTTGACGGCATTCGCCCTGTCCGGCACGTTGCCAAGAAGCGCAGTCTCGTCACGCCAGCAATGTTTGAGACGTTGTGCGCGACTGCGGTTGAGCACCTGAACAATGGTCAAATCCTGTCCGACTACATAAAGCTCATGTGCTTTTGCGGAGCGAGGCGCAGCGAAACGCTTCGGCTAAAGTGGAGTGACGTGGATTTCGCACAAAGCCAACTCGTCATCGGCAGCGACGGAATGACGAAGAACCATTCCAGCAGGGTTGTGGACTTCAACACTCACCTCCGTTCGCATCTGCTCGCCATGCAATCGCGACGAACAGACTCCGAGTACTTGTTCCCAACTGTGCGAAGTGCGTGTCGCCCATTAAATACGCTGGTCGAAAGTCTAAAGCTGGCGCGTAAGAAGTCAGGACTACAAACCATCTGTTTCCACGACTGCCGTCACCATTTCATTTCCTTTTGCGTAATGTCCGGGATTGACTTTATGACCATAGCGAAGTGGGCTGGGCATCAGGACGGAGGTGTTTTGATTGGTAGGGTCTATGGTCACCTGAGCGACACACACGCCAAGGCTCAGGCGAAGAAGGTAGTTTTCCAGCCAGCCCTCGTTGCCGCCTGAGCTGTGGTGCATTGCACTGCGGTGTTGTGTGTGCCCAGCTCACGCGCCACACCCTGAGCACTTAGTGCTTCGTCCGTTGCGTCTCGGAGTGTCTTGCACTTCGAGGCGCGTAATGCTTGGTGCTCCTTTTTGAATTGGTAGGGCTGCGTTTGACTTCAATAAACCGACAGACTGCCTCCGCAATGCTTGTGCGCTCTGGGAATAATCACCGCCGTAAACTGCGGTAAACGTATGCGAATAGGTGAAAACGTGTGCGAACTGAAACCGTCCCATTGCGGCGTTAGAACTCATGGGCTACACCAGAACCGTCACAGAATTACCTGTGGCAGTTAAACCAAAACACAGCCATGACGAAAACCAAACAGACAGAGCACGAAGTCACCACACCTGAAAAGCCCCGTTTCTTAAACAAGAAAGAAGTTGCAGCGTTGCTCGGTGTAGGCCTCCGAACCGTTGAAAGAATGGGAAGAGCTGGAAAGCTACCCACGTTGACACTGACACCTCGAATTATCCGCTTCGACCGAGACGCGTTGATTGCACAAATCAACAGTCGTTTTTGTGCGAAGGAGGTGAAGGCTTGAGCTTCGCCAACTCTAGAGCAAGACGCCTGTGCCCAACGACGGGAGCAGGTGTCCACCGCTATATCTTCGACGAGGCGTTACGTTGCAAGTCCCAAGGCTTCTCAACCTCAGAAGCGGCAATGCTTATTGGAGACGCAGTCGTTGGATGTGGACGTGTTGTGACGCCTAGAGAGATAGACTCAGCCGTGCAGAGAGCATTTCAGATTGCAGCTCCACCAAGTGCCGCTGGTGTGAAGAATAATGCTGTTGCCGCTGTGCAAGCTCCCAAGTGGCCAACACTCGACAAGGTCAAGGTCGCTGAGATTGTTGCCACCGGTCACAGCCTCGTTGACCTGTGGGAAGCGTCGCCAGTTCGGATTGAAGATAACGCCAGCCATACAGAAAACGTGATTGACCACCTCTTCCCCGGCAATCCGTTGCTGTGTTGCGGCAAGTCGGCCTACAGTTTCGACACGAAGCCCCGTGAAGAATGGCGAGGACAGCTCGACAAATTACAACTCATTGTTCCGTCACCAATGTCGAAACTCACAGGCACGACGAAGGACGGCAAGGAGTCCAAACACACGCTAGACAATACCGGGCAACGTCGCTTCCTCGTCGTGGAATTCGACGAAGGTACGACCGACGACCACGCCGCCACTCTGATACACCTTGCCAAACAAGCACCACTTGTAATGGCAGTGCATTCAGGGAATAAAAGTTTACACGGCTGGTTTTATTGCGCCGGACAAACAGAAGAGCGGTTGCGTGGCTTCATGAACTACGCCGCCTCGCTTGGGGCAGACCCCGCGACATGGACTAAGTCTCAGTTTGTTCGAATGCC
>CAMCWI010000199.1 GCA_945882065.1 Akkermansia muciniphila
GTTACGGCTACGATCCGAACTTCTTTAAGGTGCAACGCCACGATGACGGCAAAAATTATCTAATCAACAACGACGAGTTCACGTTTCGATTCTTTCCGCCAGAACTTTCCCGTTGCCCGACTCCGTTCAAAATGGATGCCGTCAAGAAAGCGGGCGTCCGCAGAATTTTTATCCTCGGGGAATCTGCGGCGATGGGCGATCCCCAGCCGACCATCGGGCCAGGGCATATTTTGGAAGTGTTGCTTCGTGAAAAATTTCCGGAAGAAAAGTTTGAGGTGGTCAACCTCGGCATCACCGCTATCAACTCGCATGTCATTCTGCCGATCGCACGAGATGTCGCCGCGCGAGGGCAGGGCGACATCTGGCTGTTATACATCGGCAACAACGAGATGGTTGGTCCGTTCGGCGCAGCCACTGCGTTCGGAAACAAGTCTGCTCCATTGCCGTTGGTGCGACTGAACCTAGCCGTTCAGCGCACTCGTGTGGGGCAATTAGCTGTTGCAACGATGCAACAACTCGTCAGCAAGCCGAGTGGCTCAGGGTGGGGAGGCATGGAGATGTTTCTTCAAAATCAACTTCCTTCAAACGATCCCAAGCGTGATACGGTCCATGCCAGTTTTGACAAAAATCTTACCGCCATCGCGGAAGCCGGAATCCATAGCGGTGCAAAAGTTTTGCTCTGCACTGTCGCAGTGAACTTGCGCGATTGTCCGCCGTTTGGTTCGCTGCTGTCCGAGGGGTTGACCACAGACCAGCGGCAAAGGTTCGGAGCGATGCTCACCAACGGTATCGCGCAGCAGGATTTGAATCAACCGCACGCTTCGATGGAACATTTTGCACGCGCTGCTGAGGTTGATCCTGATTTCGCAGAGCTACAGTTCCGCTGGGCGCAATGTCTGCATCAGGCCACAAATGTCACCGCCGCTCGCGAGCGGTTTCAACAAGCGTGCAATGCGGACGCTTTGCCGTTTCGCGCTGACACTCGGATCAACAACACAATTCGGAACGTGAGCGAAAGATTATCTGGGAGCGGTGCGATGCTTTGTGATGCGGAAGCCGCTTTGAGTCGGGTTGCAAAAGATGGAATCGCTGGCGAAGAATCATTCTTTGAACATGTGCATTTCAATTTCGACGGCAATTACAAGCTCGCCAGAGTCTGGGCGGAGCATGTTTCGGAATTGTTGTCGCACGATGTCCGGGGCAAAGCGGCGGAAGGTTGGGGTGATCAGGAGTTTTGTGAACGCGCCATCGGGCTTTCGGATTGGAATCGGATGTCTGTCATCTCAGTTGTCGGCGGGCGCATCCAAAAACCACCGTTGTCTGGGCAGTTCACAAATCCGCGACGCACGCACGCTTTACAAAAACAATGGGGCGAGAGCGCGCAAAGAGTGATGCGCACGAACGCTCTGATGCAAGCGCGCACGGCGTATGTCGAGGCATTGAAGCGTTCACCCGACGACAATCTATTGCGAGAAAACTTCGGCGTGTTCCTCGCATCCATCGGAGATAAACCTGCCGCGCTTGCCCAATACCAGAACATCACGGAGTTGTTGCCGCATGATTTTTATTCGCGCCTTCACGTCGGTCGGCTGCTCACTGGGCTTGGGCGGAGAGATGAGGCAGAAGCTCAGTTGCAGCGGGCTGCTGCGCAGCGCCCGTTTCTCCCGGATGCGTGGTTTGAGTTGGGCGTGGTCCAAGCCGCATCCAGCAACTACATCGCCGCCTTGGAGAATTTTCAAAAGGTGGCGCGGATGCAGCCGGCGGACATTTCGTGCCGGACCTACCTAGCCAGAATGTTGTGGCAATTAAAGCGCCGCGAGGAGGCCGTCCAAGAATACCGACGGCTGATCGGGTTGAATCCGACTCGATGGGAATCCCATTTGGAATTGGCGGAGTTTTTTGGGACCGGAGGGGATGCGGCGAACGCAATCCCTGAATATCAGGCGGCGATCAAACTTAATCCCCGCCACCCCGGCATCAGGCTGAACCTTGGCGCGATGCTGGTTCGACAGAATCGTTTGGATGAAGCGATCGAACAATTTCAAGCCGTGTTGGAATCGTCTCCGACGAACGTGGTCGCTGCCGATTACCTCCGTGAAGTCAGCCTCTGGCGACAGCAACAACGCCGCTGACTAGGGTTGCAGGCAGCGGGGCGGTTTTCCGTGGTTGCAAGGGAATAACGGAATGGAAGGGCGTGGCAACTGACTTCCTGCTCCCCGTCCGAAGGAGAGCGGGAGTCTGCGTGGAAAGCCCTCTCGCAGTATGAATTAGGGTCTCTCCGTGCCTGAAAGGAGCGAAGCACCAACAGGGTTGACTAGGGAGGCATCCGTAAAAACTAGCCGATTGGCGAGCTATACAATTTCGCGTGACCGAATAGATTGCTCACGTCACACAGTAATTCAACTCACGAAAATCAATCCAACCTATCTATGAAGAAGATGAAAAAACTGCTCGTAACTCTGGCCTTGGTCGCCATGGCGAGCGTTTCCCAAGCCCAATTCGTAACCAACCTTTTCCCCAACGGCGATTTCGTCAACGGCGGGCCAACGCCTGACTGGATCGAAGTGAGCGGCGGCGGGACTTTTGGATTTGGATATCCAGCTTCCGGAGGCAATCCTGGAAATTATGGCGTGATCACGAACGTCAGCGGTGGCTGGGGCATCTGGGTCGGCGGTAACACGACTCCCATTCCTCTGGCGTCTATGGGACTTGTTGCCGGGCAGACCTACACTTTTTTGCAGGACATGATCACTCTTGCTGGAACTAATACGGGCGGTGTGAAGATTGAATCGTGGGCGGGATCTGAGATAACCCCAAACAGCGGTGATATGCGTCCGGTGTCGTGGACTACGAATGGTTGGGCGACTTACGCGTTTACTTACACAATCAGCCCCGGCGCCACCGGAGTCAAAGTGGTCCCTCTTTGGGGTGTTAACTCGACTGTGGGATACGACAACTTCCGCGTGAGAGTTCCTTTGACATTGCCGTTCACTGCGCAGATCACCAGCCCCACGAATGGCGCAACAGTTTTCACCAACTTTGTCATCAATGCCACCGCCTCACTGCTTCCTGGCTCGGTCACGAATGTGAATTTTTACAGAGGCAATACCTTGTTGGGTTCTGATGATACCCTTCCCTATAGCCTTTCCGTCAACGGCGCTGCCGTCGGTGCTGCTGCCCTCACAGTCGTAGCCCAGGCTGACACCGGGGCCTCTTTGACTTCCTCGGTAGTCAACGTGACGGTTTCCTCTACGGTTGTGACCAGCACCTTCGGGGTCGATCCGGCAGCCTCTTGGGTTGGTTTCATGAATGTTTTCCAAACCCCACAGAATGGCAACGGTCCCGTGTTCAGCAGTGGATGGGGCGTGGGCGACCTTGTGGCCCAGTTCTCGGGATCCGGCCCAGCAACATTGCTGACGCTCAAGCCGGCTCCGTTGAATGACACCAATTCATTTTGGTACGACTACACGGTCGAGCCGTTGCTCTCCAATCCGGGCAACCTTTCCGGTGCTGTCGGTTTCAAAGAAATGGAAGCAAACTTTTACGTTCAAGTGCCGGACGGTTCTGTCAGCGGCAACATCGTGAAATTTACCGGCATCTGCAAAACCAACACTCTTGATTTCTCGCTCAATCCGAGCAAGACGAACGGCATCGGTAACGGTTGGACAAACTATGCCTTCGTCAAGGAACTCGCTGCTGACTACTCCACCAACAAAACTACCTTTGTGGCACTCACGAACGGTTTGCCCTTCACCGCGAGTTTGCAGACCTCTCCTGACCCGACCCTTCACATCCAATACGGCTTTGTCACTCGCGGGCCGAATGTCTGGCCGACCGACGTGAACAATTACGGCAACATCCAGATTCAATCCACGGCAGCCGCTTCCACAAACGTGATCGTTGATTCCTCTGCCGCTTGGGTCGGATACATGAACGTATTCACCAACGCCCAAGGTGGCGGAGGCTTTGTGTTCGGTAGTCCTTGGGGAACGGCTGATCTCGCTGCGGTATTTGGTGGCAGCGGACTGGTGCTTTCACCCAACTCCATCAATGACCCAAGCCCGGAATGGTACTCTCCTTCTGGAGGTCCTGGCGCGGTGGGTGTCAGAACTATGGACGCTAACTTCTATCAGGAGTTCAATGGACCGTTGGCCGGCAAGATTGTGACCTTCTCTGGAACAGTTCTTTCCAACACGCTTGTCTCGGCATCCAACACCAATGCTCTGGGCAATGGCTGGACGGCAGTGGCGTTCATCAAGGATTTTGCCCCTGATTATTCCTCCTTCAGTTCAGCCACTGTCCCGCTGACGCCTGGCGCATTCAGTGTCAATCTATTCACGGGAAGCGACCCCGCTCGCCACGTGCAATATGGCTTCACGGTCACCGGCCCGAACGTTTGGATCACTGATGTTGCACCATTCGGAAACATTGTAATCGGAAATGCTGGCGTCAACCCGACCACAATCATTCCCAGCCTCAATGGGGCTAACATCAACCTCACCTTTGCCTCACAAGCGGGTAAGGTTTACACGGTCCAATACAAGAACGCCTTGACTGATGTTACCTGGAATACCCTGACCACCACCAACGGAACGGGTGCAAACGCAGTGGTCATTGATCCGGCGAGCGGAAGCCAACGTTATTACCGGTTGTCGATTCAGTAACACTTAACATTCTGGGGCGTCAACTTGCAGCCCTAACGAAGCGTCGGGTCCGCATAAAAATGCGGACCCGACAATCCAATAGGAAAATCAATGAGATTATCGTTGCAAGCTGGATGCATGGCGGTCGCTTTGTCGGTTGCCGTGGTCACTGAGGGATTGTCCCAAACTCCAAGTTCGGCCGAGCCGCAAGGTAGAGTTTTCACGGATGCACATTCCATCCGAAGCCTGTCAGCTGCGGAAGCTGCACAAAATCACCCCGTCAAAATCCGTGGGGTAGTCATTTTTGCGGACGAAGCACTCTTCTCACGGTTCGTTCAGGATGACACAGCAGGCATCTATTTCGGTGAGATGACTAACCTACCGCCCTTCACGGCGGGGCAGTTGATCGAGATCGAGGGCGTCACTGGCGCTGGAGAATACGTTTCTATCGTCCTTCCGAAGACGATCAAAGTCGTCGGTGAAGGAAAGCTCCCAGAAAAAGCTCCGCTGACGCTTGAGCAACTCGTAAGCGGACAACAAGACAGTCAATGGGTCGAATTCACCGGTCTTGTTCGCGCCGTCCGTTTTGATAAAGAGACAGGCTATCACCAGATTGATTTCGTGAAAGGTGGCGAGCGTTTCACAGCCTACTCAAAAGAAGTGCCCACAGCTAATGCTCAGGACTTGGTGGACAGCATGGTCAAAGTCCGCGGCGTCTGCTCGACGATGTTCAATCATCAACGCCAAATCCTTGGCATCCGCGTGCTCGTACCGCGAGCGGGAGGGCTGACCCTTGAGAAACCGGCACCGTCGAATCCGTTCGGCATGGCTGCCAATCGCATCGGTTCTCTGTTGCAATTCACGCCGGGTGGCAGTTTTGATTCGCGCATCAAAGTGGCCGGAACCGTCATCCACAATAAGCCTGGCAACGCCGTTTTTATTCAAGACGACCAGTCCGGGCTTTTCAGCCAGACATCGCAACGCGACAATTTCAAACCTGGTGACAAAGTCGAAGTGCTCGGTTTTCCTGCCAAAGGACAATACACGCCCAAGTTGGAAGATGCCGTGGTTCGCAAAGTTGGAGAGGGTGTTGAACCTCAGCCTGACTTGGTTGATGTAAATAAGATTTTGACGGGCGTTCATGACAGTCGGTTGGTGAAAATGTCTGCCAAAGTTTTGGATCGCGTCCAACGCGGCGTGAATCAATTCCTCCTTCTGCAAAGCGGTGATTATACTTTTCAAGCTTACCTACCGCAGAGACTCAACAATGAGGAATTGGCGTCTGTTCAAAGCGGCGTGGATGTCGATGTAACGGGTATTTGTATCATCGAACCTGGAAATGATTGGCAAGCCGGAACGAAGTGGCGTGCCGCGTCGTTTCACCTTTTGTTGCGGTCAGCGAATGACATTACGGTGACCAATTCACCCGTCGTAGCTTCTGCGCCCGATAGCGTCGGGACGGCTGTGGCGTTCGGCTTGGCGGCTCTGGCTGCTCTGATTTGGGTGGTCGTGCTGAAGCTTAAAATCCGGAGAATCAGCAAAAAACAGTGAATTAAACCATTTTAGAACCTACAAATTTCAAATAAATATATTATGAAAGTTAAGAATCGATCTAAGTTTTCCGCCTTCACATTGATTGAGTTGTTGGTGGTGATCGCCATCATTGCCATTTTGGCGGCGATGCTTCTGCCAGCATTAGCCAAAGCAAAAGAAAAAGCGAAAACCATCAAATGCGTGAGTAATAACAAACAAATCGCTTTGGCCATGATAATGTACGTGAGCGATAACAATGATGCATTGCCAGTCCTAAACGAAGGAAGATTTGGGGCTTTCCAAAAATGGTATTTCACACTTCTCAACGAAGGCAAATACATCACTGACACTGCCACCTCGAATAATGTTTGGCGTTGTACGACTGTAAAAGACACAGATATAGGCCGAGACGTAGTTGCCTTTTTTGGAGGAGGTAATCCGATGGAGGGATACGGACCCTTGGAAGACAATGAAAATGGTGCAAATGGGATAGTCCGTTACGGCCTTACCTCTTCGGGGGCTTATCAAGGCCCGCGTAAAATGAATTCAATCAGGCGCACCAGCCAAATCTGGCTGATGGGCGATGTGGGTGCACCTGGCTTTGTGGCTAATGGGAATTCAATTACAGAAAATCCTACTGGACAACCAAAAAGATACTTCACTGAACTCGTGACTTTCAAACCGAAGCCAACCACGGGGTGGAGCACCTACAGCTATAAAAAACAAGCCGCAGCCCGGCACGATGGTCGTGCAGCATTCGCTGCATGCGATGGTCATGTCGAAACGTTGAAGTGGAAAGATTTGTTCGATAACAAAGACGACATGTTCGCGGTGAATTCGTTTTAGGTTCGGTGAAAATAATCAGATACACCATTTTGCAGGCATTCAGCGGA
>CAMCWI010000200.1 GCA_945882065.1 Akkermansia muciniphila
GACGGCGCGCGCATCATGCATCCCTTCCGGGTGCTGCACGATCTGCACGTCTGCGCCGACCTTGAGCAACGCCTTGTGGACGCTGCGCAGGTTGCCCGAACCGTAATCAAGCAAAGCAATCACTCCTCAATTAGAAATGAAAAATTCAAAATGTAAAATACGGAGTCACGCCGCTTGCAGTTGGCAAACGGGGACGAGAATTGTGTTTGTCACATGCGCTGGCACGGCGTCTGCCATTGCTTGCATGTCTGTCGCTGACGATCCGCTTCGGCAGAACGTAAAATCATTGGGAATGAATATGAACAAGAATCTTTGTAGCACAACCGGCACGCTGATATGCCTGTTGCTGGCTTTGTTGTTCGTCCCGATCGGCAACAGTCAGACAGTTGATCAAACTTTTGATTTGTTCCAAACCAAGACAGCCCTGTACTCAAACGTAACGGTGACCACCAAGTCTGCGGAATATATCGTCATCCAACATTCGAGTGGATTGGCGAGTTTGAAGATTGCCGATTTGTCCCCCGAACATCACGAGGCATTGGGTTATGGCGTGGTCAAAGGATCTGGAAATGGTTCTTTGACAGTCAGTGCAAAAGCAAAAGCCATAGTAGCTGCGATTCCGACCAAACAAATCGAGCAAGCGTGGAGCAAGCACGCCCCAGCCGGATCGCCGTCCTTGAAACTGGAGAAACTGGAGAAACTGGATTCAACGATCATCTTCGCAGTCTTAGGAGTATTCGCGGTGCTGTATCTGTTATTCTGTTACTGCGCCTCGTTAATCTGCCAAAAAGCAGGCAAGCCCGGAGGCTTGTTGGTCTGGTTGCCTATCTTGCAATATATCCCTCTCTTACGCGCGGCTAATATGTCGCCGCTTTGGTTGCTGGCGATGTTCGTCCCCATACTCAACATCATCGTCCATATCATGTGGTCATTCAGGATCGCTGGAGTGCGTGGTCAAGGGATATTCACCGCCATCTTCCTCATCCTGCCAACTTATCCGTTGGCGTTCATGTATCTCGCGTTCGCTGGCGGATCGTCACTCGATGAAACTGGCCCGCCCAAAAAGATTTCGCTATCGGGGATGACGTTCGATAAGGCTTGAAACGTCATTCAACTCCGCACGCGCCGTTACTTCCCCAAACAAAACGTGCTGAAGATGGAGTCGAGCAAATCTTCCGTGGTCGTCTTGCCGACAACTTCACCGACAGCATTCGCGCCGATGCGAAGATCAAGCGCGACAAATTCCAGCGATGCGTCCGCACGCAATGCATCTAGCGCGAGCTTCACACTTTCACGAGCACGACGAAGCGCGTCTTGATGGCGGGAGTTGATCGTTACTTGCGACATCTCGTTCGTGACCGCGCCAGACCAGACGAGGGATTTGATGGCGTCTTTGAGTTGCTCGATGCCGCTGCCAGAAACGCAACAGACATCCACAAGCGGTGAGGTGGTAGGGCGCGTCACTCCGTGCGCGCCGCCCGGCGGGCAGAGGACTGCCCGACCTACCTGATATTCCGTCGGCACGTCCAGCTTCACCGCCAAATCTATTTTGTTCCGCACGAGAATGCGTTTCTTGTCAGCAAACTCGGTGAGAAAGTTTTCATCTTCCGCCGTCAGCGGCTCACTCGCATCCAAGACGTGCAAGATAAACTCTGCGCGCGCCAGCGATTCGCGGCTGCGACGGATGCCCTCGCTCTCAATGTCATCCTTCGCCTCGCGTAACCCAGCCGTGTCAATGAACACCACCGAAATCCCGCGCACGTTCGCGGTTTCCTCGATGGTGTCGCGCGTCGTCCCTGCGATGGGCGAAACGATGGCGCGTTCGTGACCGAGCAGTTGATTGAGCAAGCTGGATTTGCCCGCGTTGGGGCGACCAATGATAGCCGCACGGAGTCCGCGACGAAGAATCTGTCCTTCGTTGGCCGTGCGCAGCAGTTCGTCCATGAACGCGATGCCGCGTTCCATGCGGCCCTCGAGATTCGCGCGGGTGTCCGGCGCGATGTCTTCCTCCGGGAAATCAATGTGCGCCTCGATGTGCGCGAGTGTGTGCATCAAGTCATCGCGCAGTTGATTGATGCGGGCAGAAAGTTTCCCGGCGAGTTGTTCGTTGGCCGCGCTGAGAGCGAGTTCGGTTCGCGAATGGATCAAGTCCGCCACAGCTTCGGCTTGCGTCAGATCGAGACGACCATTGAGGAAGGCGCGTTGGGTGAATTCCCCCGGCAACGCGAGACGCGCGCCCGCTTCCAGCACGGTATCGAGAACCGTCTTCGTCGAAAGAATTCCGCCATGACAGGTGATCTCCACGATGTTCTCGCGCGTGAACGTGCGCGGCGCGAGCATGACGGCGCAGAGGACTTCATCCACCTGCTGACCCGCGCGCATGACTTTGCCGTAATGGATCGTGTGACTCTCGGCGGCACTGGGCTTGCGGGAGTTTTTCCCAACGGGCGTGAACGCCTTGTCCGCCACTGCCAGAGCCTTTGCGCCGGAGATGCGGATGACCGCCAGTCCGCCCTCGCCGAGCGGCGTGGCGATGGCTGCGATGGTGTCGTCGAACATGGCGGTAGGTTACAGGCTGGGTGATAAGAGTTGCAAGCAACAGAGGGTGCAACCCGAGAGTCACCGCAATAACATGAGCGTCTTGTCTGTTCGATGCACCGCTGGACGCGGTGCTGCTGGGACGCCAAGTCGTCCCAGCGGAAAAAGCGGTGACAAGTCTTCGCACTCCATATCCGTTTCTCGGCTCTCCCACGCTGATCGCCACTTCTAGTCACACCGGCCAACTCTCAGCGAGAGCAGCCGCCCTTTTCGATCTCGTCGAAGTGACCTTGCAGCCACAGCCGCGCCTTCTCGTAACTTTTTCGTTGCATGTAATGCAACAGATCGGGCGCGGTGCCGCGCGGCAGTTCGTTGGCGAGCGATTCGATGCGAGCGAACAGTGGGAGGAGATTCGGCTTGGGGTTGGCCGTGGCCATGGTCTTCACCGCCGCGTCGAGTTCGTTCAAGCTGTCGAGGATGTTGCGTTCAATCGCCGTCATGCGGATTGAATAGCGGTTTGCGCCGCGAGTTTCCATCACGGAATGGCATGGACGCGTATCGAGGGCGTGATTAAAGACCGGGTGAGGCTGGTAGGGCGAGTCACTCCGTGCGCGCCGATTCAGGTCAAGTGCGCTCAGTTCCGTAATCGGGATGGCGGTGATGATGACGGACTAACGTTATTCGGATGCCGTCCGGCAACTGCCGATAGAGGAAGTGATAGGGAAACCGTTTCAGGTTTGCCCGGCGGAAACGGGAATTGATGGGATGAAATCTTCCGGGGTTTGCTGCTGCGAGTGCGATCACTTGTCGCAACTCTTGTTTGAAGTCCTCGCCCAATCGCTGTGACACCGGATCATAACGCTGGAGTGCTTCTGCAACGTCATCCGCAACGCCGGGATGTTACTGGACTTTCAGGTGAACGCGTTCGCCGCCGCTCTGAGTTGGTAAAATCCCTGTCTTCATTCGTGTGGGTTCGTGTTCCTTCGTGGTTGAACGGCTTGGGGTCGGCTTTAGATCAAACAGGAGGTAGTAAATCGTTCCAGTGCGGTGCTTCTTACAGGCCGGCAGTATATAAATTACAGCCTAAAATAGCCTGTCCGTTGCCGGCTCGCTCCCCAATCTTCTCATTTGATCAGGAAAACGCGGTATTTCGGAAAAGTTCCAGAGTGGCACAGATATTGCAAAATAAGACTGCCAAAAAATGAGCAGGCGGTGGCGTTCTCCACTTTGGTTCTTATTTTTTTGCTTGTAACCGAAATAACAATTTTTGCTGAAGAGGTTAGAACCATGGAAGCTTTATTTATCCGGTGTTTGCTTTTGCTGTCGTTGTTCGTGGCGCTCCCGGCACACGCCCAATGGAAGACCCAGAACCAGGTGCTCGCGCCGGGCTGGAACGCGGTTTATCTCTTTGTGGATGCGTCCAGCCAGACGCTGGACACTCTGGTGGGCTTCAACCCCGGCTGCCCCATTGACCAGATATGGCAGTGGAAAACCCTGCCCAGCACGGCGCAATATATCACCACCCCGGCCAATCCGCTGCTGGGCGGAAGCCAGTGGTTGACGTATTACCGGCCTGGCACGGGCATCAGCACGCTCGCCGCGCTGTCGCCCAATGCCGCCTACCTAGTCCATTCCTCGGCCACCACCAACTACAACTGGGCGGTGCAGGGGGTGCCGACGCCGCCGAATTATCTCTGGGACAATAGGGGCTTGAATTTTATCGGCTACTCCACGCCGGACTCGAATCCTCCGACGTTCCAGAAATTTCTGTCACCCGTGCCGGCCTTCGCCTCGGCGGTGCAGGTGTTCCAATATGGCCCTGGCGACTTGGGCAATGGAAATCCGTTTGAATTGTTGTCATACTTCACCACGACCAATACGCGGGGAAAGGCGTTCTGGGTTACTGCTCCCAACATCAACAACGCCTATTACGGGCCGTTCAGCCTGACGCTGCCGAATGCCAGCGGGTTTAATTTCTTCGATACGATCGGGCAGTTCACGATGCAGCTGCAGAACATTACCACCAACAACCTGACGGTGACAGCCACGTTGCTACCGTCAGAAACGCCGCCGTTCGGCCAGACGTCCATTGTGGGGGTCCCGCCGCTGCTGGTGCAGGGGGCGCTGAACGCCACGAATCTGACGTATGCCTACACCGCGCTGGGGGGCAACAGCAACTTCAGCTGGACGCTGGCGCCGGTGGGGAAGCCCGGTTCTCAAATCGCCGTGGTGTTGGGCATCAACCGGTTTGCGCTCACGGCGGCTGCCGGCTCGCTGTATGCGGGCACGCTCCAGTTCAATGATTCGCTGGGGCTCTCACAGGTGAATGTGCCAGTCTCGGCCACCGCGGCGAACAACGCCGGCCTGTGGGTGGGCGCGGCCAGCGTCTCGCAGGTGGGCCAATACCTCAAAACCTATGCCACCAATACCGATGGCACGTTTCAATACAACACGGTGAGCAGCTCGGGTTACACGACGAATCCGACCGTCCTGCTAGCCACTAACCTGTTCATCAACAGCCTGCAAAGGATCAATCAAACGAATGACAATTTCACGATCAGCAATCGGGTGTTTAATACCTATATCACCAACCGCCTGACCGTGACCACCAACAGCTATGTGGTGGGCACTAATATATCCTACTTCATCTCCCAGTACACGAACACCATCATCACCACCACGGTCACCGACTATGACTATATTAACAACGTGTGGCTGACGACCGTCGCCACGAACGTTGTCGCCGCCCCGGCCACGACCAATACGGTGCTGTGGGCCAAGACCAATGTGGTGGTCGTGCTGACCAATAACACGCCGGTGCTCTTCACCAATACCGTGGTGAACATCGTCTCGGGCGTCAGGGCGACGACCACCAACGGCCTTTTTTTAAACCCGGTGACGAATTCGGTGGCTTACGGGCCTACCACCAATGCGCTCGTGTCCGCGGTCACGACCAATCAGGCCACCCGCGTAGTCAGCACCAACCTGCTGTCCACGCCCGGACTCACCACCACCAGCTCGACGACCGTCTATTACGCCACGACCAACCTTCAGGCCAGCGTCACGGCCACCACCAATTACTATCCTACCACCCAGCCGTTTAACGTGCTGACCAACGGCCCCAACTGGCTGGTGTTTTATATGAGCACCAACCTGGTGGTCAGCACCAATACGACCACGCTGGCCTTCAACACCAATGTGTTTGCCATCACCAACTCGTTCGTCGTGTCCAATGCGGTGGTCGCGGCCACCGGCAGCCGCACCAACCTCGTTTCCGCTCAAAGGATTTCAGGACTCCCTAACACGGTCGTCAGTAGCAGCACCAACCGCAGCTATGCCTATAATACGGTGCCGATCAAGACCTTGACCCCCAACGCTGCGCTCAACGACACCAGCTATGTCGTCAGCAGTTTGAATACTAATCTCGGCGCGGTGCCCACGGCCTATCCGCTGCGCCTGATCCTCTTCAACAATGGCAGCAGCTGCTCGCTTCTACAGCGCGTTTATTTTGGCCTGCGGCAGCAGACGAATATTGTGGTAGCCACCACCGAAAGGGTGCTGGACACCGCCACTCTCGATAGCGCCCGGCGTATCTCCTCCACCATCCTGCCGTGGACGGCGGCCAATACGCCGATCCCCTTCACCGGCACACTGGCTCAGAATAGCGTGCTGACCGTCACCATCACCCAGGCCTATGACGACCAAGCCGCCAATCCCTATCTGCACACATTCCATCCCGACCATAACAATCTCAACTACGCCAGCACCCCGCCCACCGAGTTGCCCAAAGGCAGCCAGTCCTACGACATCGCCCAGACGATTTCGCTCCTGGTAACGCCCAACACCCTGGATTTCCTCACGCTCACCAAGGGCAACAGCCAGCTCACCGGGCAATACACGGAGGTGATCACCCTCACGGGCCTGAACGGCGCCGTGCGCACGTTCAACACCGCCGGCACGTTCAGCCTCAACCGCATCAGCACCGTCTCCACCTTGACCACTCAATAAACCCTATTTAAAAAAACATCTCTATGAAAAAGCCTATGGAAACAACCCTCACTTCCCTGCGCCGGCTGCTGGCGCTGACCCTGCTGGCCGTCGCCGTTGCGACCGGCTCTCTTCAGGCCGCCACCTTCAACCCGCCCCAGCTCATGTCCTACCAGGGCTACCTCACGGATGGCAGCGGCAATCCGCTGGGCAACACCAACACCGGCCCTAAAAACTACAATATTATCTTCCGCATCTGGAACCTCCAGACCGGCGGGGTTGTTGCCAATGAGCTCCATGCCGAGCAGCAGACCGTCACGGTCACCAGTGGCTATTTCAGCGTCCTGCTCGGACTGGGGCCGCAATATCAGGGCGAGCCCTATAGCACCGAAATCGCCACCCTCTTCAGCCCCACGCTGACCACCCCGCTCTATGTGGAAATGACCGTGGTCGGCATCGGCCCGGCGGGCGCGAACGTCACCATTCTCCCGCGCCTGCAGCTGGTTTCCTCGCCGTATGCCTT
>CAMCWI010000201.1 GCA_945882065.1 Akkermansia muciniphila
AAATGTGAAGGCAACGTCGTTAATGCACAGTTCGATAAAATCAACTGCCTGACAGTGCTTTCTTTATGTCCGAACACAAAGCCACCATCACTTGGAAACGCACCAGCCCTGATTTTCTCAAAGGCAAGTATTCCCGCGAACATAGCTGGACGTTTGATGGTGGACTGACCATCCCGGCTTCACCGTCGCCGTCGGTTGTTCCAGTGCCCTACTCGAACCCGGCGCACGTTGACCCGGAAGAAGCCTATGTCGCTTCGATTTCCAGTTGTCACATGCTCACGTTTCTTTTCATCGCCTCGCAGCAAGGATTTCAGGTGGACAGCTACGAAGACGAAGCCATCGGCGCGATGACCAAGAACGAGAAGGGCGTGCCTTGGGTCAGTTCCGTGACGCTCAATCCTGAGAGCCTGATTGAAAACTGGGAGAGGTGCTGCGGCTTGGGATTTTGGATTTGGGCGAGGCGGAGCAGGCGGAGCATCCCCGGAGCGGGCTGTGACGCCTGCGACAACGAAGGCCAAAGCCAAAAGACCTGCCGCCCGGAGGGTTTTCGCGTCAATGGCCGTCTGGCTTCGTTGCTCCTCAGTCGAAGACCCACAAGGGGGTATGGGCTTCCCAAGCCCTGCGAGTCAGTTTCCCCAAAGTGTGTTGTTCGCTGTCGCGCATTGCAGTCACCTTCGTCGCGCCTCGCCATCCAGCCATTGACGCGAAAACAGCACCACTCCCAATTTTCAGACAGGCTCTTAGCCGCAAGAGAACACAAAGATCGCAAAGAGGCAGACTATAATTCACCCTCTCATCGGGAAGAGTGCGGGATCTAAAACAATTACTGCCGCATGTTTCGCCTACCAATCAATTACGGGGCCGGAATCATCCATTTCAGAACGTAAGCCTGGAGCATCACGAGTACGCCCATGAGGAGGGCCAGCGCGAGACTATGCCAGAAGACCGAGCGCAAAACCGTGCCCGCGTCCGGGCTGTCCGGGTGACCGCCCGTCGCCACGCTCGCCACCACGATGCTTTGGGCGTCAATCATTTTGCCCATCACCCCGCCGGAACTGTTCGACGCCGCCATGAGGATCGGCGACAGCCCGAGTTGCTCCGCCGAGACTTTCTGCAAATTGCCGAACAGCACGTTCGATGACGTATCGCTCCCGGTGAGCGCCACGCCGAGCCAGCCGATCAACGGCGAGAAGAATGGAAACAAAACCCCCGTGCCCGCCATCGCCAGTCCCATCGTTGTGTCCGTGCCGCTGTAACGCGTCGTGAACCCCAGTGCCAGCATGAGCGCAATGGTGAGCAGCGACACGCGGACCCGCCAGAACGTGCGCCCGTAAAGCGCGAGCAATCGGCCCGGTTTCACGCCGAGACACAATCCCGCCAATACGCCCGCCAACAACAGCGCCGTGCCCGTGGCGGAAAGCGCATTGAACACGAACACCGCCGACTCCGGCTCGGCGGCCCGTGCGACCGGCGGCATTTTCATCACGGTCTGGTGCAGCAGCGGCACATTGCACGACACCGAGAACACGCCGTTTAGCGCGGACTTGATCGCCGGTAATCCCCACAGGAAAACGAACACGCTGAGAAGCACCCACGGAATCCACGCCTTCCACGACGAGCCGCTCGCAGTTGCGGACGACGGAATCAAACTGTTCGCCGGTTCAACCGCGTCCGGCTTTCCCGCCGCCGCTTCGATTGACGGCGGTCGCCAGAATTTCATCAGCCCCACCAGCGCACCCATCGAGACGATGGCGGAGATAATGTCCACGAGCATCGGTCCGATGAAATTACTCACGAGGAATTGCGTCAGCCCGAAACTCGCGCCGGTCACCAGGCAGGCGGGCCACACGGCCTTCATCCCGCGCCAGCCCGATTGGGCGGCGATCAACCAGAACGGTACGAGCAGGGAGAAGAAGGGAAGTTGCCTTCCCACCATCGAACTGAGGAGTTGCAGATCGAGGTCGGTGATTTTGGCGAGCGTGAGGAGCGGCGTGCCGAGCGCGCCGAAAGCCACGGGCGCGGTGTTGCCGATGAGCGCGAGCTTCGCGGCTTCGAGCGGACGAAAACCGAGACCGATCAACAGCGCGCCGCAGATTGCGACCGGGGCGCCGAAGCCCGCCGCGCCTTCGATGAATGCGCCGAAGCTGAACGCGATGAGCAGCGCCTGAATCCGCCGGTCGCCCGACACGCCCGCGACCTGCCGTTGCAACACGGCGAACTGGCCCGTCTCGACCGAGAGTTGATAGATGAAGATTGCGTTGAGAATGATCCAGCCAATGGGAAAAAGTCCGAACATCGCGCCGTAGCCCGCTGCGGCCAGCGTGAGCGCGGGCGGCATGTGATAAACAAAAATCGCTATGGCGAACGCCATCAGCAAACCCGCGAGCGCCGCGAGCTGCGCCCGTACATGCCAGAACGCCAGCAGGCTCAACAACACCACGACCGGCAAAGCCGCGATGAGTGCAGAAACTCCGATGCTGCCGAGCGGCGCGTAGTTTTGTGACCAGGTCATGGGGTTTTGGGATGGGTTAGAGCCGCCGCATACGCGTCGCGCAACACTTGCATCGTGTGCCGCACCCGCACCGGCGAACCTTGCCGGGCCAGATGCGCGCGGAGTTGCGTGAGACAACCGATGTTGCCGCTCGCGACAATCTCCGCGCCCGTCGCCCGCACCGCCTTCGCTTTCTGTTCGCCGAGCGACGCGGCGATCTCCGGTTGATCCAGATTGTAAGTGCCCGCGCTGCCGCAACACAGATGCGCGTCCGCCAGTTCCAGCAGTTGCACGCCGGGAATCACCCGCAACAACGCGCGCGGCTCGCGCACCACGCCCTGTGCGTTGGCGAGATGACACGCATCGTGATATGCAACGCGCTGTTGGCCCGCCGCGCCGACCGGCAATTCGCGCAAACCGAGTCGCATGAGGAAAACGCTCACGTCCATCACGCGCTTCCGAAACGTCTCCGCCCGCGCTTCGTCCGGCGTGCCGCGCAGCACCAGATGATATTCGTGCATCGCCGAGCCGCAGCCCGCAGCGTTCGTGAGAATGGCGTCCACGTCGGCGGGAAATGCGTCGAGGTTGCGCCGCGCGAATTTCTGCGCCGCCGCCAGATCACCCGTGTGCCACGCGAGTCCACCGCAGCAGCCTTGCGCCTTTGGCACAACGACTTCCACGCCGTTGCGCGTCAGCACTTCGATGGTGGCGGTGTTGATGTCGGGATCGAGCACGCGTTGGGCGCAACCTGCGAGCAAGGCCACGCGCGCCCGCCGTTCGCCGTGCGCGCGGGTCAACACCGGCCAGCTTTGCGCGCGCGGAATTGTTTCCGGCAACAAGTCGAGCATCGGTCGCAGCGCGCGCGGGAGCAGTGGAGGAAACATTTTTCCAATGCGTCCCGTCAGCGCGGCAAAACGGAATCGCGCCGGGAACGGAATCGTTTGCGACGCGAGCCGGTGGCGCAACTTCTCCCCGAACGAACGCTGTAACCGGGTTTTCGCCAACGCGCGAAACGGGCTGATCAAATCGCGATACGGCACGCCACTGGGACACGCGGGTTCGCACGCGAGACAACCGAGACAGCGATCCACATGCGGCTGCGCGGCCGCCCAGGATAATTTGCCTTCGAGCACTTCCTTCATCAGCACGATGCGGCCGCGCGGCGAATCCATTTCCTGGCCGAGTTCACGATACGTCGGGCAGGCCGCGAGGCAGAAGCCGCAGTGGACGCAGGCCTGCACCGCGTGCGCCATCGGTTCGCCAAAGGGTCCGAGTTTGTCGGTTGGTATCGAGTGCAGCATCAGTCGTCGAGGGATGGAAAACGATTTTCGGAATCCAGCGCGGCTTTGACCGCGTGGGAAATTTTGGATGCCGTGCGCGTGCCCGACCAAAGCGGCGCGTCCCCGCGCAAGGTGACGCCGGACAGTTGGAGTGCGCGAAGTTTTTCGTCGAGGGCCGCGAACTGATCCGCCGCCGCGAGCGAAACGAACGCCACGTTCCCGCCCGCACTGATGTGCGCCCGCGCGCCGTCCAGTGCAGCGATGGTTTGATGAAACGCGACCACATCGCCGGGCGCGAGCGCGACTTTGAGCAGCGGCAAACCGGTGTGCGCCCACTGAAATTCGCGCAACTCCGCCCACAACACATCCGCTTCTGCCTCGGTCAATTTCCGCCCCGGCCAGCGGGCGAGGATTTCGTCGGCCAGGGATTCGAGCGCGGCGGACGGCCCGGCCAAGCGCAGACAAATGCTGCTGCCATCCGGCAAGAGATCAAGAGCATCAAGTTCCCAACGCGAGTTGGCGGCCTCCGTGAGGATTCGCGCCGTCGCTTCAATGGTGTTCGCCTCCACCTTGAGCGTGAGCCGGGACGCGGGGCGCGGAAAAACTTTGAACGTGATTTCCGTCAGCACCCCGAAGCGGCCAAGGCTGCCCACAAAAAATTTCGGCAGATCAAAACCGGCGGCGTTTTTCACCACCTTGCCCCCCATGCGGAGCAACCGGCCCGCGCCATCCACGAATTGCACGGCCAAAATAAAATCACGCACGCCGCCGAACCGAAACCGTCCCGGCCCGCTCAGTCCCGCCACCACCGTGCCGCCGAGCGTGGCGCCCGCATCCACGAGCATTGGATCGAACGGCAGATACTGCCCGCGCTCCGCGAGCGCCGCGATGATCTCGCGCAACGGCGTGCCCGTCAGCGCGGTGAAGGTGAACTCGCTCGGCTCGTATTCCACCAGGCCACGCAACGCGGTGGTGGAAAGTTTCGTTACGTTCACGGCGGAAAGGCGCGGCTTCGTGCCCGCGCCGACGGCGATAAGCTGGGGCGTTGAACGCACGGCCTCGACGAGTTCGGCGATGGAAGCGGGTGTGAGGGCGGCACTCATTCGCGGAAAATGACGCCGGCCTTTTCCAGCGGATGCAGGCCGTGATGGGTCAGCGCGGGCGCTTCCGGGCCGGGAAACATTTTGCCGGGATTCGCGATGCCCAGCGGATCAAACGCCGCGCGCAGCCGTTTCATGCAATCAATTTCCTCCGCGCTGAACATGTCCGGCAGATAATCGCGCTTCTCCATGCCGATGCCGTGCTCGCCGGTTAGTGAGCCGCCCATCGCGACGCACATCTTGAGAATTTTACCCGCCAACGCCTCGGCCCGTTCCAAGGCGCCGGGCTGACGGCCATCGAACAAGATGAGCGGATGCAAATTGCCGTCGCCCGCGTGAAACACATTCGCGCAACGCAGCCCCGATTCGCGCGACATTTCACCGATGCGCCGCAACGCCTCGCCGAGCCGACGACGCGGCACGACGCCATCTTGCACAATAAAATCCGGCGAGAGCCGCCCGACCGCGCTGAACGCGCTCCTGCGTCCCTTCCAAATCGCGAGGCGCTCCTCGGCATCGCGCGCGGGCCGGGCTTCGACGGGTGAACTCGCGGCGATGATTTCGTCGAGCCGCACGCGATCCGCCGACACGACTTCGCGCGGCCCTTCGAGTTCCACGATGAGTACCGCTTCGCAATCCGGCGGATACTCGGCATGAACGGCGGCGACGGCGGCTTCAAGCGCGAGCGCGTCCATGATCTCCATCGCGCCGGGCAACAATCCGCTCGCGATCACGGCGGCAACGGCATCACCCGCTTGTTCGAGCGTGCGATAGCCCGCGAGGACGGTGTGAAAACATTCCGCGCGCGGCAGCAGTTGCAGCGTGATTTCCAGTGCGATGCCGAACAACCCTTCGTTGCCGGTGAACAACCCGCACCAATCCGGGCCGACATTTTCGCGGCTCGCGCCACCCCAGTCCACGACTTCGCCGGTGGCGAGCACGGCTTTGAGGCCGAGAACGTGATTGGAGGTCATGCCGTATTTGAGACAATGCGCGCCGCCGGAATTGAACGCGACATTCCCGCCGATGGTGCAGATGGACTGGCTGGAAGGATCGGGCGCGTAATGCAAACCATGCGGCGCGGCGGACAGGGTGACCTGCGTGTTGATGACTCCGGGTTCCACCACCGCGATGCGTTGCGCGGGATCGAGTTTGAGAATGTGATTCAGCCGGTTCAGCGTAATGACCACGCCGCCCGCCACAGGCAGCGAGCCGCCGGACAAACTCGTGCCGCTGCCGCGCGCGACGAACGGGAGTTCCAACTCGTGACAAAGGCGAACTAGCGCGATGACTTCGTCGCTCGTTTCGGGAATCGCCACCGCCAGCGGACGCTGCCGAAATGCCGTCAGCCCGTCGCTCTCATACGCCGCGAGTTGTTGCGGTTGGACGAGCAACCGCTCCGGCGGGAGCAACTCGGCAAGGCGTTGAAGGGCGGGGTGGGCCATGCGCGGTGGTCAGTGGAGCAGTTCGATCATCGTGAATTATTGTCCTATGGCTTAATAGTTTCAGCGCCGATGGGCAATTAAAATCACTCTGGAGAAAGGTGACTGCAGCGCTTGAATTGCGGAGCGTCAAAAGCAAATTCCTATCAATTCAACAATAACCAACCACAAAAGATTGACCGTTAAGAATCCGCGTCAGTCGTTTTTCCAAAGCTCTCTGGATTGATGAGCGCGATGATCGGCAGGAACATTGCGATGACAATGCTGCCGACGACGACGGCCAGGAACACGATCAAGATCGGTTCGAGCAGGGAAGTCATCGCGGTCACGGCGTTATCTACTTCCTCGTCGCAGCCGTCGGCAACCTTCAACAACATGTTGGGGAGCGCGCCGGTCTGTTCGCCGATGTCCACCATGCCTATGATCATTGGTGGGAATACGCTCGATGCACGGAGCGGCACGGTCATCTTCTCGCCTTCTTTGACGCCATCGTGGACGGATGTAATGATATTGCTCACGACGACGTTGCCTGCGGTTTCGCGCACGATGTTCAACGCCTGCAACACCGGCACGCCGCTGCCGAGCAATGTCCCCAGTGTCCGTGAGAAGCGCGAGATGGCAGACTTGCGGAACACCGGGCCGAGCAGGGGCATCTTGAGTTTGAATTGATCGAAGGCAAAACGTCCCAGTTTGGTTTTCAGGCCAAGGAAGAAGCCGCAGATGATTGCCGTCAT
>CAMCWI010000202.1 GCA_945882065.1 Akkermansia muciniphila
TGCTCGCCAAAGGAGTTGACGGCATTGCGGTCAGCGTGATTGATCAAGTGAACCAGATCGAGTTCCTCGACAAGATCGCGAGCCAGACATTGCTCATCACTCACGACAGCGACGCACCCAAGAGCAAACGCGTCTGCTACGTGGGTACGGACAACACGGCCGCCGGCGTGGAAGCGGGCAAGCTGATCAAGGAAGCATTGCCCAACGGCGGCAAGATCATGGTGTTCGTCGGCACACTCGACGCCGCGAACGCGCAGGAACGTTTTGCTGGCATTAAAAAAGAGATCGCCGGTTCAAAAATCGAGATCATTGACGTGCGCACGGATGAGACGGATCGCGCCCGCGCTCAAAAGAACGTTGAAGACACGCTCGTGAAATATCCTGATGTCGCGGCGTGCGTCGGACTCTGGAGCTATAACGGCCCGGCCATCTTGAACGGGGTGAAGAGCGGTGGAAAAATTGGCACTGTGAAGATCATCGCATTCGACGAGGAGGATCAAACGCTGGCCGGTGTGGCGGCAGGAGAAATCTTCGGGACTGTCGTGCAACAGCCCTACGAATTCGGCAAGCAAGCCATTCTTAAGATGGCAAAGTATCTGGGTGGCGACAAAACCATCTTTGCGAACAGCGTCCAGTTTGTTCCGACGTTAAGCATCAAGCAGGACAACGTAGCGGCGTTCAAAGCGAACCTCGACAAACAGCTCGGAAAATAATTGACCCGGAAATTTTGGCGTGAGCGGCGTTGGGTCTTCCAACGCCGTTTTTTTGAACCTACCCGAAAGAGCTAGTGCATTCGGATCGCAAAACTAGTATTTATTCAGCCACCACGATGACAACTACACATCTCCTTACCATGCGCGGGATCGGCAAACGATTTCCGGGCGTCGTCGCGCTGGATGGCGTGAGTATCGAAGTCGGCAAGGGCGAGGTGCTGGCACTTTGCGGGGAGAATGGCGCTGGCAAGTCCACGTTGATGAAAATCATCGGCGGCGTTTATCAGCCGGACGATGGCGAGGTGCTTGTGGACGGAAAGCCGGTGAAGATCAACAACGTGGTGGACGCCATGAAACTTGGCATCGCGTTCATTCATCAGGAGCTTAACGTCCTCGATAATCTCGACGTGGCGGCAAATGTTTTTCTGGGTCGTGAGCCTTTGACTGGCCCGTTCAGGCTGATTGATCAGAAGAAGATTCACGCCGATACGGAACCTTACTTGAAACGTCTCGGCCTTGATGTTTCCAGCAAAACCCGGCTCGACAAACTTCCCATTGCACAGCAGCAGATGGTGGAAATCGCGAAAGCTTTATCGCTCAACGCGCGCATCATCATCATGGACGAACCCACGTCTAGTCTGACGCTGACCGAGACGGAGCGGTTGCTCGAACTCGTTCTCGATCTCAAGAAGCAGGGCGTGAGCGTCGTTTATATTTCTCATCGCCTCGGTGAAGTGAACCAAATCGCGGATCGCGTGGTCGTCTTGCGAGACGGCAAGAACGCAGGAGAACTCAGCCGCCAGCAGATCAGTCACGACAGCATTGTGGGGATGATGGTGGGGCGAGAGGTAAAAAGTTTCTACGTTGAGTCCACTGCGAAAAGGACACCGGCTTTTCTCAAAGTTCGCAATATGCGCTCCAGCCGTTATCCCACCAAGCAGGTGTCGTTCGATGCGGGCAAGGGCGAGATACTTGGATTTGCCGGACTCGTCGGGGCAGGTCGGAGCGAGATCATGAAGGCGGTCGTCGGGCTGGATCATTTTGCCACTGGTGAAATTTTTCTCGGCGATGCGGAATTGCCTGTGGGTAAATCCCGCGATGCGATTGCACGCGGGATTTATCTTGTGCCGGAGGATCGGCGCGGGGAAGGACTCGTCACGGGTATGACCGTGCGCGAGAACGTCACGCTCCCATCGCTCAACAAGTTTGCGTCTGTGTTCCTCATCAACCGCGCGAGTGAAAGCAAGGTGGCGAACGAACAGATTCAATCTCTCAAGATCAAGACACCGAACGCCGAGGCGCGCGTGGTGAATCTCAGCGGGGGCAACCAGCAGAAAGTTGTCCTCGGCAAATGGCTCTCAATGGATCCCAAGGTGATGATTCTTGATGAGCCAACGCGTGGCATTGATGTCGGCGCGAAGGCGGAGATTTATCGCATCATGCGAAATCTGGCGGAGCAGGGGGCCGTGATTCTGATGATCAGTAGCGACATGGAGGAAGTGTTGCATGTTAGCGACCGAGTGGCGGTGATGCACGAAGGGCAGATCACGGGTGTGCTGGATCGTCCGGATTGCAAAGAGGAGAATATCATGCAACTCGCCGTCGGGAAAAAGATCGCGGCGGCAAAGGCGGCGTTCGCCAACTGAAAAAGTTTTACGGATTAACACGGATCACGAATGAAAAAAGAACTGGGTATCTTCACGCTGTTGCTGTTGCTGTGCGGTGTCACTGCTGCGATCAATCCTCGCTTTCTGTCGGCCACAAACCTGACGAACATGGCGAACATCATCGGACTGTTCGGCATCTTCAGCCTTGGCCTCGGCATGGTCATCATCACGGGAGGCATTGATCTCTCGGTCGGCTCGATGTTCGCGCTCGCGGGAGTTCTGCTCTCGATGTTCCTCACGGAGATCGCGTGGCCGTTCGCTTCCTGGGAATTGAAGGCGAATGATTTCAAACAATTGCCAGCACTCGTGGAAAAGTTTCAAAAACCGAATCCAGTTTCTCAGTTTGTATGGGGTCAATTCCCCAACACGCTCAAGCAAGACTTGGTCAAGAGCGCAGGAGACACAAATCAGACGGCGCGACTACAAACCGCACTCGCAGGTGAATTGAACCGCGTTATCGCTGGCCCGTCCATCTACGACAAAGACCGTTTCGCGGCACTGAGCCTGCCGTCGAAGGCGAAGGGGTTGATCGAGAAGGATGGAAGCGCGAAGAACCACGCCAAGCTTAATCGTTTGTTGATTCATTCCGCCTACGGAGAAACACTCACCAGTCCGCGCGAGTTCTGGCCATGGCCGTTAGCGGCGGCGGTGGCGATTCTTATCCCGATGTTGCTGGGTTGGGCGCATGGCGCACTCATCACACGGATGAATATTCAGCCATTCATCGTGACGTTGTGCGGACTACTGCTGTATCGCGGTCTGGCTCGATACATCGCGGACGACGGCACGAAAGGACTCGGAAACGCAGAAGGCTTTGAAACCTTCGCAAGTCTTGCCAAGGGGAAATTCCTCGGCCTGCCCGCACCCTTTGTGATCCTGATCGTGTTGTCGGTCATCATGTGGTTCGTGTTGCACCGCTCCATGTATGGCCGGTACCTGCTGGCCGTGGGACGAAATGAGAACGCAGCGCGCTTCTCCGGCATCAACACGCGGGCCGTGATCGCGACGAGCTACATCCTGATGGGATTGCTGACGGGCATCGCGGGGATTCTGTTCGCGTTCTATACGAACTCCATTTCGCCGTCGAACCACGGGAATTTCTTCGAGCTATACGGCATCGCGGCGGCGGTGCTGGGCGGATGCAGTCTGCGCGGCGGTGAAGGTTCGGTCATCGGAATTCTCATCGGCACGGCACTGCTGCAAGTCTTGCAAAACCTTGTCAACCTGCTGGGCATCCCCAGCTCGCTTAACTTCGCCGTGATGGGCGCGGTTGTTTTGATTGGCGTGCTCGCAGATCAATACTTCCAAGAACGCGCGAAGAAGAAGCTCGTCAAACACTGACAGGCGAGGCTTCCGCCTTGCGACGGCGTTGTTCCTTCCTATAATTCGCGCGTGCTGGACATCAAATTGATTCGCGACAAGCCGGACTTCGTGCGCCAACGCCTTGCCACGCGCGGGGCAGGGGACGAGAAGCTGATTGATGGAATTCTTCAAGCCGACGACGCGCGTCGCAAGGCTCTCGCTGAAGTTGAAACCCTCAAGGCTACTCGAAATCGCGTATCGAAAGAGATTGGCGCGTTGATGGGGCAGAAGAAGCTGCCCGAAGCTGAGGCGAAAAAGGCTGAGACAAAAACTTTAGGTGACAAAATCGCCGCGCTGGATGCGGAAGCGAAGGCAGCAGATGCAACACGCGATGAATTGATGCTGCGCCTGCCGAATCTCCCGCATGAATCTGTCGCTCTCGGAAAAACTGCCGAGGACAATCCGCTCGTCCGCACGCACGGCGAGAAGCCGAGCTTCGCTTTCAAACCCAAGTCGCACGTTGAACTCTGCCAGAGTTTGAAGCTGGTGGATTTCGAGCGCGCCGTGAAATTGTCAGGCAGCGGATTTCTTCTCTACACGAACTGGGGCGCGAAGCTGGAGCGCGCGTTGATCCAATACATGCTGGACTTGCACACAACTCAGCATGGCTACACGGAAGTTTCACCGCCTTACATGGTGAATGAGGATTGCCTCGTGGGTGTGGGACAATTTCCGAAGTTCAAGGACCAGTACTACGGCGTGGCCGAGGGCGACAAGGTGGAGGAGCTCGGCAAGTTGTATCTAATTCCGACGGCTGAGACTCCGGTGGCGAACATCCATCGCGAAGAATTGCTCGCCGAGAAACTGCTTCCCATTTTCTACTGCGCGTACACGCCATGTTTTCGTGGCGAGGCGGGAGCGGCGGGCTTGGGAACGCGCGGGATGATCCGCGTGCATCAGTTCGACAAGGTTGAACTAATCAAGATCGTGAAACCTGAGGACGGTTACGCAGAGCAGGAAAAAATGGTGGCGAATGCGGAGCGCGTGTTGCAATCGCTAGGTATGCACTATCGAGTGATCTCGCTTTGCACGGGTGACATGGGATTTGGCAGCGCGAAGACGTACGATATCGAAGTTTGGGCCGCAGGGCAGGGGAGTTATCTGGAAGTTTCCAGCGTATCGAACTGCGAGGATTTTCAATCGCGCCGGATGAACATGCGTTTCAAGACCGAGGCGGGTGAAAACAAATTCCCCCACATCCTCAATGGCAGCGGCACTGCGCTCGCTAGGTTGTTTGTCGCCTTGCTGGAGACTCATCAACAAGCAGACGGCAGTGTGTTGATTCCTGAACCGCTGCAAAAATATCTCGGCACGTCGCGCATTGCGACAGCGTAATTTCTCTGCTGCGTCGTCATGAGAATCCTCCTCGCAAGCAGCGAAGTTTATCCGTATTCAAAAACGGGTGGATTGGGTGATGCCGTCGGTGCACTGGGTAAGGCGTTGGCGACGGAAGGACATCATGTGGGAATTATCACGCCGTTATATCGGGGCATCCGCGAGAAACTTTCCGGTTTGCGCCGTGTGGATTGGAAATTTGATCTGCCGCTGGGAACGAAGCGCGTTACGGCTGAATTATTCGCACTGGATGTTTCGACCCGACTCACGATCTATTTCATTGATAAACCTGCGTATTTTGATCGCCCTGGGATTTACAATGATAACGGTTCGGACTACGCCGACAACGCGGAACGATTTATTTTCCTGTCCAAATGCGTCGTGAATTTGGCGCGTCATTTGCCATTCAAACCGGATGTATTGCATCTTCATGATTGGCCGGTCGGGATGGCTGCGTTGATGGTTCAGCACGAAGCCAAAACTTCGGTGTGGGATAATCGGCCTCGCGTCTGTTGCACGATTCATAATCTGGCTTACCAGGGCGTCTTTCCGGGAAGCGCCTTTAGCCTGTTGAATCTTCCCGCGAGTTGGTTCACCGCGGACACGACCGAGTTTTACGGGCAGATCAATTGTCTAAAAACAGGTATCGCTTGCGCAGATGCCGTCACGACGGTCAGTCCAAGATATGCCCGTGAAATCACAACGCAGGAATATGGTGCTGGTTTGGACGGTCTTTTACGCAAGCGCCAGAATGTTCTCACTGGAATCCTGAACGGAGTGGATTACGAGGAATGGAACACGATCTCGAATCCATGTCTGGCGGCATCATTTAGTGCTGACAATATGTCCGGCAAAGCCATCTGCAAATCAGCCTTGCAGGAAAGATTCGGACTCACGGTTGACTCGCACATTCCATTGTTTGGGACGGTTACACGGTTGGCAGATCAGAAAGGTATTGATCTTCTACTCACGGTCTTGAACGAAATGATCAGCGAAGGAATACAGTTCGTGATGCTCGGTAGCGGAGCGAAACACTACGAAGAGTTATCCGTCAGAATGGCAGAACGAAACAGCACCAAAGTTGGCGTGCAAATCGGGTACGATCACGCGCTGGCGCACCAGATTGAAGCCGGATGTGATTTTTACCTGATGCCATCGAGATTTGAACCTTGCGGACTCAATCAGCTTTACAGCCTCAGATACGGAACCATTCCAATTGTTCGTCGTACGGGAGGACTGGATGACACGGTGATTGATGCCGTGGATGGTGGCGTTGCTGCGAACGGGATTAAATTCGGGGATCCGACTCCCAGTGGATTGACAAAGGCGATCCGAAAATCTCTGACTCTGTTTGAGAACAAAGAGTTGATGACCCATTACCGCATCCAGGGCATCGCAGCCGACTTTTCATGGGAACAGTCAGTCAGAGCCTATGAACGTGTTTACAAAGATGAGTTGTAACTGTGTCAGATCAGTCAGCACACTTTTAATCTCACATCATTAAACGATAACATACATTGTGAATACAATAATAGACGCGCGAAGAGCGAGGCATAAACGGTAAAGTTTGGTCAAGGTTCACGCTCGGCAAAACGCTCCGCGCTCGTTGGACAATGGATGAATCCTTTGTTAGTCTGCGCCCGCCTTATGAGTTTGGAAAACAAGACACCGGAAACCGCAGCACCCGCGCCCAGCGATTTTATCCGCGACATCGTCGCGCAACACGTCGCCGAGAAGAAATATCCGCAAATCCACACCCGGTTTCCGCCTGAGCCGAACGGTTACCTCCACATCGGTCACGCCAAAAGCGTCTGCCTCAACTTCGGCATCGCGCATGAGTTCGGCGGCATCTGCAATCTCCGCATGGACGACACGAATCCAGCGAAGGAAGACATCGAATATGTCGAGAGCATCCAAGCCGATGTGAACTGGCTCATCGG
>CAMCWI010000203.1 GCA_945882065.1 Akkermansia muciniphila
GAAAATGATCGGCACGAATAGAATTTCTTTCCGGCGCAGGCATGATGAGTATGCTTCGACGCAACAATAACCGAGATGCTTACTTCCGAAACCAAACGCCGCATTGACGCCTGCCGCAATGTCCTCGTCGGCAAGCTGCCGCAGCCGTCCAATCAGGTCGAACTCATCACGCTCGCCCTGATTTACAAATTCATGGACGACCTTGACGAGGAAGCCGTCAAGATGGGCCGCAAACGCAGCTTCTTCACCGGCGAGCTGGCGAAATACCGCTGGCGCAATCTCCTCCCGCAGACCGTCTCCGCCGACGAACGGGTCACGCTTTTTTCCGAGGGCGTCGAAGCCCTCGGCCACGCCAAGAAAGCCGCGCACCTGCCCGGCCTGTTCCGCGAAATCTTCCGCAACGCCTTCCTGAAATTCCGCGACGGGCGCATCCTCACCATGTTCCTCACCGAGGTGAACGGCTTCGCTTACTAGCACAGCGAGGAACTCGGCAACGCCTTTGAATACCTCCTGCAATGCACCGGCGCGCAGGGCGAGAACGGCTAGTTCCGCACCCCGCGCCACATCATTGATTTCATCGTCGCCTGCCTCGACCCGCAGCCCGGCGACAAAATCCTCGACCCCGCGTGCGGCACAGGCGGCTTCCTCGTCTCCGCCTACCGGCACATCCTCGCGCACAGCACCTCGCCCGGCTCGACCATGCCCGGCGACCAGCTCACCCACGCCCAGCGCCAGAAAGTTTATGGCAACCTCGCCGGCTACGACGTGGACGACCAGATGGTGAAGCTGAGCAAGGTGAACCTCTTCCTCCACGGCTTTCCCGACCCCGCCATCCACATCTACGACACCCTGAGCAACGACGCCCGCTGGCACGAGAAGGCCGACCTCATCCTCGCCAACCCGCCGTTCATGACCCCGAAAGGCGGCGTCACCCCGCACACCAAATTCCGCATCGCCGCGAAGAAGGCCGAAGTGCTCTTCACCGACTACATCGCCGAGCACCTCACCGGCGACGGACGCGGTGGCGTCATCGTGCCCAACGGCATCGTGGCCACCACGCAGAACGCCTACGTGAAACTGCGCCGCTTCCTCGTCGAGGACTCGCTCGTGGCCGTTGTCTCGCTCCCGGCGGGCGTGTTCAAGCCCTACTCCGGCGTGAAGACCAGCATCCTCCTGCTCGACAAAAAGCTCGCGCGGCAGACCAAGGAAATCCTCTTCCTCAAAATCACCGCCGACGGCTTCGACCTCGGCGACAAACGAAATCCGATCGAAGCCAACGACCTGCCGGAAGCCGAGCGCGTGGTGAAGATGTGGTTGAAGGGAAAGTTGAATGACGAATTACGAATGACGAGCGCCACCGGCGCGATTGGCAGCACCAAAGGTGCGACCCCATCCCAGCCTGGGGCAACGCCCCAGGAAACGAATACCGCAAACCAATTGAAAGGCCAACGGCCCGCCCCATCCCATCGTCCCAACGAACGCGCCGCCGATGAAACGGGCCTTCAGCCCTTGGAAATGTTTTTGAACGACGCACCTGGGGCGTTGCCCCAGGCTGGGATGGGTAGCGCCGTTGGCGCTGGTGTGGTGTGGAAGCGCGTGGAGAAAAAGGCGCTGCTCGAAATGTCGTCCGTCAGTCTGCAAGCCGAGGCGTTTCTAGGAAACGGTTCAACATCCACAGAAGTCGAAACGGTTTCCTTGGGTGAGGCCGCCACATTTGAATACGGGCACACGGCAACGGCTGCCGACGAAGGAGACATTCGTTACGTTCGCATCACCGACATCAACGAGTTCGGTCGGCTTCGCCCTAACGATGCGAAATTCATCAAGCTCGACAAAGAAGCGAAAGCTTGTCTGGCCTGCAAAGGCGACATCCTCGTTGCCCGAATTGGCGCGACGGCGGGCAAGACGCTTCTTTTCGATTCCAATGAGCCAGCGGTCTTCGCTTCTTATCTCATTCGCATTCGCTTCGATCCCCAAAAGGTGCTGCCGGAGTTCTACTGGTGCTTTGCGCAATCGAAACAATACTGGCAGCAGCGCGACCAGTTGGTTTCGGGCGGTGGACAGCCACAGTTCAATGCGAACGCGCTCAAACAACTCGAAATCCCCCTGCCGCCGCTGGAGGAACAGCGGCGGATTGTGGCGGAGATCGAGGGCTACCAGAAGGTGATTGCCCGCTTGGAATCCGAAATCGCCGCCAACCTCGAACGCATCCAGACGACGATTGACGCCGTCTGGACCGGCGACTCCGAAAGCGCCAACGGCGCGCCTCCATCCCAGCCTGGGGCAACGCCCCAGGTCACGCATCGCAAACCGACAAAGGGCTGAAAGCCCGCCCCATCGCCATGCCACAATCCCTGAGCCTCGTCATCGTCCACGTCATCTTCAGCACGAAGGAGCGCCGCACATTCCTCGACCCCGACACGCGCCCGAAACTCCACGCGTATCTCGCGACCGTGGCACGAAACGCGGGTTGCGAGGCGTATCGCGTGGGCGGCGTGGCGGACCACGTTCACCTCGCCATTCGGTTGGCACGCACCATCACCATTGCGGATTTGGTGGAGACGTTGAAGACGTCGTCGTCGAAGTGGGTGAAGACGCAATCGCCGGAACTGGCCGACTTTTCATGGCAACGCGGCTACGGATGTTTTTCCGTCGGCCCGGCGGATTTGGATTCTCTGCGCGCTTACATTGACGGGCAGGAGGAGCATCACAAAACGCGGACGTTTCAGGAGGAGTTCAGGATGTTCTTGAAAAAATACGGCGTGGAATACGATGAAGCCTATGTGTGGGATTGAACGATGGGACGGGCCTTTGGCCCTTTCGATTTTGTTTGCACGACGACCTGGGGCGTTGCCCCAGGCTGGGATGGATGCGGGCCTTTGGCCCTCAATTTGCCGCGTTCACCGCACATTCAAAATCCCCCTGCCGCCCTTGGAGGAGCAACGTCGTCTCGTGGCGGAGCTGGACGCGGAGGCGGCGCAGATGGATTCGGTGCGGTCGCTGCTCCCCCGCTTCGAGGCCAAAATCCAACGAGTGCTCGACCGCGTCTGGGGCAACGGCACACTGGCCGCAGAATGAATAGTTTAGGCGGCATACGCGGGTCGGTTTTCGCACGCTTGCCGGGAGGCTTGGAGTTGGGCTATGTTGGGGCAGCGAGCAGGCCATGAACGAAAACAACGCCATTGAGTTTGTGCTTCACGGCAAGGTGGAGGGGCAGGAAATTACTCCTCGCACCATCGGGCTCTCGCAGTTCAACGAGTTCAATCTTCAGGTCGAGCAATTCATCAGCGGCAGCCAGAAATTGAAACTGGACCAGGTTCATGTCGAGATTGCGGAAAGCTCCTATCTGCTGCGGGCCTTGTTGCCGTTAGTGGTGGCGACCAGTCTTGAACCTGATTTGAAATTGATGGCGCGGCAGGATGTGCTGGGCGAACTGGACATCCGACGGGCCGAGGTGGTGCAAAAGTGGCAGGCACGGGCCAAGAACAATCCGGATTTGTATTACGAGGTCAGGCCGCAGGGCGAGGGATTTGCCAAAGTGCGCATCAGCCGGGAATCGGATTATCGCGTGGGTGAGATTGTGCCATGGGTGGCGGCGGAGAAATATCTCTTCGGCGAAATCACGGACATGGGCGGCACGCAGAAGGCCAACATTCATCTCAAGCTGGATCGTGGGGGCAAGATTTTGCTGGTGGGCGCAGCGCAGGGATATTTGCGCGACCAGAGTGAAAACCGGCTCTATCACAAGGCACTGCTGCATGTGCGCGCCGAGCAGCATTACAAGACCGGCGAGTTGCGGAATGTCCACTTGATCGGCTTCATGGATTATCAACCGGCTTACGACGAGGCGGCACTGGATCGTTTTGCTGCGAAGGGTGCAACGGCTTGGGCCGATGTGCCGGATGCGGCCAAATGGGTCAGGGAAGCGAGGGGAGGCTGACGCATGGCTGCTGGAGTTTTGCTCGATACCAGTTTTCTCATCACGCTCGCGGGCAGCAGCCGGGCGCATCACGAGGCTGCCCGTCGTTACTGGCGGCATTTCACCGAGAACCAAATCCCGATGTATCTCTCGACCATCGTGGCTTCGGAATTTTGCGTGAAGCAGGAGATCGACCCGCAGATTTTGCGGTGCTGCGTGATATTGCCTTTCAACTGGGATGACGCGCAGCAGGTGGCCCATCTCGACTGGAAAGCATTGCGTCCGCCCGGAGTGGAGCGTGATGCACTCAAGGACGACATCAAGATTATCGCCCAAGCCGCTCGCATTGATGCGGAGTATGTCATCACGGACGATTCCGAATCTTTTTACCGCTACTGCGAGACGTTCAAAACGGCGGGGAAAGTGGCGTTCAAAGCCATCAAACTGGAGGACGGCTTTGACCTAGCATTTTTTAACGGCGGTCAGCGTGATTTCACCGCTGGTTTGACCGACGGAGACAGCACGCAGTCATAATTTCTCACCGCAATGCCTTCCGAAGCCCAAGCTCGCATCACAATCAACAAGATGCTGGAAGAGGCTGGCTGGCGCTTCCTTCCCGACGCGCAAGGGCGGCGCGAAAACATCATTTGCGAACATCGCGTCACGCGGCGGGTCTTTTCGCCAAGCCAGGATCTTGGAAAAGATTTCGAGAACGCCCCGAATGGCTTCATTGATTACCTGCTATTAAATACCGATCAACGCCCGGTAGCCGTTGTCGAAGCGAAGCGTGAAAACATTGATCCCCTCACCGGCAAGGAGCAGGCGCGCAGCTACGCTGAGAACCTCGGGGTCAGCCATATTTTCCTGAGCAACGGGTTGGTGCATTACTATTGGAATCTGCGGCAGGGTAATCCGGTGAAGGTGTCGCGTTTCTTGCCATTGGATCAACTCGGCAGGGCTGCGGAATAGAAACCCGATGCCGCTCGGCTCGCCAGCGTGACGGTGGATGAAAATTACATCGCCATGTCGCAGGATGCCGCGTGGCTCTCCTATTCGCCCGCCGACCGTGCGGCGGTGATGGTGAACAAGAAAATCCGGCTGCTGCGGGATTATCAGATTGACGCTGTCCGCGCGTTGCAAAAGGCCGCGTCGCCCTCGCTGCATCGCTTTCTTTTCGAAATGGCGACGGGCACGGGCAAGACGCTATTGAGCGCGGCCATTGCCAAGCTGTATCTCCGCACCGAGAACGCCACGCGCATCCTGTTTCTCGTGGACCGGCTGGAGCTGGAGAATCAGGCGTGGAAAAATTTCAACGCCTACCTCGCCCAAGACGGCATCAGCACCGTCATCTACAAGCAGAAGCGGCGGGATTGGATGCAGGCGCAGGTGGTAGTGACGACTATTCAAAGCCTCGCCGCCCGCAATCGTTTCCTGCACGAGTTCGCGCCGACAGATTTCCAGCTCATCATCAGCGACGAAGCGCACCGCACCATCAGCGGGAACAATCGCGCCATCTTCGAGTATTTCGTGGGCGCGAAGCTTGGCCTCACCGCCACGCCGCGCGATTACTTGAAGGGCGTGGATGCAGCAGCGCGGCAGAACGACCCGCGCGAATATGAGCGGCGGCTGTTGCTCGACACCTATCGCACGTTCGGGAGCGACGATGGCAAGCCGACTTTTAGTTACAGCCTGCTCAAGGCCGTTCAGCACACGCCTGACCCGTATCTCTGCAATCCTGTCACACTCGATGCCCGCACGGACATTACCACGCAGATGCTCTCAGATGATGGCTACACCGTTGCCGTGCCCGCCAATGAGGACGGGCAGGAGCAGGAGTTGGTCTTTGGCAAAAAGGATTACGAGCGCAAGTTCTTCTCGGATGAAACCAACCAGAGCTTCGTCCGTTGCTTCTTCGACAATGCCAAGTGCGATCCCATCACAGGCGAGGTCGGCAAGACCGTCATGTTCGCAGTCAGCCGCAAGCACGCGACGAAGTTGGTGACGTTGCTCAATGAGGAGGCGACACGCCGCTGGACCGAATGCTACGCCGCCGGTTCAACCTTTGCCGTGCAGGTCACGTCAGAAATCCCCGGCGCACAGCAAATGACCATTGATTTCGCCAACAACAATCTCAACGGCAAATCCAAGTGGCGGGCGGGCGAGTTTCGCGATTACGACACGAGCCGCACGCGCGTCTGCGTCACGGTGGGCATGATGACCACGGGCTACGATTGCGAAGATATTCTGAACGTGGCGCTGGCCCGACCAATTTTTTCGCCCACCGATTTCATCCAGATCAAAGGACGGGGCACGCGGCTGTTCACCTTCAAGCATGGCGAGGGCGCAAGCCAGCGCACGGCCAAGAAGGATGGCTTCGCGCTCTTCGATTTTTTCGCCAATTGCGAATACTTCGAGGAGGATTTCGACTATGACAAAAAGTTGAACTTGCCCCAAGATCCGACCACGGAAGGTGGAGGCGGTGGAAATAGCGGTATTCGTGTCGGAGATTTTACGAACACCTCGCCTGACCCAATGGTCAGCGTCCTGCGCGACGAGATCGGTTTGTTCGGGATGAAGATTGACCGTGAAATGTTTCGCTCCCGTCTGGGCGAGAGATTGGTGGCGGATGCGGAGTTGCGCGAGGCGGTGGAACGGGGTGACATGGCTGCCGCCGTGGAGCGGCTTCGTCGTTATCACTACGACAAGCCCAAAGAACACTGGAATACGGCCAAGCTTCAGGAGCTTTTCAAAACCGACCGCGTGCCGACCGAGCGGGAGATTTTGGAATACATCTTTGGGATCATCACTGCCGTTCCATTCCGTGCCGATCTGGCCGATGAAGCATTTGAGAGGTTTGTCGCCACTCAATCAACCAACGCTGCGCACAGCCGTGAATTGAAAGTGGTGTTCATCGCGTTCCTTCTGGACGAGGGAAGCCGGTTTCTTTTGCAGGAAGGAAAATTTGCTGAACTCAGCGCCCGCGATGCCAGTCTGTACGGTTCGCTGTCAAAACTCAGCATGGAGGAGCGAGAAGCGTTGATCGAATACTTGCAGTCTCAATTACCGCTTAAAGAGTTTGAATCGGC
>CAMCWI010000204.1 GCA_945882065.1 Akkermansia muciniphila
GGAATCTGCGTACGGTCTGAGATGACCCACCAGCGTCCGTCCGGCGAGCGGACGAGATCGGCGGCGTAGAAATGCAGGAAGGAGTCGCCGGGAACTTTGATGCCGTGACACGGGCGGAGAAAATCCGGCTGGCCGAAAACCATCGCGGGGGAAAGCCAGCGCGAATGGATGAGTTCCTGAGCGCCGTAGCAGTCGGCGAGAATCTTGTTCAGCAGTGTTGCGCGCTGGATCAAGCCAGTTTCGAGCGCACGCCACTCGTCCTGCGCGATGACGAACGGGATCGGATCGAGTTGCCACGGACGCTCCATGCCGCGCGGGTCGCCATAGACGTTGTATGCGATGCCCTGCTCATTCACGAGACGCTCGCAGGATTCGGAGCGCCGACGCAATTCCACCGTGCTAAAATCCTCCAGTGCTCCGAAAAGTTTCACGTAATGCGAACGCACCTTGCCGTCGTCGGCTCGCACCTCATCAAATGCCGTGTCGCTCGCGAAACATTTCGCGAGCAAACCGGTCGGCGAAGGCTGCGCCTTTTTGTCGGCACTGCCTTCTCCGGTGGATGATTGCGTCTGAGACTGGAACATTTGCGTCTTATCGCGACCGTCCTTTTTGTCGGGCGCGTCAGACATTGCGCAAGTCCAGCGTGAATGGAAAGTCCGGGTTCACCGTTGGCGGCTGTGGCGTGAACTTTCCTTGCTGATGACCGTGGCGGAAAAATCGCGCGAGGCGGCGCGATTCGGCTTCGTAGCTGTTGACCGGAAACGTTTCCGAATTCCGGCCACCGGGATGAGCGACGTGATAGGTGCAGCCGCCGAGTGAACGCTGGTTCCATGTGTCGTAGAGATCGAACCGCAGCGGCGCGTGAACACCGATCGTAGGTTGCAGACAAATCGGCGGCTGCCAGGCGCGATAGCGGACGCCGGCAACGCCTTCGCCGGTCGTGCCGGTCGGATGCAGCGGCACCCGATGGCCGTTGCAGGTGACGGCGAAGCGGTCGCCGACAAGCCCACGCGCCTTGATTTGCAGGCGTTCCAGCGAGCTGTCCACATAGCGCACCGTGCCGCCGCCGCCGGGTTCTTCGCCTAGGACGTGCCACGGTTCGAGCGCGGTGCGGAGTTCGATCTGCAAATCGCGTTGCTCCAGATCGCCGATGCGCGGGAAACGGAATTCAAAATGCGGGGCGAACCATTCGGCTTGGAACGGATAACCGGCCTCGCGCAGATCGTTGATGACATCCGCAAAATCCGTTTCGCAAAAGTGCGGCAGCATCCAACGGTCGTGGATGTCCGTGCCCCAGCGCACGAGATTGTTTTTATACGGCTCATTCCAGAATTTCGAGACGAGGCCGCGCAGCAGGAGGTGTTGCGCGAGACTCATGCGCGCGTCAGGCGGCATTTCAAACGCGCGCATCTCGACGAGACCCAGACGGCCGGTGCTGCTTTCCGGCGCGAAAAGTTTATCAATGGAAAACTCCGCCCGATGTGTGTTGCCGCTGGAATCAATCAGCAGGTTGCGGAAGAGACGATCCACCAGCCACGGCGGCGTCTGGCCCAATGTAATGATCTGCCGGTCCAACTCCTTGAACGCGACGTCGAGTTCATAAAGCGAATCGTTGCGCGCCTCGTCAATGCGCGGCGCTTGCGACGTCGGGCCAACAAACAGACCACTGAACAGCCAGCTCAACGACGGATGATTCTGCCAATACGCCAGCAGCGAGCGCAGCAGATCGGGCCGGCGCAGCACCGGCGAATCCTGCGGCGTCTCGCCGCCGAGTATGATGTGATTGCCGCCGCCCGTGCCGGTATGCCGGCCATCGAGCATGAATTTTTCCGTGCCGAGCCGCGTCTGGCGCGCCTCCTCGTAAAGCGTGGTCGTGCGCTCGACGAGTTCGTCCCACGATTTGCTCGGGTGCATGTTGACCTCGATCACGCCGGGGTCAGGCGTGACACCAAGCTTGTTCAGACGCGGATCTTTCGGCGGAGTTTCGCCTTCGATGACGACAGGCAAACCGGTTTCGTGGGCCGTCGCTTCGATGCCCGCGATGAGATCCAAATAGTCTTCCACCCGCTCCACTGGCGGCATGAAAACGTGCAGCCGACCGTCGCGTGGCTCGACGCAGAGCGCGGTGCGAATGATCCACGGCGCAGATTCGCCCGGCGCAGGACGGCGGCTCGGATCTTCCAGTTGTTGCGCACGCTGGCCGGGCCCGTAGCCGGATGGGATCGGCGCGTTGCGGCGGCCAACGACTTGCTGGCGATAAGGAAATTCTTTCGGGAGCGGCGGCAAATTCGGATCGGACGGGTCTTGCGTTCGCAGCCACGGAAAATCTTTTTCCGCCACCCACGGCACGGAATCCAGCGGCAGGCGCAGGCCCATCGAGGAATCGCCGGGGATGAGCCAGAGCGTGTCGTCATCGCGCAAAAACAGCGAGCCGGACATCCATCCGTGCTTCTGCCCAAACGACGCACGCTTGATCGGCAGCGTGTAGCCGACCACCGAGCCAAGTCCCTGCTGGAAAATCCGCGCGATGCGGTCGCGCTCCAGCTTGTCCTTGAGATTGGATTTTTCCGGCGTGACGTTGGACGGAAACCGCCGCTCTTTCCAGGTGTAGTAGAACGCGTCCTCGTAGGCAGGAATCAGATGTTTCGGATCAACGCCAATTGTTTTCGCGAGACGTGTCGCAAGTTCCTTCGCCTCTTTTGCACCATGACCGTAATTCTTCGATTCGTCGGCGATGAGCGAATCGTCCTTCCAAATCGGCACGCCATCTTTGCGCCAATAACAGCCGAGTGCATATCGCGGCAGCGGTTCGCCCGGATACCATTTTCCCTGGCCGTAGTGGAGCAGCGAGCCGGGCGCGAATTTTTTGCGGAGACGCTTGATGAGGTCGCCGGAGAGCGTGCGCTTTTTGTGCGACATCGCGGTGAAGTTCCATTCTGGCCCGTCAGGATCGTCCACGGAAACGAACGTCGGCTCGCCGCCCATCGTGAGGCGCACGTCGCCCTTTTTCAGATCGGCATCAATCGCGTGGCCGAGCGACTCAATTTCCCCCCATTGCTCGTCGGTGTAAGGCTTGGTGACGCGCGGCGATTCGTGAACGCGCGTCACCGTCATTGCGAAGTCGAACTCCGTTTCGCACTCGTCCACGCCGCCGCTGATCGGCGCGGCACTCGAAGGATCAGGCGTGCAGGCGAGTGGAATGTGACCTTCGCCCGCGAGCAGGCCGGAAGTGGGATCAAGTCCGATCCAGCCCGCGCCGGGCAGATAAACTTCCGTCCACGCGTGGAGATCAGTGAAATCTTTTTCCGCACCACTCGGGCCGTCGAGCGATTTGACGTCGGGCTTGAGCTGGATCAAGTAGCCGCTGACGAACCGCGCCGCGAGGCCGAAGTGCCGCATGAGTTGCACGAGCAGCCAAGCGGAATCGCGACACGAACCGCTCATCTTCGTGAGCGTTTCCTCCGGCGTCTGCACGCCGGGCTCCATGCGGATGGTGTATTTGATGTCCTTCCACAGCCGCTGGTTGATGGCAACGATGAAATCGTTCGTGGGCTGCTTCTCGCTGTCAGGCAACTCCAGCCGCTGCTGCTTGGTTCGGCGTTTAACTTCACCAATCAGGTCGCGGCGCAACTCTGTCAGATATTTTGAAAAGCTGGGGGTGAGCCAGCATTTGCGCTGGAAGGGCGCGAGTTCTGTATCGAGCGCCGGATCATAGGCGAAAGGAAATTTCTGCGCGTCCGGTTCGAGAAAGAAATCAAACGGGTTCAACACGGACATCTCGGCCACCAAATCCACTTCGACGCAAAAATCCCGCGTGGGCTGGTCGAAGACGAGACGAGCCGCGTAGTTAGACTGCGGGTCTTGCTGCCAGTTGATGTAATGCTTTTCGGGCGCAACCTTCAGCGAGTAGCTCAGGATGCGCGTGCGTGCGTGCGGCGCTGGTCGCAGCCGCACGACCTGTGGGCCGAGTGTAACGAGGCGGTCGTATTTGTAGTGCGTCTTGTGGTGAAGCGCGACGTGGATGGACATCCGGATTTAGAATTTGCGATTGCCGATTGCCGATTTGAACTGCTGCTGTTGTTCCTCTTGCTGCACGAAATGCTCCTCGCCGCCGGTATCAAATGCCTTGAAGATGTAGGCGTTGAAAAGAGCCTCCCCGATGTTGTTCAGCTTGATCTGAACCTGATCAATATAGTCATGCAATCCAGCCTCGAAGACTTCCTCGATGGTGCAGAATTGCAACTCCGCCGCGAGGCGACCACAGAGCTTTTCCGCGTCATTTGAGAAACGCCGGTCGGAGACGCCGGAGATGCGGCGCAACGAATCGTTGAGCCGCTCGACGCAAAACCGGACGGAGCGCGGAAAATCTTCGTTCAACAATAGAAACTCAGCCACATGACGCGGATGAACCTCCGCGCCATAGATTGATTTGAACGCATCCCAGCCGCTGCACGAACGCAACACGGCAGACCATTCGAGCGTGTCCGTCTGGCTCACGCTTTTTGGAAGGCCACGAGTGGGCAGCGTGTGATAACGCAGATCAAGAATGCGCGATGTCTTGTCGGCGCGTTCTATGAAACGCCCTGCCTCGCTGAACCACCACCCTTCATTGTGGATATGAGTGGCGTCGCTCAGGCCGATCAACTGAAGAGAGCTGCCCTTGATCTGGTTGAAGAAATCCGTCGGACTGTCCGTCCACATCTGTCGCGCCTGCGGCGACAGCATGAAGAGATACAGCCGGTTCAACTCCTCCCACGTCTCCTGCGTGATCTGGTCGCGGACCATCCGTGCGTTTTCTCTCGCGCTACAGATGGAGGACACGATGGAGTTGGGATTCTCCTGACGGAACACCATGAAATCCGCCACCGCAGCGGCTGTGGCGCGCTGATGTTGTTTGACGAACGACTCCTGATCGCCAGTCGTCTGCACGATGGGTAGCCAGTGTGCGCGGAGTTTTTCGTCGTCGAGACTGCGGAAATCGAGCAGCAGTTGAAGATTAACATCGAGCAGACGCGCGACATTTTCGGCCCGCTCAATGTAGCGGGACATCCAGTAAAGCGAGTTGGCAACGCGGCTTAACATTTATTCGTCTCCATACAAAACCCAAGTGTCCTTGCTGCCACCGCCTTGAGAGGAATTGACGACAAGCGAACCCTTGCGCAAGGCCACACGCGTCAAGCCGCCGGGTACAATCACGGTCTTTTCGCCACATAGGATGAACGGGCGCAAATCTACGTGGCGTCCTTCAAAGCCACCGTCCACATACGTCGGATGCGTGGAGAGAGAGATCATCGGCTGCGCGATGTAATTGCGCGGCTCGGCAATGATGCGCTTGCGAAACTCCTCTATCTCCTCCTTCGCCGCCTTTGGCCCCATCAACATGCCGTATCCGCCGGATTCATTGGCGGCTTTCACCACCAACTTTTCGAGATTCGCGAGAATGTATTTCATGTCCGCCTCCTCGCTCGCGAGGTAAGTCGGCACGTTGGGGATGATCGGTTTCTGATCGAGGTAATACTCGATCATCTTCGGCACGAAATAATACATCACCTTGTCATCGGCGATGCCCGTGCCGATGGAATTGGCGAGCGAAACATTTCCCGTACGATAGGCTCGGATCAACCCCGGCACGCCGAGCATCGAGTCGCGACGGAACACTGTGGGATCAAGAAAATCATCATCAATGCGCCGATAGATCACATGCACCGGTCTTAAACCCTTCGTCGTCCGCATGAACACATGATCGTCGCGCACGAGCAGGTCGCGCCCCTCGACGATCTCGATTCCCATCTGACGCGCAAGGTATGTGTGTTCAAAATAAGCCGAGTTATGCGCGCCGGGCGTCAGCAGCGCGATGGTCGGCTCGGCCACGCCAGCGGGTGCGATGTGTTGCAGCGATTTGAGCAACTCCTGCGGGTAATGTTCCACCGGGCGCACGCCGACGTTCTCGAACAAGCCGTGAAACGTGCGCTTCATCGCGCGCCGGTTTTCCAACACGTAACTCACGCCGCTCGGACAACGGCCGTTATCCTCCAGCACCATGTATTGCCCCTTGTCATCGCGGATCAGATCCGTTCCGCAGACGTGGATGTAAATATCCTTGGGCACGGCGAAGTTCACGAACTCGCGGCGGAAATGTTTTCCCGAAAGGATGTAATGCGCCGGCACGACGCCATCCTTGACGATGCGTTGCTCGTGGTAGATGTCGTGGAGGAAAAGATTGAGCGCGGTGATGCGTTGCACGAGACCGCGCTCGATGTGTTCCCACTCCTTGGCCGGAATAATGCGCGGCACGAGGTCGAACGGGAATATCCGCTCCGTACCGCGCGAATCGCCATACACATTGAAGGTCACGCCCTGACGTAGGAACGCGAGATCAACGGAGTTGCGCTTGGTCTTGAAATCATCGTGGGTGATCTGGTTGAACGCGCCGCGCAGTTTCTGGTAATGATCGAGAGTGCTGGCCTCACGACCGAACATCTCGTCAAAAAATCCATTGGCGACGGCTGCATCCAAGCTCAACTGGTTCAGTTGGTTTTTTACCACTGCGGTCATATTGCGTCAGACAGATGAATATTATTACTCGGTTTCCCTCAGCAAAATCATGCAAAACGCTTTGCCTGATCATGCGTGGCCTTCATTTAGCAAGGAGCTTGCCGAGGGCCGGAAAAACTGGGCGCGAATGACGTGAGGCGGGGCAAAGCGCCCGCAATCAGACAGCACGATCTGCGCAGACTGCCAATCGAGAAGCCAATCTCTTGAAACCGGCGGACATGTACGTGTTTGACAGGGTCCGAAATACCACTGGTTGCCTTTCTTGGTCTGGTGCATGTCCAGGTCGCGCTCCTTCTTTGCATTCTTGGTGGAGGGCGGTGCGGCGATCAGCGTGGCGTCTACCAAAGTCCCTTCACGCAGCAACAAGCCACGCGCGGTCAGGTCGGCATTGATGGCGGTGAAGAAGCCTTTGCACAGATCGTGCGTTTC
>CAMCWI010000205.1 GCA_945882065.1 Akkermansia muciniphila
GCATTGACCAACGCAAAGGAGCGCGCGAACCGCATCTCTTGCGTCAACAACTTGAAACAGATGGGGATTGGGATGGTCATCTATTCGGGTGAAAACAGCGACCGATTGCCAACCCGAATGTCGGATGCCCCTCACCAAGGATATTTTCTTTTTGCAAAGTCCCAGTCGGAAGTCACGCCACCACTCGGCACCCCTGGAACGCTGGTTGCAACCACCTTTCCCGGGCTCAACCATGGCTTCTTTTACCGCGACAAGACCATTCCCTCCAGCAGGAGTTATTATTGCCCGAGTGTCAAGACTGGCGCGGCAGCCTATACCACCTATCTGACGCCCAGCGGCCAATGGCCCGCGTACTGTAATGACACGACGCAGAATGCTTATACACGTTCTACCTACATCAATTGTCCACAGTCCAACGAACTCCTGGATCCGAGTACCCCAGGCATTTACAAATACGCCGACAAGATTTCGCGAATGGGTTCATCTCGTGCCGCCATGGTTGATTTCCTCTTTAGTTTGGAAACAGTTCCGCATCGTTCAGGCAAGAATCCCACCGCATTGAACGTCCTTTGGGGCGACATGCATGTACGAGCCTCCACCACAAAGGCCGCTTTTGACCCGGTGCTCTGGAATAGGAACGGGGGGCCCGGCAATGACTTGGTGAGCTTTCAGAAGATTCTCGGCCTTCTACAGCCATGAATCGTCACATGCTCACGTCATTGATCTCCCCAGTTATTTCGAGGTTTGCCCTCCTCGGCATTCTGTTTTGCGCGGCTACTATAGGGCAGACGCAAGTCGCCAAGGGCGATGAGGTGTCGAATGTCCCCGGGGGCGGGCAAAACGCAAGTGTGGCTCAGTCAATAAAGCGACCCGAGTTCATCCTGGATATGGTTCATCACAATCCAGGAGAACCCAAAACGGAGTCCGCATTCCGTGATCCCCATCATCTGTTTCGGAACGGTTACAACGGGCAAGTCACAATCAGCCTGCTTGAAGCGGCTGTCACATTTGATTCTTTAGACCCGGAGATTTTTCCGAAAGATTCGCCGTCGCGGCACTGGGTTGACAAGTTGGCAGCTTCCATTGAACACGAGCTTCAGGCAGCCCACAAGGCGGGTATCAAGTTGTATCCTTTTACTCAGATCATCCTACTGCCCAAATCGCTTTGCGAAAAATATCACAATGAGTTGTATAGCGGCGACCGCATCGATATTCACAAGCCATTCACGCAAAAAGTTGTTCGCGCTCAAATTGCAGAGATCTTCACCCGCTTCCCCGATCTGGACGGAATCATGGTTCGCTGGGGTGAGACGTATCTTGTTGATGTGCCTTATCACACCGGCGGGAATCCTATTGTTCGGGGGGTGGAATCCCAAGTCACACTGATCCAGTTGCTGCGTGACGAAGTCTGCGTCAAACGTAACAAGCAACTGTTTTATCGCACGTGGGGAGCCGGCTTCCACTCTGCCCCTGACTATTACCTCAAGGTCACCGATCAGATTGAACCGCATCCCAACCTCGTATTTTCAATCAAGTATCCGATTGTCGATTTCCATCGCATGCAGATTTTCAATCCCACACTTGGTATTGGAAAACACCGCCAGTTGGTGGAAATCCAATGCCAGCCAGAGGGTTACGGCAAAGGCGCCCATCCTTATTATGTCGGTCAAGGCGTGATTGACGGCTGGGAAGAGCTGAAATACCAGAATGATGAAAAGATAAGACGAAAATTCTACAGCGAATCGGATGGTCGTTACCAGGCAAACCTGAATTGCCTACGTGATTTCATCGCGCATTCTAACTACGCTGGTGTCTGGACGTGGTCGCGCGGCGGGGGATGGAACGGACCTTACATCAAGAATGAATTTTGGTGCGAGCTGAATGCCTTCGTGATCTCGAAATGGGCACAGAATCCCAAGCGAACGGAACGCGAACTCGTCAGAGAATTTGCCCGGGAAAATCTCGGCCTTACGGACATTGATCAGGATCGTTTCTATCAGATTTGCGTGCTCTCGGCGGCGGGGACTCTCCGGGGACGATGCAGTTATTTCGCCAAGAACAACGTCTGGTGGACTCGGGATGACGTGATGGGCGGAATCAATGAGCAGGAGCGCGGGATGTTCGACCAGGTTATACTGGACGGCGTCACGGAGAAAATGATCGCGGAAAAAGCCGAGGCTGTGGCGATCTGGCATCAAATTGAAGCGCTCTCGAGGCAATTGGAAATACCCGATCCTGCTATGAAGGAGTTCGTGGTGACTTCCTGCACATACGGACGTTTTACTTTTGAAATTTTTGAAAAGGGCTGGACCGTTATGCTACTGGGAACTCTGGGTGACAAGACCGGCAATTACGACCAAGACCGAATCGCCAGTGCCATCGCGGACTACGATCGGCTCTGGAAGGAGTGGCGAGCTTTGAAAGAAGCGAGTACAAGTTGCGCCACTCTGTATCACAGCAATTACTGCCGCTACATCCGTGGTGTCCGGATGGATTATTCCGATACTGGTCTGGATTCTTCGATCAACAAATACCGCAACCTCCTTAAGAAGTGATTAGCGAACCTCCCAAATACCACCCGCCATCCGCCGTGACCTGGATCAAACTACGCTCGGTCCTTGCCTGCTATCTTCTGTTATTGTCCGGCGTCGGTTCGTTGGCTGCGGATTCGAAACCCTCACCGGCCTATGTCTGGAACGAAACCGAACCGCAGCGCGATGCGCGGCTCCAATGGTGGACCGATGCCCGCTTCGGCATGTTCATCCATTGGGGTCTCTACGCCATCCCCGCCAACGGCGGAAAAGACAAGAACAGCGAGTGGGTGAAGCTCTTTGGACAGATACCGGAAGAGCAGTACCAGAAGTACTTCGCCACCTTTAATCCGGATCTCTACCACCCAGAGGACTGGGCCCGGGAGGCGAAAAAGGCAGGCATGAAATACGTGGTGATCGTGGCCAAGCATCACGACGGTTTTTGTTTGTGGGATTCCCAATTCACCGACTACAAGGCGACGAACACTCCCCACGGAAAAGACCTCCTCCGCCCGATGGTGGATGCTTTCCGGGCCGCGGGAATCCGTGTCGGCCTGTACTACTCGCTGATGGACTGGCATCACCCCGACTATCCCATCGACCGCAATCATCCGCAGGGTTATTACCCTTTCCGGGAACAGAACCCGGAGAAGAAAAGGACGCAGCTCGCAGAAATCAATGAGCTGAACAAGGGGCGTGATATGCGCCGCTACGCCAGTTACATGCGTGACCAAGTCCGGGAGCTGCTGACGCTGTTTGGGCGAATCGACCTGATGTTTCTCGACTTCTCGTTCCCCGGCAAGGAGGGCGGCAAGGGACGCGACGAGTGGGAGTCCGAAAAGCTTCTGGCGCTCGTCCGACAGATCCAACCGCACATCATCGTCAACGACCGACTGGACTTGATGGATGTGCGAGGAGGCTGGGATTTTAAGACCCCGGAGCATCGTGTGCCCGAGGAATGGGTCACACATGATGGCAAGCGTGTGCCTTGGGAAACCTGTCATACGTTTGGCCATTCATGGGGCTATTATCGCGACGAACCCAACTGGAAGAGCTCGCGAAATGTACTGGAGATTTTAATCAATTGCGTGAGCAGAGGCGGCAATCTGCTGTTCAATGTCGGTCCCACAGCGCGGGGAACGCTTGATACTCGGACAGTGGAACGACTCAGCGACATCGCTGAATGGATGAGATTGCATCAGCAATCAATCTATGGCTGTACCGAAGCGCCGAAGCCATTCAAAGCTCCCGACGGCTGCAAGCTGACGTATAATCCCCAGTCCAGACGCGTCTATGTGCATGTGTTCAATTGGCCCAAAGAAAACAAAATCCAGTTAGATGGATTCGAGCGGAGTGTCCATTTTGCGCGACTCTTGAACGACGGATCAGAAATAACTTATGGCGGCGAACCAGTTGTTCTCACGTTGCCAGTCCATCCGCCGCCGGTCGCTGTGCCAGTTATTGAGATTTTTTTGCGGTAGAAAAGTATCCGGCGCATTCGCGGGGGATGAGACACTTGCAAGGGATGTTCGGGTACGGTTTGCGTTTGCTGCGTCAGTCCGAAGTTGAACGCATCCATGGCGTCCAGCTTCGAATACAACATTACGCGACCGCGCTTGCCGTCCTTGGACAGGGAGTTCAATCAAGGTTGTTCCGCCGGATTTTTTAGCAGCTTGGTGATCATCTCGCCCCGGGCATTCTTTCTGACGATTCACGGAGTTGAACTTGTTGCAGATGACCGTCTCAGCCTTGCTTTCGGATTGGTTTGAGCCTTTGTCAGGTTCTTGTCGGGTTTCAATGCCCATGTCTCATTTCAGTTTCGATTCCGACGACAAATTGACATCAGTTGTAGAAAAGACGCGCAAATACCTTTTTTACAGGCGTTCCATGGTTGTTGTTGATGGCTTGAGATCGAGAGTTGCGCTTTTTGAAGCGTCCCTCCGGGACGTCCTGGCGCTACAGCTTGTGAAGCTGCCACTCACGCGCAACATAATGGCGTCAGACTCATGAGACCTGGAGTCCGTTAAATGCTGTGCTAGTTTCTGTGCTAGTTTAATGGTCAGATGGAGGTGCGTTGAGGGTAGGGAATAAAGTTGATTATTGATCAATAAATACGGGGCAGAAGTGCGACGTAACGTAACTGCCGGAAAGTGCTGAAAAAGGGCAAAAGCCGAATTTTGAGTCTAGCGCGTCTGTCAATTCCGCCACATCGGCTACCGGGAACATTATGTTTTTGGCGACGCGCGAAGTAAAAGATTTTTCAAGACATCGCAGCAGCTTCACATTCACTCTTCGTTTTCCCACGCGTTCCGGCTAACCTGCGGCTGTGACTGATATTTCTGTTCATGATATTGCGGTGGAAGTCGTCCGCACTGCCGGGCGCGACAAACCTGCGGATGCTGCGTTGCGCGAGGTCTTGCGTGAGATGCGTAATCTGCCGCCGTTTGATGCGGCGGAGGTGAGCCGCAGCGTCTTCAATTATTATCGCTGGCACGCTTGGACGCGTGAAGATCGCGGTGCGGATGCAGCGATGCATTCAGCGCGGAAGCTGGCAGATCGTTTCCGCAACGATCCGAATTCATTTCAAGTCGCAGAGCTTCGCGCCAAGGTCGTTCCGTCGTGGGCTCTTGATGCGATGGAGGTGAACGAGGCGTGGTTGCGTTCGTTGCAAAAGGAGCCAGCGCTGTGGTTGCGTGCCAAGCGCGGCATGAGAGAGGTATTGATGCGCGGTCTTCCTGGGTTGGAGCAGCCGGATTCGTTGACGGACGCATTTATTTTCGCAGGTGAAATGGATCTGTTCAGGACGCCGGAGTTTCATGCCGGCGAGTTTGAGATTCAGGACATCGCATCGCAGGCGGTGGGTTGGTTGTGCGATCCTAAGCCGGGCGAAACCTGGTGGGACGCGTGCGCGGGCGAAGGCGGCAAGCTGATGCACTTGTCCGATCTGATGCAGAACAAGGGTTTGATTTGGGCGAGTGATCGTGCTGAGTGGCGGCTGCAAAAGCTGAAACGGCGCGCGGGTCGCGGAAAGGCGTTCAACTATCGCGCCGCGCTTTGGGATGGCGGCGCAAAGCTGCCAACGAAGACGAAGTTTGATGGCGTGCTAGTGGATGGCCCGTGCAGCGGTGTCGGGACGTGGCAGCGTAATCCGCACGCTCGCTGGACAACGACGTTGAACGATGTGCAAGAACTGGCGGTGGTACAGCAAAATCTTTTGACTCACGCGGCGAAAAGCGTGAAGCCGGGCGGCAAATTGATCTTCTCCGTCTGCACATTGACCAAAGCGGAGACGACGGGCGTGATGGAGCATTTCAATTCGACTCAGCCTGAGTTCGAGCCGATGGCGTTGCCGGAGTTGAAATCGAATGGTCGCGCCTTGGCAGCGGGAAGTTCGCTGACGATCTGGCCGCAGGACATGGGCGGGAACGGGATGTTCATCGCAGGTTGGCGGCGGAAGAAGGTATGAGCTACGAAAAGTCACAAGAGGCACAAAGGGAAGCAACGCTAAGAATGCCGGATGAAAAGCCAGCGACGTTCAGATTTTGCGCCTCTTGTGTCTTTGTGTGGCAATAGATCAGCGGCCTTGTCACCTGTTCGTAACATTGGCGTAACGGGCTTGTTGCTTTGCGGGAATTGTCCGATGCTTCGGCGCGTGTTAAACAATTGACTGTGATGAAACAGAAAATCCTCGTGGTGGACGACGAGTCCGAGACGGTGGAACTGGTCGCGTTCAATCTGAAGCAGGCGGGCTATGACGTGATCTCCGCTGCGGATGGTGAAGAGGCGTTGAAAAAAGCGAAGGCTCAACTGCCCGCGCTCGTGGTGCTGGATTGGATGTTGCCAGAGATGGAAGGCGTGGAGGTCTGCAAACTCATGCGGCGTGATTCTGCGACAGCGGGCATCCCTGTCATCATGCTCACAGCGAAAGCTTCCGAGATTGATCGCGTGTTGGGACTTGAACTGGGCGCGGATGATTACCTCACCAAACCATTCAGCCCGCGCGAGCTGGTGTTGCGCATCAAAAAAATTCTCGATCGCAAGAAGTCAAAGGACGCGGACGTGCAGACGTTGACAATGGGCGAACTGGTGATTGATGTGCCGCGTCATCTCGCGAGTTGGAAGGGCAAGAAGATTGATCTCACTGCCACGGAGTTCAAGTTGCTCACGGTGCTGGTGCAGCGGCGCGGGCGTGTGCAATCGCGCGATCAACTGCTGCGCGACGTTTGGGAATACGACAGCATGATTGATACGCGCACGGTGGACACGCACATGCGGCGGCTGCGCGAGAAGCTCGGCCCGGCTGCGAAATTTCTCGATACCGTGCGCGGTGTCGGGTATCGGTTTGTGGAGTGACGCCCGCTGGAAAACAGTCAACGCTCAAATATTACGGAGCGAAATCAAAGGTTGAAAAACGCCCACCCACCACGGCACTCTCC
>CAMCWI010000206.1 GCA_945882065.1 Akkermansia muciniphila
GCGAGAAACTTTTCCTTCGCCACGTTGGAGGTGAATGGGAGCGACGGCACTTCGCTTGGCACGCTGACAGGATGATGTTCGCTGGGTTGTTCGAGCAACGAGAGCAGGCGCTCGATTTCTTCAACCGCGCTTTCGTAGGCGTCGGTCGGGCTGGCGCATTCGTCAATCGCGGCATTGACCAGCACGGTGATGGTCTGTGCGACGCGATCGAACACGAGCAACTGATCCGCGACGATGAAATACATCGTGGGCGTTTTGAGTTCATCATGCGTCGGGCGCGGCACGGACGGCTCTACGTCGTGAATGAATTCGTAACCGATGAAACCCACCGCCCCGCCCGTGAAACGCGGCAGCCCCGGCAGAGTGACCGGGCGATACTTCTTCATCACGCGCTCGACAACTTCGAGGCCGTCCTTCACGCAATTCTCGCACGGCTCTTTGCCCGGCGCGGGAATGCCGAACTTCTCCACGACCTTGCCGTCCTGAACGACTTCAATCTTGCTGCCCGTTTGCTTGATGACCGCGCGCGGATTGCAGCCGACAAAAGAGTAGCGTCCGAGATGTTCGCCGCCTTCCACGGATTCAAAGAGGAACGACTCGCCTTGGCCACGGATTTTGCGATAAGCCGAGAGCGGCGTTTCGATGTCGGCGAGAATGCGGGCGGTGACAGGGATCAAGTTGCCCTGATCCGTCAGTTTCAAAAATTCTTCAAGCGTCGGTGAAAACATAGATGCGTCTGTGGACGCGGAGCGGAGAGTAGCTGCGCGGCTGGAAGCGGTCAAACAGGCTGTGAGGCTGTGAGAGCGAACCGCCGCGCAAATAAAAGCTGAGTCCAGATCAAACGAGCTCGCAAACCCAACGCTTCGCCTTCATCTCGAAACGCGGCAGCGTTCCCATCCCGACCACATTGACCGGCACACGCAATGCAAGCGCGGTTTCAAACGCTAGCCTGACGCGCGCCGCCAGCATCGCGGCATTACCGCATGCCACTGTAGGTTCGATTTCGATCTGCATCTCGGTCAGTGAGTTTTTCCGCGTGATGATGGCGCGGTATTCCGCCACATCGTCGAAATCACGCAGGATTTGTTCAACAGCCGCCGGATAAACATTCACGCCGCGCACGATCACCATGTCGTCCAAGCGACCAAGGATACCGCCGATGAGAGCAAGCTCACTCCGCCCGCAGCCGCACTTCACACCTCTCTCTTCGCACTTCACCAAGTCTCCGGTGCGATAGCGGAGCAGGGGAGAGCCGGTGCGATTCAGCGTAGTGAGAACCAACTCGCCGCTCGCGGCAGGCTTGCTCGTGGCGGGATCAATCACTTCTGCGTAATAAGCCGACTCGATCACATGCAACACGCCAGGGTGTTGGGGGCACTCGTAAGTCACCGGGCCAACCTCCGTCATGCCGTGATGGTCGAAGATGCGTGTGCCGGGCCAGAGCGATTCGAGTTTTGCGCGCGTAGCCGGAATGCTGCCGCCAGGTTCGCCTGCGACGATGATGGTCTTTATGGCGAGTGATCGCGTTTCAATCTTTTCTTCTTCGGCGACCTCTGCGAGACGCAACGCATACGTTGGCGTGCAGCACAGGACGTTCGCATTGTTGTCGCGCATCATCCGCAATCGCGCCACGCTGCTCAGTCCGCCGCCCGGCAAGCAGAGACAACTCAACCGTTCTGCCGATTCAAACGCGAGCCAGAAGCCCAGAAACGGTCCGAAAGAAAAAGCAAACATCACGCGGTCGCCCGCGCCGACTTTTGCCGCGCGAAAAATCTCCGACCAGCTTTCGATCATCGCATCCCAACTTTCCGGCGTGTCGAGCCAGCGCAATGGCGTGCCGCTGGTGCCGCTGGTTTGGTGAAACCGCGTGTAGCAGTTGAGCGGATAGGTGAGATTCGCTCCGTGTGGAGGATTTGAGAGTTGATCAGCGGCAAGTTCCGCTTTGGTCGTGAATGGAAACCGCGCGGAAAAATCCGCGAGCGATGCGATGTCGAATCCGACGCCTGCGGCCTGAAGTTTTTGCGTGTATAATTTGTTGGCCGGAATCAGTTCAGTGACCAGCGAGCGGAGTTGTTCGAGTTGTGAAGACTCAATGGCAGCGCGGTCGGGATGAACGTTATCAGCCATGTGCGTTCACTTCGCTTCTGAAACGACAGGCACGGATTGGCTGGCTGCCGCAGCCGGTTTGGCCTGTGGTGGATTGGGTTTGTAATAACTCACCATCGCCGCGCCCGCCGCAGCGAGCGCGATGCCCAGATAAAATTGCGGCCTGATCGAACCCCAGCCTCCCGATGGCGGATGCAGCACGATGGCGACGAGCGCATTCACGATGGGCGCGCCCGCAAAGATGATGGACATGACGACAGCAGGCGTGCCCTTCGCGCCGAACGCGAGCAACACGCCGAGCGCGCCAACTGCGCCAACGACACCCGCGAGCAACGACCAGCGAAACGCCTTGGTGGGATAATTCCAAAACGTGATCGAGCCACCTTTGACAGCCAGAATCGCGACGGGCGCGATGACCGCGACGAGAAAGTAAGCGAGACCCACGATGAGAAACGCCTTCATGCGTCCGTTGACAGGATCGGCAAACGCAATGGTGCCGTTGTGCAGAAAGATTCCATAGACGCCCCAGCAGGCGACGGTGAGAAACGCGTAGATGAGCCAGTTCATGCCGAGACTTTAACGACCGCGCCATCTTCGAGCAATTCGTTTGTCAGCCAACTTTTGTTCAAGACGGAATAATTAATACGCTGTATCGTCACGTCATGGTTAAACAAGTATCGCCATGGTTGCTTGGCTTATTGATGTTGACGGGTTGTGCCACGAGTACAGTTGAGTCGCGCCGCCACGAGCGTGCGGACGGTTTTGTTGCTCTGTCGCCAGAGTTCAAGGCATTGGTCAACGATGGGCAGATCCGGCGCGGCATGACGCAAGATGCTGTTTATATTGCATGGGGAAAACCAGCGCAGGTTCTTCAACAAGAAGACCAACAAGGCATCGTGACTCTCTGGCTTTATCACGGCGGTTGGATGGAAGAAACCCGCTATTGGCCACATCGCTCACATGTGCCGATCAATGATTACCAGCCGCGAACCTTTGTCAGCGCTGAAATTGCGTTCGTCAATGGTTTGGTCAGTTCGTGGAGAACTTTGCCCCAACCTACCTATTGATGGACCACGCTGTCTGCTTGCAGGTAATTATGCGAGCAGTCTCGCAGGGGCGACCTGAATCTTATCCGCAATAGCCTTCGGAATTTTCGTTGCCTTCATCTGCCCGGCGATGAGTTTGACACAGACCACGGTGATGCTCCCACGGGCGACTTCATAAGGCTTGAGGGCGTTGAGTTTGCGAAGCCTGAACGCATACGTCAGTGCCTTTGATTTTTTTTCTGCGACGAGCAAATGGATTTCCACCTCATCTTCAAAGCGGAGCGGAGCGGAAAAATCCGCCTCCGTATGGACGCGCGGCCAGCCTACCGACGCTGGCGTCTTGGGAGGTGCTACCGTCAATCCGAGCGAGCGGAAGAACGCATGTTCCGCTGACTCCATATAGCGATAGAACACGGCATGATGCACGATGCCCGCCATGTCTGTGTCGCTGAACTCCACGAGCCGCCGGATTTTGAATTGGTAAGCCATGAGGAGATTTTAGATTTGCGATTTGCGATTTGCGATTTCAAAAACGCGCAATGTTGCCCCCGCCATCGCCTCGACGGAAAACTTCTCGGCGACGGCTGCACGACCGCGTTCACCGAGCGCGGCGGCTTGCGTAGGATTGAGGAGCAACTCTTCGATCTTGTCGGCGAGGGATTTTATATCGCCTGGCTCGCACAACACTCCGCCGCCGGTGGCTTCGAGGATTTCCGGGAACGCGGCGTGACGCGGTTGCACCACTGGAACACCTGCCGCCTGCGCTTCGATCACGTAAAGCCCGAACGCCTCGCCGTAAAGCGCGGGCACAGAAAAAACAGTCAGCCCGCGCAGGAAATCAATCTTCTCCGCGCGCGTGAGATTCGGCAGGAAAGCGACCTCACCAATGTAGCCCGACTCGGCGAGACGTTTGCGGAGCGACTTCACGAGCGGTTCGTCGCCCGGCCCGCAACTGCCGGCTATCTGCAATTTGAGTCGCGGCACATTCCCGCGTTGCTTCACCGCGATGAACGCTTCGATGACCGTATCGAGACCCTTGTCCTTGGACATGCGGGCGAGGTAGCCGAGGACGGGGGCGTTTTGTTTTCTGACCTCTGGCCTCTGACCTCTGACCTCATAGCCATCAAGACTGATTCCGTTATGCACTACGGAAACTTTCCCCGGCGGTAATCCAATCCGTCGCATCATCACGTCGCCGAAGTAACGGCTCGGCGTGATGAACATGTCCACGTCTGCCGCGCGTTCGCGCAAGAGTTGCCACGCAGCATCACGATGCGACTCTGGCAAGCCATCGAGAAACGCGTCCTCGCCTTGCAGTGTGCAGATGACCGGCGCGCGCAACTCAGATTTTAATTCGCGCGCCAGCCCGACAAGCAGTGCGTTTGAGAGGCAAATGACATCCGGGCGCGGTTGCGTCTTGAGCCACGCGATGAGTTCGTCCAGTTCGCGCACCTGTCGTCCTTCTTCGCCGCGCAACATCGAGAGCATCATGTCGCCAACTTCGGAGGCGCGTGTCTTGGCCGCGCGAGTTCCGGCCCACGCGAGTAGTTTCCTGGAAGCGAGCAGGCGGCGCAGCCATTGCGGTGCGCGTTGGAATAGATTGGATTTCTGTTCGAGATAAACGCTGATGCCGCCGAAGAAGATCGGGGTCGCCGCGCTTTCATCCGCTTCATCCAACGTGAGCGGCAAGTAGAGCGGGATCATCGTCACGTCGTGGCCGAGGCGACGCAATTCACAGACGAGGGCGTTATCGCGGAAACAATTTCCGCAATACATCGCGCCTGCGCCGGGAGTGATTTGAACGATCTGCATTTTCGTCGAGCTTGGACGAAGTGGGTGCGGAAGTAAATTCAGGCGAAAGCAAATCTGTTGCACGGGCTGGTTGGCTCTGCTAAACAAGTTAAGTAGTTTCGAGCGAGCCGGTCGCGCCGAAGCGCAGTCGCAGCGGGTGTGGTTCAATGGTAGAATGTGGCCTTCCCAAGGCTGAGACGAGGGTTCGATTCCCTTCACCCGCTCCATGTTTTATTGGGGTTTTATCGGTTTTTTCTTGAACTCCTGACAGTTTCCTGACAGTATCGGCTCATGTCAAAGCCGAAGTTTCCGGTCACGGTTAAACGTGGCCATACCATCGTCAAAATCTATCGCACACCCTCACGGGGATGCGATGCCTACACGGTTTCTTACTACCTCGGCGACCAACGGGTGCGGAAAACTTTCGCTGATCTCGGCCTGGCGACGACTGAGGCGGAGACGGTCGCCAACAAACTTTCCACGGGCGAGGTCAATGTCCTGACGCTGACGAGCGGCGACCGGCTTTCCTACATCCGCGCCATTGAAGCATTGAAGCCGACGGGCGTGCCGCTGGAAATGGCCGCGATGCAGTTTGCCCAGGCTTACGCGCTATTGGAGGGCGGCTCGCTGGTGGAAGCGGCGCGTTTTTTTGTGAAGCGCAATCCGCTGGGGATGCCCAGGAAGCTCGTGCCGGAAGTGGTCGCCGAAATGATTGAAGCCAAGGCGTCGGACGGCGTGAGCAAGTATTACACTTCCGATTTGAAATGGCGGCTGGGGCGATTTGCCGAGAAGTTTCCCGGCTCCATTACCAGTCTGACGAGCGTGGACATCGGAGATTTTCTGCGCGGGTTGAAAGGTCTGGCCGACGACGGCGAAAAAGCGATGCCGGTGACGGGCCGGTCGCGGAACAATTTTCGTCGGGCTATTGGCACGCTGATCAATTTCGCGGTGTCGCGCGGCTATTTGGTGAAAGGAACGGTGGAGATCACGGATGTTGCACAGGCGCGGGAAGACAACGGGGAGATTGAAATTTTCCGCCCGGAGGAAATGGCGGCGGTGTTGAAGATCGCCGACAAGCGCCTGATTCCGTTTTTGGCAATCGGCGCGTTTGCCGGGCTGCGCCATGCGGAACTGCAGCGGCTGGATTGGGCTGAAGTGCGGCTCGATGATGGTTTCATCGAGGTGAAGGCGAACAAGGCAAAGACCGCGAGCCGGCGTCTGGTGCCAATCCAAGACAATTTGAAACGGTGGCTGAAACCGTACCGCAAGGCCAGCGGTCCCATTTGCGATTACGTCAACACGTCCAATCAAATTGATAAGCTGGCGGCGGTGGTGGATAAAAAATTAAAGCAGAAGGATTCGACGGCGGTGTTCGCATGGAAACGCAACGCACTACGCCATTCATATATCAGTTACCGCGTGGCGGAGAAACAGGATGTCGCCAAAGTTTCGCTGGAAGCGGGCAATTCACCGCAAATGATTTTCCAGCATTACCGCGAACTGGTGCAACCGAAGGAAGCCAAAGCATGGTTTGCGATCGGGCCGAAAGAGGACAAGAGGAAATCTGGAAGCCGGAAAGCGGAGAGTAAAATGCGTGGCGATGCCAAACCTGCGAATGTGGTGGAACTGGCGGCATGACCTTGCAGTCTAGTGGGTAACCGAACCGTTACAGGCGCACGAGCGTAGCAAGTTGAGCAATGGATGCCGCCATCTCCAGTTGCTTGGCTTTCTGAAGTTGAGGGTCGTTTTCAAACCACGGCCAGCCCTCAATGTTGGCGTGGGCGGGTGGTGGTTCTTTGGCAATCACGGCGAGCCCCGGATTAGCCGCATCTATGGCTTTGAAAATCGCAGCCGCTTTGAGCGGGCGCTGGCCATCGGTGGTGTCCTGCCAAATCTGCCGGAGGCGTACC
>CAMCWI010000207.1 GCA_945882065.1 Akkermansia muciniphila
TGAACCGTGAGCGTGACCAACCCTTCCGCTGCACATGCGGACAAAGCAACGAGCGCGGACAGACCAACTAGAAAAGCTTTCAGAGATTTCATGATGTTCCTTTCGGGGATAATTTGTGTTGGTACGCACCCAGTTTCCCATTGGATCGAGTGATTGACAAGGATAGTCCAGCAGACTTTTCGAGCATCGGCAAACATCTTTGAAATGGGAGGAAGTGTTAGCAGTGGGCGTTAGCAGTGGCCTACATTCCGGACTTCAAGAACGTCGTGAACGTGTCGATTCTTGGCATTGTATACTCCACTCCCGCGCCATCCGTACAAACGAAAGGCCGGACACCAGGTCCGGCCTTTTCACACACGGCACTGAGAACGCAGCGCCAAATCTGGTTTCATCATACGCCTCGCCATTCCGCCCCACAGTCCCCATCGCTGGGGACATGGCTTTGACATCGGCTCAGAAACTCATCAGCATTTCGACATGGCTTTCGACCGTGAACGGATGAAAGAACGAGTCGCCCGGCTGGCGTCGCGAAATGTTTTTATCGGCACATCGAGTTGGAAATATGAGGGCTGGCTCGGACAGCTCTACACTCCATCGCGCTACGAATATCGCGGTAAGGTCGCGGCGAAACGATTCGAGCGTGATTGTCTGGCGGAATATGCGGAAGTCTTCAAAACCGTTTGCATCGACGCCGCCTACTACACTTTTCCCCGCATCGAGTATTTACAAGCATTGGCGGACCAAGTGCCGGATGACTTTCGCTTTGGCCTGAAGGTCACGGATGAAATCACGATTAAGAAATATCCGAACCATGCCCGGCACGGAGCAAAGGCGGGGCAACCCAACAAGGATTTTCTCAATGCGGAATTATTCACGACCGCCTTCCTCAAGCCGTGCGAGGAAATCCGATCCAAGACCGGCGTGCTCATGTTTGAGTTTTCGCGTTTCTGGCCGACCGACTACGAACACGGGCGCGATTTCGTAACGGACCTCGACATTTTCCTTGGCAAGCTACCGAAAGGTTGGCCCTACGCCATCGAGATCCGGAATAAAAACTGGCTCGCCCCAGAATACTTCGCCTGTCTCGCCCGACACGGCATTACGCATGTATTTAATTCTTGGGACGCCATGCCACCAGTCAGCGAGCAAATGGCTTTGTCTGGCAGTCGAACAAATCCGCAACTTGTCGCCGCTCGTTTCTTGTTGAAGCCCGGCAGAAAATATGAGGATGCCGTGAAAACCTTCCAGCCCTACGACCGCATTCAAGAGGAAAACCCGGACGCGCGGGCGGCGGGAAAAGTGTTGATCGCAGAAAGTAAGAAGTCTCCCGACCGGAAAACCTTCATTTACGTGAACAATCGGCTTGAGGGTAACGCGCTGGGGACAATTGAAGCGCTGATCGAGCCAGATGTAGATTGACAGCCGGACGCCTAATTACTACTCGTATGAGTAGTATATGACTGAGTTGACCAAGCGCCAACGGCAAGTGTTGGAATTCGTGCAATCAAAGCTACGGGTCGAAGGATTGATTCCGACGTTGCGCGAGGTCGCGGCTCATTTCGGTTTCCAGAGTTCACGCGCGGCTGCCGATCATCTCGATGCGTTGAAACGAAAAGGATTTCTCGAATCCGAACCGGGCAAGGCTCGCTCGCTCCGCCCCACTTCCCCGTTCGCCAAGCTCCGCAGCCGCATCGTGGACATCCCATTGTTTGGTTCAATCCCAGCAGGCGTCCCACAAGTTCGGGAGCAGGACGCCGAGGGCTGCGTCTCGGTGGACATTGAAAGCATCGGGTTCAAGTCAACGAAACCGTTGCGCAATGCCTTTGCGTTGCGCGTGTCGGGGGATTCGATGATTGGGAAAAATATCTGTGACGGAGACATCGTGATTCTGGAGTTCGGACCAGAACCGCGCAGTGGTCAGATCGTCGCCGCCTATATTGACGGGGCAAGCACGCTTAAAACCTTCTTGTTGAAAAGCGGCAAGCCGTATTTGCGCGCCGAGAATCCCAAGTATCCCGATCTTATCCCGGCTCAGGAGCTGACGATTCAAGGCGTGTTCAAGGCGCTCATTCGTCGCGCACCAAATTAGGCGTCGGACAGTTTTTGTCCCTGTCGCTTTCACATGATACCGGCGTATGCGCAAGATTATCCATCTCGACGCCGACGCCTTCTTCGCTTCCGTGGAGCAATCGGTGGACGCACGACTGCGCGGCAAACCCATCGCGGTCGGGGGTGAGAGTCGCGGTATCATCGCGTCCGCATCCTACGAAGCGCGGAAGTTCGGCATCTACACGCCGATGCCGACCGCGCGCGCCCGGAAGCTTTGCCCCAAGCTCATCGTGTTGCCCGGTGATTACGAGCGATACGAAGTCTTTTCAAAGCGGATGTTCAGCTTCGCCTACGATTTCACACCGAACGTGGAACAGACTTCCATTGATGAAGGTTACTTCGACATCACCGCCAACCGGACCAAACCATCGTTTGAAATCGCGCAGATCATCAGCAAGGCCATCCGGCAATCGTTGAAGATCACCGTCAGCGAGGGCGTGGCTTCCAACAAGCTCATCAGCCAAATCGCTTCCAAGCTGAACAAGCCCGCCGCATTTCAATCCGTGCCGACCGGCGAGGAAAAGCAATTCCTTCATCCCTTACCCAATCGTTGGCTGCCAGGCATCGGGCCGAAAACCGCGGTGCGGTTGAATGCGGCAGGGCTCGCCGCCATCGGCCAGATCGCGGCGACGCCGATTGATATGCTGGCGCTGATACTCGGAAATCAAGCGCCAGCACTGCGACAGTTTGCCAATGGCATTGATGAGCGCCCTTTGATTCCTGCGAGCGAACCGCAGAAGTCATACAGCAAACAGGAGACGTTCAACGTGGACGTGACTGATGAGGAATATGTCGAAGCCGTTTTGCGTCGCATGGCCGATCAACTCTTTGCTGATGTGCGCGAAGAAGGCCGGAGCGTGCGGACGCTGACGGTGAAGGTGCGTTACAACGACCGCGACGAAAACCAACGGGCCGAAAGCCTGCGCGAGCCGACCGACTTGGAAACCGATGTCTATGGCCGGCTGCGCGGGCTGCTGCGCGAAGCCTGGCAACGTCGTGTCAGTCTGCGCATGGTGTCGCTCAAGTTGTCGAATGTGTATCAGGGCGTATTCCGTAGCGAGTTGTCGCTGGAGACTAATGCCCGCAATCACGAAGCGCACGAACGATTAGCCGCCGTCTTGGACAACCTCCGCCGGGATAAAGGTTGGCCGGTGGTCATGCGCGGCCACGACCTGCGCCTGCGTGATGCTCCTCGCGACTTTGTTGCAGAGCGTCAAAAGCCACCCGCTAAAATCCAGTTCGTGGTAAAGCGACCGATGCCACAACCGAGAGCAACGACTTACGTTCCGCTCCGCGTTAGCAGTCACTACACCTTCCTCGACTCGACGCTGTCGCCTGCTGCAATTGTAAGCCTAGCCAAACAGAACGGCATGGCGTCAGTCGCCCTGACCGATCTTGGCAACTTGCATGGCGCGGTCGAGTTCGCGCAAGCGGCGCAACACGCGGGCATCAAGCCCATCTTCGGAACGGAACTGGTCCTTGCGGACGGCCACCAAGGACAACATCCGCTGTTGCTCTACGTCGAATCAGCTCGCGGCTATCACAACCTCAATCGCCTGCTCTCGCTGCGCGCGGAGCAGAATGAAGATGAAGGAGCAGTTGCGGCACAGCAGCGCACGCCTATGTCATCAGCTCGTCTAGACGGTTTCACGGACGGTTTGATCGCCGTGAGTTCCGACGTGCGACTCGCTGAGAAATTTCCCGGTCGTTTTTACCAGTTGGCTACGAAGCATATCGCCGCCGGCAGCTTGCCGGTCGTCGCTTGTCCTGCGATCCACTACGCGCAACCTGACGACCGGATGAAATACGACATCGTGCAATCCATCCGCACGTTGACGTTGCTTCGCCAGGAACATCCGGCCAAGCGTTTGGAGGGTCGGTTGCACTTCCGCACGCCGCGAGAAATGGCCGCTGGGTGCAAAGAAAATCCCGAGTGGTTGACGCACTCGCTTGAGATTGCCGACCGGTGCAACTTTCAAATTCCATTCGGCAAACCACAGTTCCCCGCTTTCCTGCCGCCGGACGGTTCAGCGCCGCGCGAGTTCCTTCACCAGCTCGTCATGGCCGGCGCCCGACGGCGTTACCCCGCTTCTCAACTCTCAACCATCAACCATCAACTCGCCACTGAGTTACAGATGATCCTTGCCGTCGGCTACGAAGAATACTTCCTCGTCGTGTGGAGCATCCTGCAAGATTGCCACGCGCATGGCATCGAATGGATCACACGCGGCAGCGCAGCGGATTCGCTCGTGTGTTACTGCCTCCGCATCTCCGACGTCTGCCCGATTCGGTTCGGCCTCTACTTCCGCCGGTTTCTGAATGAGGAGAGGATGGCGCTCGATAAACTGCCTGACATCGACATCGATTTTCCCCACGACCGCAAAGACGACGTGGTGGACCTCATCTTTGCCAAATACGGCCCGGAGCATTGCGCCGTGGTGGGTGGCTTCTCGACGTTCCAAGCCAAGAGTGCATTTGCAGACGTGGCGAAAGTTTTGGGCATGGCCGAGCGCGAAGTGCGGCGGTTCACCGCCCATTTCCCGTGGAGCTTCGGCGGCGGCTGGGTGCCGGACGAACACACTCCGAGCGGCGGCGCAAAGTTGCGCGATGTGCTCGCTGCCAGCCCCGAGAACCGCGATTTGCCCTTGAACGAAGAACCATTCAAGACCGCACTCGACATGGCAGAGTTTTTGGATGGGATGCCGCGCAATCCAAAGATGCACCCCTGCGGCGTCGTGCTTTCGCGCCAACCAATGCACAAGTTGACGCCGACGTTCATCTCCAACAAAGGCTATCCGACTACGCACTTTGACATGGATGCGGTGGAAGTCATCGGGTTGGTCAAAGTGGACGTCCTCGCCCAAGGTGGACTCGCGGCGATGCGCGACGTGAAGGCATCACTGGCGAAGCGCGGCATCACGGTGGACTTGAACGCGCTTGAACCGTGGCAAGACCCGCAGGTGTGGGAACTCATTTCCGGTGGAGCGCGGGCGGTGCATCACATTGAAAGTCCGGCGATGACGAGCCTATGCCGTCAGTGCAACGTGCGCGACATTGATACGCTCATCGCCATCGTCAGCGTCATCCGTCCCGGGGCCGCCAACGAGGGCAAGAAGCTGGCATTCACCCGACGCTATCAGGGGCTTGAGCCAATCACCTACCCCCACCCGTCGCTTGAGCCGGTGTTGCGTGATGCGTTCGGGCTGGTCGTCTATGAGGAACACATCCTGCAAATCTGCGAAGCGTTCGCTGGTTTGAATCCGGGTCGGGCCGACGTATTGCGTCGCGCGTTGAACAAACAGAAGCGCAAAGTCATCGAGGAGATTCGACTAGAGTTCTTCGCATCAGCCGAGGCGCGCGGTCATACGGACGAGAAAATTGTTGAAGTGTGGGGATTGGTGTCGGGCTTTGCCGGTTATGCGTTTTGCAAAGCACACTCCACGGCTTATGGCGTGGAGGCTTACCAATCCGCCTGGCTGAAACGAAACTATCCGGCGGAGTTCATGGCGGCAGTGCTGACCAACGGCAAAGGCTTTTATGATCCGCTCGTTTATGTGCTCGAAAGCTATCGGCTCGGATTGAAGTTCCTGCCGCCGACGATCAACGAACCCGGCCCACAGTTCACCACGCACGGCAACGCGATCCGTGTTCCTCTGACAAATGCCAAAGGACTAAGCGACCGCACAATCAATCGATTGCTCGCCGAACGCGAACGCAACGCCTTCTGTTCAGTGGGAGACTTTCATCGCCGCGTAAATCCGGCGGCAGAAGAATTGGAGGCCATGATTCGTGCTGGTGGTTTTGATGAGTTTGGCGAGTCCCGGACCAGACAGTTTTGGGCAGCCCAACAACTCCGCAAGACCACCAAGACTGGCACGAATCTGGAGTTTGATTTTGAGGCGGGAACGAATCCCGTCGCTGAGTTCTTCGTTGCGAATCCCTCGTTGCTACGCGAGCCAACCCGCCAGGAACGCTTGGAATCTGAGACGGAATTGTTTGGCTATCCGGTGAGCGGGCATCCGCTGGAATTGCATTCGGATGTCGCTTGGGATTCGTATTGTCCTGTTTCACGGCTCGGAGAATACGTTGGCGAAACCATAGTGGCGTGCGGGTTGGTGGTTGAGCAACGCACCCATCACCAGATCACCGGCGAGCCGATGAAGTTCCTGACGCTGGCGGACTGGACGGGCATCGTTGAGACCGAATTGTTTGCCCAGACCTATAAGAATTATGGGTTGGCGACGGTGCGCTATCCCGTGTTGGAAGTTGAAGCCAAGGTGGAAGCTTTTGAAAACGGACGCGGCTTCACGTTGCGCGTCTTGCGCGCGGGCAAACCCAGAACCAAATAACCATCGCTAAGGACGTGTCGCGATAACGGTCGCGATAACGGTTGACGGCAGAGAGGGGCGTGAGACAACAGGCCAACACGAATTAGCGGCGGGCGATTACACTGTAAAGATGGCAATTGTATGGGACAACTTACTTTCCTTGCTTTGACCGCAACTTGCACCTGCAAGCGGAACGTGACGTGTGCGGCTGCACCCAAAGAATTCCACCGACCAAATTCAGCACGCAGGCCCAATGCATCATCTGCGTTACTTTCAAAATCAACCCCGACTCCATAAATCGATTTCCCAAGTTCACAGTTATG
>CAMCWI010000208.1 GCA_945882065.1 Akkermansia muciniphila
CTGCTGCCGGAATCCGTGCAATCCTCCAAACCCGCTCAACCCTGATTCTGATCCATGAACAAAAAACAACTCATCTCGTTTGCCATCGTCCTTGCGCTCGGCGCGGGACTGACTCTGCTCGCGCTAAAAACTGGCAAGCCCCATTCCCATGACGAACACGGTCACGACCACGACGCTCACGGCGGTCACGAAGCCGCCGAAGCCGAGGTTGCCAAAGGCCCGCACGGCGGACGCCTCTTGAGCGACGGCGATTTTGCCACTGAAGTAACCATCTTCGAGCGTGGTGTGCCGCCGGAGTTCCGCGTGTTCCTTTACGAGAAGGGCCAGCCCATTGATGCGAGCGCGGCGAAAGTGACGATTGAACTGCATCGCTTCGGTGGACGCTTGGACAAGATTGGTTTTGCCAAACGTCAAGATTACTTGCTGGGCGACATGGAAGTTGTCGAACCGCACTCGTTTGACGTGAAGGTTGTCGCTGAACACGGCGGGAAGACCTCGCGCTGGGAATACGATTCCTACAAAGGCCGCACGACGATGACTTCCGAAGCGGTAAAGAATTCCGGCATCGTCATCGAAACAGCCGGCCCGGCCAAAATCAAAACAGCACTCAAGGTCAATGGCCGCGTCGTGCCCAATGAAGACCACATGACCCACGTCATTCCGCGCTATCCGGGCGTCGTGAAACAAGTCCGCAAACGCCTCGGCGACGCGGTCGCCAAGGATGAAGTCATGGCCGTTGTCGAGAGCAACGACAGTTTGCAGAGCTACGAAGTCAAATCCTCCATCGCCGGAACAGTTATCCAAAAGCACGTCACGCCTGGCGAGTTCGTGAAGGAAGGCGAGATGATCTACACCGTGGCCGATCTCGGCACGGTCTGGGTGGATTTGAATGTTCACAGGAAGGATTTCAACAAGCTCAAGGTCGGCGAAGTCGTGACCCTCTTCGCAAGCGAAGGCCAGACCAACGCGACGGGCGCGGTGAGTTACATCTCGCCGTTCGGCGCGAAAGACACGCAGACGATGCTGGCGCGGGTCGAGTTGCCGAACCCGACGGGCGCGTGGCGTCCGGGGCTGTTTGTCTCCGGTGAAATCATCGCGGAGGAAGCGGAAGTCCCAGTGGCCGTCAAAGCCAGCGCGCTCCAGACCTTCCGCGATTGGGACGTGGTGTTCATGCAGGACGGCGGGATGTTCGAGATCGCCATTCTGGAACTGGGCCGCCGCGACAGTGAATGGGTAGAAGTCCTGTCCGGTCTGCCCGCCGGCCAGAAATACGCCGCCGAGAACAGCTTCATCATCAAGGCCGACATCTTGAAGTCTGGCGCGAGTCACGACCATTAACCGGACGCTATTATGCTCGAACACATTATTCCATTTTCCATCCGCCACCGCTGGCTCATTCTCGTTGCCACTGCGGCCATCGCCGCGCTGGGCATCTACAATTACCAGCGGCTCACCATTGACGCCGTGCCGGACATCACCAACGTGCAGGTGCAGATCAACACCGAAGCGCCCGGTTACTCGCCGCTCGAAGCCGAGCAACGCGTCACGTTTCCCATCGAAACTGCGCTGGGCGGACTGCCGCATCTCGAATACACCCGCTCCCTCTCGCGCTATGGTTTGTCGCAGGTGACTGTCGTCTTCAAGGACGGCACGGACATTTACTTCGCGCGGCAAATCGTCAACGAGCGTATCCAGGAAGTGAAAAGCAAGTTGCCGCCCGGCATCGAGCCGTCACCCGGCCCGATCACCACCGGCCTCGGGGAAATCTACATGTTCGATGTCGAAGCCGAACCGGGCGCACGCAATGCCGACGGCACTGAAATCACGCCCACTGAACTGCGCACCGTGCAGGATTGGATCATCAAGCCGCAATTGCGAAACGTGCCCGGCGTCATCGATGTAAATTCCATAGGTGGTTTCGTGAAGCAATATCACGTCACGCCGCATCCCGACCAATTGCGCGCCTACGGCCTGACCTTCCGCGATCTGATGACGGCGCTGGCCGACAACAACGCCAGCATCGGCGCGGGTTACATCGAACGGAACGGTGAGCAATATCTCATCCGCAGCCCCGGCCAGGTCGCGGGCATTGCGGACATTGAGAAAATCGTCGTCGGCAATCGCGATGGCATTCCCATCCACATGGATGATGTCGCGGATATTTTCCTCGGCAAAGAACTCCGCAACGGCGCGGCGACGCAGGACGGACGCGAAGCCGTGCTGGGAACGGTCTTCATGCTCATCGGCGAAAACAGCCGCACGGTTTCCGAGCGCGTCCACGCGAAGATGGCGGAGATCAACAAGACGCTGCCAGAGGGAATCGTCGCCCGCACCGTCTATAACCGCACCGATCTCGTCAACGCGACCATCGAGACCGTGAAGATTAATCTCTTTGAAGGCGCGGTGCTGGTGGTGGCGATTCTGTTTCTCCTGCTCGGCAATCTGCGCGCCGCGCTTATCACGGCGCTCGTCATTCCGCTTTCCATGCTGTTCACCATCACGGGAATGGTCGGCTCGAAAATCAGCGGCAACCTGATGAGCCTCGGAGCGCTCGACTTCGGCCTCATCGTGGATGGCGCGGTTATCATCGTGGAGAACTGCATCCGGCGACTCGGCGACGAACAGCACAAATTGAAACGCCTGCTGACGCGCCCGGAACGCTTCGAGGTCGTCCGCGACGCCACCAAGGAAGTTGTCCGCCCCAGCTTCTTCGGCGCGTTCATCATCATGGTCGTCTATCTGCCAATCCTCACGTTGAGCGGAGTGGAGGGCAAAATGTTTCATCCGATGGCTTACACCGTCATCCTGGCGCTGGCGGGTGCGATGATTTTCTCGGCGACGTTCATTCCCGCCGCCCTCGCGCTGTTTCTGACGGGAAAAATCACGGAGAAGGAAAACATCCTGATGCGCGCGGCCAAGGCGGTTTATCTGCCGGCTTTGAAATTCCACCTTCAACATCGCGTCGCCACGGCACTGGCCACCGTCTTTCTAGTGGTCATCAGCGGCATCGTCGCCTCGCGCATGGGCACGGAATTCATTCCCAGCCTGGACGAAGGCGACGTGGCGATGCACGCCTTGCGCATCCCCGGCACGAGTTTGACTCAAGCCATCGAGATGCAACATGCGCTGGAACGGCGGCTCAAGGAATTCCCGGAAGTGAAGGTCGTCTTCGCCAAAATGGGCACAGCGGAAATCGCGACCGATCCCATGCCGCCGAGCGTGGCGGATGGATTCATCATCATGAAACCACGGAAGGAATGGCCCGACCCGAAAAAGTCGAAAGCGAAACTCGTCGCCGAATTGGAAGCCGCGGTGAAGGAAGTCCCCGGCAACAACTACGAGTTCACCCAGCCGATTCAGATGCGGTTCAACGAACTCATCGCCGGCGTGCGCAGCGACGTGGCCGTGAAATTGTTTGGCGAAGACATGGACGTGTTGCAGCAAACCGGCAAGCTGATCGAGAAGGAGATGAAGACCATCCCCGGCGCGTCCGACGTGAAGTTGGAGCAGACCACCGGCCTGCCCTTGATGAGCATCACACCCAAACGCGACGCCCTCGCGCGCTACGGATTGAGCATCGCGGACTTGCAGGAGGTCATCGAGATCGCGCTCGGCGGCAAGGCGGCGGGCGAAGTGTTTGAAGGCGACCGGCGTTTTGAAATCGTCGTGCGCCTGCCGGAAAATCTCCGCACCGACATCGCCGCGCTGGAACATCTGCCCGTCCCCTTGCCCAAGCGCGATGGCAACAGCGACACTTCGACGCGCTTCACCCGCGTCTCCGGTTTGTCCACGGATAGCTCGCAAGCGTACATTCTCTTAAGCGAGGTGGCTGAGATTTCCATCGCTCCCGGTCCGAACATGATCAACCGCGAGAACGGCAAACGCCGCATCGTTGTCAGCGCCAACGTGCGCGGACGCGACCTCGGCTCGTTCGTGGCGGAAGCGCAGCAGGTGCTGGATGCGAAAATCAAAGTCCCGGCGGGCTATTGGGTTTCATGGGGCGGACAGTTCGAGCAATTGATCTCTGCGACCAAGCGGTTGCAAATCGTCGTGCCCGTCTCGCTGCTGCTGATCTTCCTGCTGCTCTTCGCGACATTTGGAACAGTCAAAGACACGCTGCTCGTCTTCTCCGGAGTGCCGCTGGCACTCACGGGCGGCGTGGCGGCGTTGTGGTTGCGCGAAATTCCGCTCTCGATTTCAGCAGGCGTCGGATTCATCGCCTTGAGCGGCGTGGCCGTGCTCAACGGCATGGTGATGATTTCTTTCATCAACAAACTCCGCTCGGAAGGTAAGCCGCTGGACGACGCCATCATCGAAGGTTCACTCACGCGCCTGCGTCCCGTGCTGATGACCGCACTTGTTGCATCGCTCGGTTTCGTGCCAATGGCCCTAGCCACCGGCACGGGCGCTGAAGTCCAACGCCCGCTCGCTACCGTGGTCATTGGGGGAATTTTATCTTCCACCATGCTGACATTGCTCGTGTTGCCGGGGCTTTATGCGATGTTCAATCGCAAGAAAGAACTGCCTGAATCCGAGCTCCTAGTGTAATATAGCTTTGGACGATTGCAAAGGTTCACCGGTCAATCTGACGAACCCATCGATTCAAATTCGGCCTCTTCAAGGCGGTAAATCGAGACGACGTTTCCTGCCCCGAATTTCTCGCCGACTTGAAGCACTCCGCGAACAGCAAGCATCCGCTCATTCGCGAGCGGGATGGCTTTCCCGGTAGTGCGGACATGCAGCCACTCGTTGATTTGCGGTGTTTTGCCTTCGCAACACGTCGAGAAATAGCGCATCAGAAGGAACTCAGATGCGACGCCAGTGTCCTGCTTGAGCGGCTTCATGAAACCTGAGATCGAAACTTTCTTTCCCTGGAGCGACCGAATCTTCTCCGGTATTTCGCCTTCCTTTTTGAGAGTATCAAACGCTGAATTGGTCGCATTCATCACCCAATCCACTTTGATCGCAAACCCGCCAAGCGTCTCAAACGTTATTGGAACGCAGTCTTTGGTTGGCTGATAATTGAACTGAGAAATCGGCTTTGCCTCTTTGTGGACCTTATGTTGTGGCGCTGAGGCTCTCGAAACCGCATTTGGTTCTAGCACAGGTTGCGCGAAAACATTGAACGCAACAAACGATACAAAAACAACGACTACGAAGATTACCTTATGACGTTTTACCCGAGTTGTTTTTCTAGTTTTCATTATAGAACTCGACCTTTAAGGAATCACGAATCTACCCGAATCGCAACAGGCAACTTACTCGGGATGTGAGCCGCTTTACGCGCCAACTGACATTCATTACACAGCCCGTGTACTTCGTAGTCTTGTTTCGTCGGAGAAAATCCACAAGCGGCAGCGGCAGCAGCAACCTCACTCGCCGTCCGCTCCGGCAAACGCAAAACAGAGGTCTCTCCACACTCGCGACAAATCAGGAAATGATTGTTCTCGCCGGGAACGTTCAGACAGAAAAACCTCTCCCTCCGAGATGAGCCGACCAGCCGCACAATGTCCGCGTCCTTGAACAACATTAACGTGCGATAAACAGTCGTCGAATCACGATGCCCACGCACTCCGGGCGCGTCTGAAATCGTTTCCAATGTCACCGGCACGCGAATCGTGGCGAGAAAATCTAGGATCGCTTGGCGAACTGGAGTGACTCGCATTTGCGCCGAACTACAAACACTCATCGCCCATATGAATTGTTCCTCCGATGTCTTCATGGGTAATTCAAGCGAGCGCGGAATTGGAAGAAGCGACTCGCGTTCGTGGCCGATGGCGCGAAGTCTCGCAGCGTGATGGTTTCTGTCGCGCCGTTATCAATAACGCTGACGACGTTGGTGAGTGTTGTCCATGTGCCGCTGTCCAATGCGCCGCGTACGGAAGGTTCGTAACTAATGTCCGTGGCGGACTTGACGCGTGTGAAGGTCAACGCGCCATAGGTTTGCGAGTTCGTCGTAACGAAAGAGAACGTCGGCAGGCCACCAGCGGATGTCGTGTGCGGATCCAAGCCTAGCGCGTATTCCAGCGCATTCGGGATGCCGTCGCCATCGGGATCAGCCGCAGGGCCATTCGTGCTGCTGGCGGTGGCGGGCAACCAGTTTGTCGAAACCCAATTCTCCCACGGACGCAACGGCAATATCTGAAACGCCCACGCCACGTCGCGACCAATCGTGTTCGTCGTGTCACCGATGAATCTTCCGTTGGCGCGGAACGTCACGCGATAAAGACCGTTCGTGCTGAAGGCCCAGTTGTTGTGTTCGTGACTGCCGATGAATGGATTCGCGATCTTGAACTGCGACGAGACGACACCGTTTGTGGCGATATATTTTATGTTTGGCGGATTGCCCGCGCCACTCACCGACCACGCGAAGAAATTGCCAGGCCCTTCCACCGAGACGAGTTCCATTTCCATTGGGTCGGTGAACACGCCGTTGGGAATGTCCTCCGCCGAGATGCCGAGATACGGCAGCGTGACGTTTTGCGACTGCGGCAAAATCCATATCGGATCGCCGGGAGCACCGAGGAATGCGAAGTTGGGATTTGATGAAATCGCAACTCTGGAATTCGTGTTGCCTACGATGTACGCCTGCGTATTGGTGACGCGCTGGCCGGGATCGTAACCGAGGATGACATCAAGCCGATTGCTGCCGATGGCGGTCGCGTTGTATTGCAACCGGAAATCCATGTGCTGGTTCATCAGGTTCGTCACTTGCGCTTGAACCGAAAGCCCAAGACCTGAAACCAAAACCAA
>CAMCWI010000209.1 GCA_945882065.1 Akkermansia muciniphila
CAGATTCACAAATACAACATCATCCCGCTCTTTGTCGGCAGCTTGAAGATCACCCTGATCGGGTTGCTCTTCGCCGTGCCACTTGCAGTGGGCGCGGCGATTTATATTTCGCAACTCGCCCGTCCCCGCGTGCGTGAAGTGGTGAAGCCAGTCATCGAAATGCTTTCGGGGATTCCGTCGGTGGTCGTGGGCTTCTTTGCGCTGCTCGTCATGGCGACTGTGTTGCAAACTGTTTTCGGTTATGAAACGCGGCTTAATTCTTTCGTCGCTGGCATCGCGCTGAGTTTCTCGGTGATCCCGCTGGTGTTTTCCATAGCGGAGGACGCGCTAACGAGTGTGCCGCGCAGTTACACCCAAGGAGCACTCGCGCTAGGAGCATCGCGTTGGCAAACAGCGTGGCAGATTGTTTTACCTGCGGCGACTCCCGGGGTTTTTGCGGCAATCGTGCTTGGCTTTGGTCGTGCGATCGGTGAAACGATGATCGTCCTGATGGTCTGCTCCGCGAGTGTGATGTCGTGGAGCATCTTTGATTCAGCGCGCAGCATCACGACGACGATTGCAGCGGAGATGGCAGAGGCGGTTTCCGGAGGACATCATTATCGGATTCTGTTCATGCTTGGCGCGATCCTGTTCGCCGTGACGTTTGTCTCGAACATGATCGGCGAGCTTGTGATGCATCGGTTGAAACATAGGCTGGAGGGGAAACGATGATTGCCACAGATCTTGAGTCCAAAGCTCACAGCCAACACTTTCGCACGCGGAAGATTGATTTCGGCTCGTTCTTCTTAAGTGGGCTGACTGGGTTGGCAACGCTGCTGATTCTCGCGATTCTTGCCGTCATTCTCGGCAACATCATCATCAATGGCTGGCCTAATCTGACATGGCACTTTGTTAGCACAATTCCGAAGAAGGATTTTTTCGATCCCGACACGACCGGGGTTCTTCCCATGATCATCGGCACGACCATCCGGGTGTTTGTCATGACGATTTTTGTTCTGCCCATCGGCGTCATCACTGCGATTTATCTCACTGAATACGCCCCGAGCGGATCGTGGCTTACTCGGATCATCCGTGCAGCGGTTAATAATCTCGCGGGTGTGCCGTCCATTGTGTTCGGTTTATTCGGGCTTGGTTTCTTCATCAACTTCATCGGGCGCAACATGGATCAGTTGATGCAAAATCCCGGTCCAGTCTGGGGTCAGCCCGCCGTACTGTGGGCGTCACTCACGTTGGCAGTGATGACGATGCCAGTAGTGATCGTCGCCACGGAAGAATCGCTGAAGGCCATTCCGATGGGATTGCGCGAGGCCAGTCTGGCGCTCGGTGCGACGAAGTTGGAAACGATCATTCGCATTGTGCTGCCGCAGGCGTTGCCTGGAATCATGACGGGCGGCATCCTCGCCGTGAGCCGTGCGGCAGGAGAGGTTGCGCCGATCCTGTTCACGGGCGTGGCGTATTACATGGCGTCGCTACCCGGCAAATTGAGCGATCAATTCATGGACCTCAGCTATCACGTCTTTGTGTTGTCCACACAATCACCGGACATCGAGAAGACGCGTCCGATTCTTTACGCCACGGTGCTTGTGTTGTTGCTGTTGACGTTCGCCCTGAATTTCGTGGCGGTTCTAATCCGCGCCCGGGTCCGCAAGAAACTCCGAGCGCTCGGCTGATTTAATTGTATGGCTGAAATTGTGTTGCCCAAACTTGAAGTGACTGCTCAGACGCCGCTCGCGGCAGGTGCAGGCCCGCCGCTGATCGAAATCTCCAACCTGTCGCTGTCCTACGGCAAGGCGCGAGCACTCAAGGAGATTTCCCTCAACATCCGGGAGCGCATCGTCACGGCGTTCATCGGGCCGTCGGGCTGCGGCAAATCCACATTGCTGCGCTGCCTCAATCGCATGAATGATCTCATTGACGGCGTGCGCATCGAAGGCACGACAAAAATCGGCGGGCACGACATCTATGCGCCGGACGTAGATGTGATAGAATTGCGCAAACGCGTGGGCATGGTATTCCAGAAATCCAATCCGTTTCCGAAATCCATCTATGACAACGTGGCCTATGGCTTGAAACTTCAGGGTGTGAAATCCAAGAGCGAACTCGATGCCGCTGTGGAACAGAGTTTGAACGGAGCCGCTTTGTGGGATGAGGTGAAGGATCGCTTGCACAGTAGCGCGCTAGGATTGTCCGGCGGTCAACAACAACGCCTCTGTATCGCTCGCGCCATCGCGGTGAAGCCCGAGATCATTCTTATGGACGAACCGGCGAGCGCGCTGGATCCCATCGCGACGTCGCGCGTGGAAGATTTGATTCTTGAACTCAGGAAGGATTTTACCATCGTCATCGTTACGCACAACATGCAGCAAGCCACGCGCATCTCGGACGAGACGGCATTCTTTTACATGGGCGAACTCATCGAGTCCGGCCCGACGCAGAAGATTTTCACCATGCCAAAGCAGAAGCGCACGGAAGACTACGTCACGGGTCGGTTTGGTTAATTTGATTCTTAATCTTACTCGTAATCTCCGGTGAATCAGGAGGAGGGATTAAGATTAAGAAAAAGATTAAGAGTAAGATTTAGAACAGAAAAATACTATGGAACGACACTTTGATCACGACCTGGCGGAGTTGAAACAAAAACTCCTGACTATGGCGAGTTACGCTGAGAAAGCCGTGAGCGACGCTGTCAGTGCGCTCGTCAATCGCGACCTCGACCTCGCGCTCGCCGTGAAAGCGAACGACGAGGTGCTGGATCGCTTCGAACTCGATGTGGACGAAATGGCCATCAATCTCCTCGCCAAGGCTCCGCTTGCCAGTGAACTGCGCATGGTGACCATCGCGATGAAGCTCTCGCAGAACCTTGAACGTGTCGGTGATGAAGCGACCAAAATCGCCAAACGCGCACGCGACCTTAGCAAGGAGCCGCCGTTGAAGCTCACTATTGATGTGCCGAAACTTTCTTCGCTCGTGCTGGGGTTGCTTAAGTCAGCCTTGGATTCGTTTGTGCAAAAGGATTCCGCCGCTGCCCGAGCCGTGATTCCTCGCGACAAAGAAATCAATGTTCTGTACAAGCAGATTCAGTCGCAGGTCATAGAACACATGAAGCAAAGTCCGGATAACATCCAACGTAGTCTGCATCTGCTCGTGGCGGTCAAAAGTCTGGAGAGAATCGGCGATCACGCCGCGAGCATCGCCGAAGAAGTAGTCTACCTCTGCGAGGCGCAGGACATCCGGCATACAGATCAGTAGCCAGTAGCTGCAGGCGATGATGTGGGGAGTCGAAAACTGTTGCTGCCAGCTTGATGATCCTTGTTCGGAAAACACTTCAGGTAAAATAGAGCAATGCTGGATACGTCGCCCCCCACGCCCAGATGAAGCGGTTCAATCCCAGCACCACGGCGTTCGTGATGTGAAACAGCAACCCGGCTGAGAGCATCGCCAGCTTCCCCTCCCACGGCAGCAACAGCACAGCAGGGAACGCGACTTCAAACAGGATGATCGCCCATGACGCCGCGAGGCACAGAGTACCTGAGTTCGCGAGTCTTCGTGCTGGCGCGAAAACAGTGTACGCGGCGTTGGAACGCATCAGGTTTCTGATGGCAAGGCCGCGACGCCAGTTTTCATTCCTCAATTTGGCGACGCCCGCGATGAAATAAGACAGGACGGATTGCGCCGCGATCCAACCTAAGCCGACTTGTACCAAGATGGGATTCGCCACGCCGAGTGCCGCGATGAGCAGGCCGATCAAAACTTGGAACGTCATGCTGTCGCTGCCGCCTCCGAGCGGGCCATTGAGGCGGATGACCAATCCAACAGAAGAAAAGATTAGCCCCATGTAGAACACTGGCTCGATCACTTGCAGATATTTTCCGAACCCCACAATCAATACCGCTGAGAGTGCGAGACGGACGAGTATTTTTGCCGTCAACCATTGCGCCCAGAAGTCTGGTGGATGTTTGCCGATGCAAAGTCGGGCATGTGCCGAGCGCGTCGCAAGAACCTCCGCAGCTTGAAGCGCGATGCCGATTCCGATCAAGAGTTGCGTGGCGCGAATGGCTACAGTGGGTTCGAGTGTCATTGCGATTCCCCCTGAGCTGGCAAGTGAGCGGACACAAACAAAACTTCCTCCGCCTCTCCAGGGCTTGCCATCACGAGACGGAATTGAAACTGATCGGCGGGTTGTGTGGTAGTCAGACGGCTACGGGCGATCCCAGCAAGCATCAGAATATTTGTATCGGATTCAAAACGCTTCACAGCTTTCTGATCTTCGTCTGCAATGTTTTCCGCCATGCGATCAATGAAAGTTTTCTCCAACAACTCGGCGTTGCCGTCTGCGTTGAAGAAGATGCGGCGTATGCTGGGCGTTGGAGCGGTTGAGTAGAGCGGACGCCACTCGGATTCGCAACCGTCATGGATAGTGCGGACGTCCAATCGCAGGAAAGTGGAGAAGTCGTTGAAAAAATTCCACGATGGCAGGAACAGCTTAAGGATATTCGAGAGAGTCGTTGCGATCATTCGTCAAAACGGTTCAACGGCAGCCACAGAGACAACTCTGAATACAAATTGGATTTAAGAACGCGCACAGTCACTCGGATAGGATTTGGGAATCTAACGCGAATTGAAATCGCAAACTTAAATCCGATTGCTGTGATGCTGGGCGTGGCAAATTGAGAACGCCGTAGGCGTGATCCAGTCCCAAAGGAAAAACAGGATATTAGGCAGACACAAAGTCTGGTCATATCCAACCACCACTCGGTCCTTAAAGTGCGGCGGCAACGTCCACATCTATCCATTGTCCATTCAGGACGAATCGATATTCGCTGCGGCTACCAGCTACTTCGTAGCTGGCTAATATCCGCAGTCGCTTCGCGACAATCATTACTGCCCCACGAGTTTTTGGAATTCCGGCATCGCGCGGAGTGGTGCGATGTAGGGATCGTTTTTGGCGACGGCGGTGATGTCTTTGGCTGCGGGATCTGTGGTGCGGCGGGCGTCACTGAATTTAATGGCGTTGGAGACGGCGAGTAATCCCTCGGCATTTTTCCCGATGGTGGTGCGGATGGTGGCGAGATCATACCAAGCTTCCGGGCTGTTGGGTTGCAATTGAGTCAGACGTGCCAGCCCGGTCTCGACCTTGGGAAAATTGTTCAACTGTTTGTAGATGTCTATGATGTTCGCCAGCATCTGCAATTCAACCTTGGGGCTGGCGACGATGCGCTCCATGACGGCGTAGCCTTGATCGAACTGTTGCGATTGCAAGTGATAGATGCCGAGGTTGAACGCGGCGGTGAGGTTCTCTGGATTCTTGCGGACTTCGTCCTCCAGCTTTTGCGCGTTGCCGAATTGTCCCATCTGCTTCTTGTAACTTTCAAGATTGCCGATCAAGCCTGCGATCTGTCCATTGTAAGGGTCGAGCTTCTGCGCGGTCTTGGCGATGAGCAAAGCGTCATCGAAACGCGGCGCGATGCCAGCAGGGGGCTGGATCAACAACTGCACGTAGCGGAACAAGGCTTCCGGGCTGTAGGGGCAGAAGGCGAACGCCTGACGGAATGTGAAGTCCGCCTCCTTGTAGAGTCGACGCTTCTCAGCATCGTTCTTCGGGGCGAATTCTGGCGGGCAACTCGGTCCGAGACGCCACGCATAGACGCCGCCGATGGAGCTGCGGAGTTTGGAGAATGCCTTCTGGCCGTTGTCATCGCGGGCGAACTTCTTTTGTCCCTCGGTCAATCCGCCCCAGTTGTGGCGCAGATAAACTTTCTCCACGAACGCCACGATGTTGCTGACGGGTGTGTCGTAGGTGATCCAGTTGCCGATGAGCCGCTCGGAGAATTGCGACCAGAACTCGTGGTCGCGCTCGTAGATGTCTTCCGTGAAGCTGGGGAGCGGCTTGCGGTTGATCTTCATGATGACGCCGAACGGAGTGAGATGCGGATACATCCATTCGAGCGGGAAACTTTCTTCGACGAAGAATTCGTTGTTCGGATTCTTGTCGAACATGACTTTGGTCAACAGTCCGTTGATGGCCATGACTGCGACCTGACCGGAGACCTGAACGCGGTTATCAATGATCTTCACGTCTTCGCCGGGGCGAAGCTGATTGCGTTGCAAGCGGGCTTGCGCGTCGGCGAGATATTCCTGAAAGCACACTTGTGAATCCTGCGGCGAGGCGATGTACATTTCTTGATCGGGATAGACCCCGCCCTTGCTGACGGCGATCTCTTTCGGGAACGCGCCTTCGATGATCTGGCGGTTCAGCCGGATGCGGGTGGAACTTTGGGGAGCTTCCAGAATGAATGCGGCGAGATACGGCGTGACGTTGACGCCAGCGGCGGTCAATTGTTCCTGAACCGACTTCGCTTGTTTTTCGAGGTCAGCCTGGATGCGGTCGTGGCGTTGCTTGACGAGGTTTTCCTGCGAGACGATGCGTTGCATGGCGAGCGGCCCGAGTTGGCCGCTGCGCTGTTTCTCGTCGTAGATGGCTTCGAGTTCAAACGTCGCTTTCCAACGCGCTGCCACATTCGTCGCCATCGCCGTGTCGTCGTAAAGACCTTTCTCGATCACGCGATTGAGGTCTTTGGCGAGAGAGCGTTTCAACGCAGAGTCATTGCCGCTGGAGAGCAGGGCGCGTGTGTCGGCGGAGAGTTCGCCAGCGAGTTGTTTAGAGATGCCGTTGGCAGAATCGCGGAGCTTGGCGGCGAACGCTTTCACGTCTAGGAAGTCCGCATCCGTGAAGTATGAACTTCCGGC
>CAMCWI010000210.1 GCA_945882065.1 Akkermansia muciniphila
GACATCGTGATGGTGAAACCCGCGCTCGCGTATCTGGACATAATCCATCGCGTGAAAACGGAGTTTGGTTATCCCACGGCGGCGTATTCCGTGAGCGGTGAGTATTCGATGGTGAAGGCGGCAGCGGCGAAAGGCTGGATTGATGAGCGCGCCGTGACGATGGAAAGCCTGCTCGCGATGCGTCGCGCCGGCGCAGACATCCTGATCACCTACGCAGCAGCGGACGTGGCTGGGTGGTTGAAGACCGCGTAATAGAGCGGCGGTCCGCAAAGAATTGACGCGCGTAACGATCAGGTTTCACCGCATCGCTTTATCAATCTTGCCGAGGATGTCGCGCAGGACTTTCGTGGGTGCTTGCGTGGAATCAATCCGGTGTACCAGCTTCGGACCGTAGAAGCTCAACAGCGGCTCAGTTTCCTGCTCATACACTTTCAAGCGATGGCGGATCACGTCGAGATTGGCGTCGTCGAGACGGTTTTCTTTGAGTGCCCGGCGTTGGAGTCGCTGGACGAGGGAGTTGAAATTTTTGCAGTGCAGGAAAAAAATGGCTTTCACATCCAGCAAGCCGTCGAGCATCTCGGCCTGGTGCAGATTGCGCGGGATGCCGTCCAATACGAGGACGTCTTCCTTGGGATGAAACCGTCCGGAGTGTTCGCTGTTCTTGATGAAATTCCGCCACAACTTCACGGTCGGTTCGTCCGGCACGAGCTGTCCGCGTCCGGTGTATTCAATAAAAATCTTCGCCAGCGGATTCGACGCACTGAGCGAGCGGAACACATCGCCACAGGCGCAATGGAAGAAGTGCGGGATCGTACCGAGAATTTTCCCCTGCGTGCCCTTGCCAGCACCGGGTGCTCCGAACAGTAAAATGGTTTTATATTTCATGCGTGCGTTGTTCTGCGCGAAAAATTAGCGAGTTGTGTGCCAGCAGGCTGGTGGATTTGCTCCCGACAGGTCAAGCGTCCTTATGTTTGATCTGCATTTCTAGTATCTCCACGAACGGGATGTGTAACTGTTGAGATGCGTCGCCACTGTGGACATCCACCTTCATTTCCGTACCGCCGATGTCGGAAATACGCGTCACCACAAACTCACCTCGCGCCGACTTGATGATCAACAACAGGTCTTTTTCCGCGTCCTTGCGCACCATGCCGAAGAATCCGGCGAACTTGGTCTCGATGAAGCGACGGTTGAACGTGAACTGTCCACGTTTGAAGAACTGGGTTTGCACACTGGCGGCGGCAGGTGCTTGGGAAGCGGATGCGCTGTGCGCTTCAGCTTCGGGTGATCTGGTTTGAGAAGCCGCAGCGTCGCCGTAGGTCGCAGCCTGGGTTTCTTCAATCGCCGCTCGTTGCTCCGCCGCAAGTTCATCCTGCGTCGGCCCCATCTTGGTGGGCAGGCAGAGGAAAACCACCGGGCCAATGACGGGCGCGACGGCGGAAATCCCGCAGACCAGGCCCGGAGGATACGCGCGCACGGCGGCAATCTCATACGCCGCATAGAGGTTCGCCGCATAGAGCAGCAACATGCAGACGATGCCAATGGAGGATGAGAACATCGCGCCAAGCAACGAGCCTTTCAGCGGGCGTTCCAGATGCGGCACTTCTTTGATGGCGACCTCGGTCTTCTTGATCTTTTCGTCGAGAGGAACTTCGATGTAAGGCTCGACGTAAGGGGCGAGCTTTTTGTCCTTTTTCAACTCGTTCAATGTGGGCTGCGAAAACTTGCTCCAGTCGAGCTTCTCGTACTTATTTCCCTCCATGCGAATCTGGAGGCCGTCGGGCTTGGCAAGAATGATTTCACCTTCGACCTTCGATCCGTCCGTCAGGTCAAACACGAGCGCACCCGCTGTGGTCACAAACCACAGACAGACGAAGATGAGACCGGCCAATAATTTTGAATTTTGCACGGCTGGTTTCGTAACAGATGCCATGTGTCAAAGGAAGGAAAAATCCGTTCTCCGTTGTTTTGGGGTGTGATTCAAGACGGGTGAGGCTGGCAACAAACAACAGGGTGGCGAGGAGTGCGTTAACACCTCGTCGCGCGTTCGATCACACCGAGGGGGCATTACGCCTTACGAATAATCTTCGCCGCCGCCCAACCCACCAGCACGAGTACAGACAGCACCAGCCAGTTGTGAGGTGAACCGTATGTAATGGGGTAATGGTTGCTGATCATGATGAACACGACTGGGATGACGATGAACGTGTTGTGTTTAGAACGGTTTTTGGCTCGCGCGCCTTCTTCGAGGTTTGGCTCCTTCCCGGATTTCAATGCAGCGACCATGCGGCGTTGCGAGGGGAGGATACGCATCCAGACGTTCGCAGCCATGATCGTGCCCATCATCGTGCCGAGCTGCAGATACGCGCCGCGCCCGCTGAAATACTTGCAGCAAATCCATGATGTAGCGACCACCAACGCGTAACAGATCACCACACCGAGGAGTTCAATCTTGCAGAACTTCCAGATCAGATCATAAATCACCCATGCGCCGAGGATCATTCCGAAACTCAACCAGATTGCCGCGCCTTTACTGATGGGTGCGTCCTCAAACTCAATCAGTTTGCCGCCGTGATAAAACATCAGGCCAAACAGCAGGATGCCTGTGATCCAAGTGATGCCCGCCTCCCATTTGAACCAATGCAACACGCCCGGCATCATCGTCGGACGCTTTTGTTTTTCTACGAGATAGAAGCCGCCGCTGTGAACCATCCACACGGTCTTCTCGGATTTCTCGCCCGGCTTGGCAGGGTTTTCTTCCATCTCCACAAATCGCCCATCCAGCCAGGTGAAAAAGAAAGTCGCGCCGACCCACATGATTCCAGCGAAGACATGCGTCCAGCGCAAGGCCATCTCAATCCATTCGTTCATTTCAGGACTCATATTTTTCGGCTTGCTCCAGTGATGAAGCTGCGCGTCAAGGTGAGCGGATGGCGGCGCGGGTCAAGCCTCTTCTCTGGTAAAGCCGGGCTTCATCCCTTTCCAAATCTTATTTCTGAGTTTTTGAGTTTTGGCTGTTTTATTCCTGTGTTCCCATTGAATCGCCCTGCATTCGCCTGCACCCACAAACAAACCTCCAAACCCGGATTAAGGCCGAAACTCAAAATAATTCAAGCCGGTCGGATGAGTGGAGGCAGATGCGTTGCTCTAGCCAATCTAGCTTCACCCATCTTTCATTATACCCGTGGCCCACACCCGCTGGTTGGTCGCCGGTTGCCAAAAACAGAGCGCAAATCATAAGCAAAAAATCGTCAGCTTCTTCGGGCCGTGTGCGCCGAGAACGAGGATGCGTTCGATGTCACCTGTGCGGCTCGGTCCGGTGATGAACGAGATCATGCTCGGATAATTTGCACTGTAAATTTTCTTCACCATCGCGAACGCCGCAGGCAGATCTGCCACCAATTGTTCCCGCCGCGCGATGACGACGTGATGTGGCGGCAAACAGGATAACGCCCGTCCGCCCGAGTTTCGACTCGTCACCAACACCGTGCCCGTCTGCGCAATCAACGCATCGCACACCGAGATGCCCACATCGCACTGCTCCATGTCGTGTTTGTCGTAGCCGTCGTCAGTGACAAGCGTGGGCAAGCCAAGTCCGATGGCGTGGGTCTGGGCGAGCGGACTCTTATGGGTCGCCACGCGCTGCCACTTTTCTGTGTCGCGCAACGCACGCAGTTCCGCTGTGAGTTCACCTGCGTCTTTGACCAGCTTGAACGTCGCCTTGAGATCGCTGGCGTTCTTTGCGAACAACGCAAATCGCTCATCCTCACTCGCGCCGACCGGCGGCATCACGCCGCGATGCTCCGCCGTCGTCGGTAAGCCTGTCCCGTTATGCGAGTGAGCCTCGACGGTCAACGCCTCGCGGATACGATTAAAAATGTTCTCGCGTTCGCTCATTTTCCCTGTTCCTTCCACCACTCCCGGAAACTTTGCTTGGCAATCGGCGGCAGGTCGCGCGTCTTTGTCCATGCCTGCGCCGGATCAATTGCGCTGCCGTTCACCAAGCCGCGCAGCTTCATGCCGATGCGGCTCAACTTCGTTGTCAACGACCAGAGCGCTGGCTTGTTTGCAACTGGCGCAAAAATCTTGAACGCGAGCTTTTGTAAGAAGCTCGGCTTGCCTGTCGTCGGCGCGGAGGCGTTGCGACGGTTCTGCAGCAGATGATGATGCAGATCAATCTTCACCGGGCACGTCTCGGTGCAAGCACCGCAAAGCGACGACGCATAGCTGAGATGTTTCCATTGCTGCAGCCCGCGCAGGTGCGGCGTGATGACCGAGCCAATCGGCCCGCCATAAACCGTGCCGTAGGTGTGGCCACCGACGTTACGGAAGATGGGGCAAACATTCAGGCACGCACCGCAGCGGATGCAGCCCAACGCGTCGCGTTGTTCGGCGTCGGCGAGAAGCGTGGTGCGTTGGTTGTCGAGTAGCACCACATGATATTCCTCGGGCCCGTCAGCTTCGCCGGGTTGACGCGGCCCGCCATACATCGTGTTGTAACACGTCAACGCTTGGCCCGTGCCCATCACCGCGAGCATCGGCAGGAACAGCGCGAGGTCTTCCAGGCGTGGCAAAATCTTCTCGATGCCGACGAGCGTGATCATCGTCTTGGGCAACGCCGCTGTGAGTCGCGCGTTGCCTTCATTTTCCGTAATGGAAATAATCCCCGTCTCGGCGATGGCGAAGTTAGCGCCCGTGATGCCGACGTCCGCTTGCAGATATTTTTTCCGCAATGCGCGCCGCGCCACCATTGTCAACGCCTCGGGATCATCGGACGGCGCGTCGTTGAGTTTCTTCTGGAACAAGTCCTTGATCTCACCGCGCGTGAGATGCATCGCGGGGAACACTAGATGATACGGCGGTTCTTTGCGGAGTTGGACGATGTATTCGCCGAGGTCTGACTCGACGACTTCGTAACCCGCATGCTCCATCGCGTCGTTGAGATGGATTTCCTCGGACGTCATCGCCTTGGACTTCACGATGACCTTCGCCTGCTTGTCGCGCAGGATGCCAAGGATGATGTTGCGCGCCTGTTCGGCATTGCTGGCCCAATGGACTTTTGTGCCGCGCGCTTCGATGTTTCGCGCGAACTCGGCCAGATGCGTGTCGAGATGATTAACCGCCTCGAACTTGGTGCGCGCCGCGAGATTCCGCGCGCCCTGCCAGTCTTGAAACAACAACTTGCGTTGATCGCGCACGACCTCGTATTTGCCCATCGCCGTCTGGATGATGCCGCGATGCCGTGTGTCCGGCGCAACCCGCCGGGCGTCTTCATTGAAATGGGTGGCTGGCGCGCTCATGATTGGGCTAGCACTTCTGCCAAATGAATTGTCTTAATCCCCTTCTTCTGCTTATCCGCCAAGCCCTGAATCTGCATCAAGCAGCTTGAATCACAGGAGACAATGTAATCCGCCTTCGTTTCCAGCGCAGAAGCGCATTTGACCTCACCCATGGCCGTCGAGATAGCGGGAAACTTGGCCGAGAACGTTCCGCCGAAGCCGCAGCAGGTTTCTGCTGCCCCCATCTCTACAAGTTCCAACCCCTTCACCTTCGCAAGCAGTTCGCGCGGCGGGCGTTTGTTGTTCAACTCGCGCAAGCCGTGGCAACCGTCGTGGAACGTGACCTTGTGCGGAAACTTCGCGCCGAGATCGGTCACGCCAAGTTTGTTGACTAGGAAACTTGAGAACTCAAAACACTTCGCCGCGACCGCTTTGGCTGCTGCCTCGTGAGGCGTCCCCGCGAAGAGTTGCGGATAGAACACGCTCATCATCGCACCACATGAACCGCTGGCGATGACGACCGCGTCTGCGTCCTTCAACGCCTCAAGCATCGGAACGCCGATGGCGCGGCTCTCGTCCCAGTAGCCGGTGTTGAACGCCGGCTGCCCGCAACACGCCGGAGTTTTCGGCACTGCGACCTTGTGGCCGAGCCGCTCGAAGATACGCACCATGCTGATGCCCACCTGCGGATACATCAGGTCAACAAAGCATGGGATGAACAGTGAAACGGTCATTGCGTGGGAGAGTTTGGAAAATGTCCGGGACGTTGGCGACTAGAAAGAATTTACGCGAGTGCGTTTAGGCTTGTTGTCTGGTGAACGGCACGGTATCCGGTAGGCAAGCCCAGAGCGGAACGCATGTCATGTTTTGCTGCGTGGCGAAACAATCAACCAAAGGGAACAACATGAAGTTAAACGGAATCAAAAGTCGTTTGGCAGTGGTCGTTATCGGTTTGGCGGTGGTCGGTGTCCAGAGAGCCGTGGCATCCGAGGAGGTGGATCATCGCACCCTGTCTCTCACAGCCGATGCGGGCACGCTGGGCTTGGGTGGAACGGTCAGCCTGCGTTTCTCAGATCATTTTGGCATCCGAGGCGGATTCAACTATTTCGATTACGACTATACCGGTGAAGAGGATGGCAATGAGTACAGCCTCAACTTTCATCTGGAATCCATTCCGCTAGGCATTGATTATTATTTTTCAAAGAAGGGTTCTCTTCGCATCACTGGAGGCGTGTTGTTGAACAAGAATAAATTCAGCGGCACTACCACTGGAACTAGCGTTGAACTGGATGGAAACACCTACGCGGACCCTGATCTCGTAGTAAATATGGAGTTCAAGCCGGAGGACATCTCCCCGTTCCTCACCATCGGAGGCACAATTTATTTTGGAAGCAGCAAACGCGTGGGGCTGAACCTTGAAGCGGG
>CAMCWI010000211.1 GCA_945882065.1 Akkermansia muciniphila
CCGCGCCCTACCTGGATATTCGTGTGAATTCGTGTCCATTCGTGGTTAACGTTTTTTCCTGATCACCCGCCGGCCTTGCACGAGAATCTCGTCCCGCGCAATCGCCGCGACGCACTTCGGATAAATCTCATGCTCCGCCGCATGAATACGCGCGTGCAGCGTCGTTGCCGTGTCATCGTCCAGCACGGGCACGGTTTGTTGACCGATGATCGCGCCGGAATCCACGCCTGCGTCCACGTAATGCACGGTGCAACCGGTCGCTTTCACGCCGTGATCGAGCGCCTGTTTCCACGCTTCGAGGCCGGGGAACGACGGCAACAGCGACGGATGCACATTGACGATGCGTCCCTCGAAGGCGCGGAGGAAATCGCCCTTCAACACGCGCATGAAACCGGCGAGCACGATCAAATCAACTTTTGCGTCCTGCAACGCCGTCACGTAGGCGTGTTCGGCGTCCTCATCCAGCTTGGTGCGAAACTTCCCGGGCGAAATAAAACGCGCCGGAAGATTACGTTGGCGCGCGTGTTCCAGAATGCCTGCGCTCACGACATCGCTCACGACGAGCGCTACTTCCGCTGGAATGTTCCCCGCAGCAATGGCGTCCGCGATAGCGACGAAGTTCGAGCCTTTACCCGAACCAAGCACGCCGAGTCGAAATGGTTTCCCCAGATTCACGCAATCAATTTTTCAGCTGAGACGAGCTTGCTGGAAGGTTTCGGAAGCGTTGACTGGGTTCGCACTTGCTCGAAGTGTTCCGCTGCCACCATGAACCCTACGCACGCCGGGGTGCGGCATTGGCAGACGTTGTCGAGATAATCTTCTAGGTCGAAGCCGTAGTTGAAGGTGAGTTCCTCGCCTTGCTTCAAGTCGCGCAATGCATTGATATAGATGCGTCCCTCGTCCCACTCTGCTTCGCAGTTCGGCGCGCAACTATGATTGATGAACTTCGCCGGATTCCACGCGACGTTTCCATCCAGATCACAATCATCATCAATCGTGAAGATGTAAGCGTTCTCAGCCTCGCAGCGTTTGGCGGACTCGATCTTGTCTATCCGTTCGCCGACGTATTCGATGATGCGTGTGCTAGACGGAATATCTTTCCTCGCGTAACCGCCCGTGCCGTGGATGGCGGACTGACGCACTTCGAGAAATTCATTTCCTGACTCGACCGGAATGATTTCAATCGCTGCACTGGTATTGATCGTTTCCATAAAGCCAGAGAGTTTGCCTTAGAGCTTGGGAATGTCGAACCCGTATTCTCTGCAGAACTTGTCAATCGGCGCGCGGATGTCCACAGGTCGCCGTGTGAACGGATCGGCAAAGCAAAGGCGAACGGCGCGCAAACCCATCTCCGTTCGGGGTGGACGCTGGCCATACAATTCATCCGCGAACACCGGGCATCCGGATTCAGCGAGATGCACGCGAATCTGGTGCGTACGTCCCGTGAGCGGATGCGCTTCGATGAGTGCTTTTGGAGTGGCTGTCGGCGTGATCTGGCGCATGCTCTTTTCGATCTCCAATTTCCGCGCTTTGAATTCAGCGTGTGTCTCATTGTTGCGGATGTTGGCAAGATTTGCTTTGGGAGTTGCCGTAGCCGCTAGCTTGGGCCCGTCCCGATCTAGAATCTGTAACACCTTGAAATGGGTTTCAGATTCCTTGCCCGTGAGCGCGTCCACTTTCATGCGACCAAACTTCCGCTCGTCTTGCGCGAGCGCAAAGCGGCAGGTCCATTCGGTTTCCTTTGGCAACTCACTCGACACAGCCAGATAAGTTTTCTCCATCCGCCGACTCTCAAACAATTCTCCATACGCATCCACCGCTCCCTGACTTTTCGCAAAGAGCAAGATGCCCGTTGTCTCCGCATCCAAGCGATGCACGTAGCGCAGAAACTTGAGGCTGCGCGAGCGCGCCCAATGATCTTTGGCCGCGATGGACGAAACGATGGCCGCCTGCAAATTACGGTTAGTGCGCTGCCAGTTAAAAGGCACGAGCATCCAGTTGCGCGGCTTGTCAATGGCCAGCACGGCGCGGTCTTCGTACAGGATTGGCATCGGCGGGATGCCGGGCAGTTCGATGGAATTAGGTTTCGCCACGCGAGGAGTTTAGCGGGAATAATTCGGTTGAACCACGAAATACGAGACTAGGAACGGAAAACTGTTTGACGCGAATTTCGCAAATTATCGCGAATAGGATTTCAGAATTCGTTCTAATTCGTGAAATTCACGTCAAAGTTCCCTTCCTAAATCGTGGAACAACGCGGGAAATTATCCCGGTTTGATTTTACTCGGCTCGCGGAATATATGCCACTTGGCTCGTGGCATATCGCGAAAGGCTTCTTGGTAGCGTTTGGCTTCGTCGGTCTCCTTCGTCACGTCGCGGATGTAGATGTGGATGATCTGCTCGGGGAACTTCCTCGCCAGTGCGCCGTAGATTTCTGGGTCGCGCTCACCTGAATCGCCGATGAGAATGAATTTCCGTTTCGGGAATTTCTTCAACAGCGGTTCGATGACGCCCGGTTTGTATTTCTCCGGGGCGGCGAACAGGCTGAAGAAACTCCGGTCCTTCCAGCGAAATTGTTTCAACTCGAATGGGCCAGTGGGAAAATCGTTGGAGGCAACGAACGCGGCCAGTGGTCCGTAAAGCTGCCACGGACTCGCGGAGATGTAGTGGAAAGCTGGGACGTTTGAACGCGCTAGCGCTTGATAAAACTCCGCCACGCCGGGCACGGCTTGGAACTCGCGCAGAAATGTATTCATCAAAGTCGCCTGCATGTCGCGCACTTCGGTGATCTTGATGGTGTCGTCAATGTCCGAGATCACGCTGATGCCTTCGGCTTCGAGCGGGAAGATTGCGCCGGAGAAAATGCGTAAGTCGCCAAGCTGGAGAATGGCGGTGAAACTGGTGGCGGCTGAATCTTTGAAATTGATTTTACCTGAGAACCGTCCATCCGCGCCGGATTTGCCCACGAAGAATTCATTCGTGCCGCAGCGAATGAAAATTTTCTTCCCGCGTTCGTGATCTACGAGGAACAACCGCGGGCGTTCGCCGAACACGACCGATTGGGCCGAAGTCATCTCCTCGGTTTTCAACTCCATCGCCTCGCGAAACGCAGCCACCAGCAACCTCTGGTTCTCCACCTCATACACGCAGCCGCGAATCTCCACGCGCCATAAGTTTGTCTCGCCCGGCACGCGCTGCGCTACGCTCGGATAAAATACGATCTGCTCGTCAGGTTTCAGTCGGGTGACTGTTTCTTCTGCGTGGAGATCAAAGGGGAAAAGCGTCAGAAAGACTGTGACAGTTGCGCGTGATATCAACGTGCGGAGTGTGGCCGTCCTCGGCCAGAGCAACGCCCATCGGAGCGAGGGTTTTCGCAGTTTCAAGCCAATGTTAATTGCGGAAGTTGCTGCGCCCAAAGACGGGCGCATTCCTAAAGCATTTTGTAGCCATGCTCTGATCATGCGTTTTCTTTCCGGAGGGTTGGCAGCGCTTGGTGCGCCACTTCAATTTCCGCCACCAATCCTTGGCGCATAACGAAGAGTCGTTTGGCGGCAGACGGAGCGCGCAGTAGAACAATCGTCGTCCGCACCGAAGCAGCCAGCTTTTGCGCGGCACTCAGATAATAGTGCGCGATCAAACCGGTGACAGGCAGCGATAGCCCGAACCAAAGACTCGCTGGCCAACCGAATTTCCAATGAAAGCCAGCAAAGTAGAGCGTGTAAATCAAACCAAAGGCGATGACTCCCGCCACAATGGTAGTGGTCGAGACCTGTGCTTTGTGCTTGTTCAGATTTGCGAAGCGTCGCACCGCCCAAGTGACGATCAGAGCGGGGAGCAACCGAAAGACCCAGCCGTAAAGTGCGAGAGCAAACAACAGGATTGCGACGGTGGCACGCAATAGACTTTGCCGCACGCGCACCGTGCGGTTTTGAAACCCGGCGAGTTCTTCGTCCGAAATATGCAGTCGCGCCAGAGATGATTCGTAACGATGCAGTCTTGCGGCAAAACCTTGCACCACCTCCGGCGTAGTGCGATAAATCTGTTGGACCGCCGCGCTGATCCGTTGCGTTAGCATGAGTTCGTCGGCACGCGGGGTCACTGAGTTTTCTACGACTTGGTCGCCGACTTGGAGTCGGTCGAAGTAAAGCCGCTTCACCGCCGTGATGACGCGGGCTTGTTCCAGATCGGGGATGTGCAGGATCAACGCCTGAATCCGCGCCTCGATCTCGGCCGAGAGTTTGCGGATACATTCTTTGCGGTGTGTCTCGTAGTCGGTGAGAAAATCCGCCGCACAAATCGGCTCGCCAAAGTTCGCCAGTGCTTCGCTGCGGTAAAGCTCCTTGGCGGAAAACGTCAAGCCGACGGGCACGATCTGCAATCCGAGTTTGCCGCCGTGGCGATGTTCGAGTTCCAACGCCATGCGCGCCGCGCCAGTTTTGACTTCCTTCAACTGTGGATCGTCATGCGTGATGCCTTCGGGAAAAATGGCCACAGCCTCACCGCGTTCCAACACTCGATACACCGCTTCAAACGTGTCCATGACCGAGCGCATTCCTTTGGGATCATCCTTGAGGCGGTTCACGGGAATGACGCCGCAGCGCGTGAGCAGCCGCTTGAGCGGTGCAAAACGAAACAACTGCACTGTCGCCATGAAGTTCACCTTGCGCGGGAGCGCCGCGCCGATGATGAATGGGTCGGTGACGGAGTTGGGATGATTCGACGTCAACAGAATCGGCCCTGTGTTCGGGACGCGCTCGGCATGGAAGCGTTCGATGCGGCGGAAATAAAATCCCAACGCCAGCCCCAGCAACCCGCGCATCAGTTGGTAGATTTTGTCGTCCATGAGCGCGGCTTCAACGCGGCTTCAACCGTGAGATGACTTCCTTGCAAACCGTCTCCGCAGATTTCAATCGCCCCAACGCCTTCGCAGCCTTCGCCATCTCGCCGAGCTTTTTCGAGCCGAGCAATTGTTCGACGCGATACGGCAAATCTTCCACGCGATTCACCTTGGCCGCTGCACCGCGTTCGAGAAGGAAATCACTGTTCGCGGCTTCCTGGCCGGGAATCGGATCGAGGATGAACAACGGCTTGCCCAGCGCGAGCGCTTCGGACGAGGTGAGGCCGCCGGGTTTGGTGATGATCAAATCCGCCACGCCCATGAGTTCGTGCATGTTGCTCGCGAAACCGAGGACGCGTGTGGGATGTTTGCGATCCTGCGCCGCGAGTTCGCGCCGCAACTCTTCGTTTCTCCCACACACGACCACGGTTTGAAACTCGCGCTCCACCTTGTCGAGTTCATGGAGAATTTCCCCCGCTGGCCCCATGCCGAAGCCGCCGCTCAACACGAGCAACGTTGGCAAATCATCACGCAGCCCAAGCGTCTTGCGCACGGCTAGCGTGTCCACCTGCGCCGCGAACTTTGCCGCGATGGGAATTCCAGTAGCCACGACGTTTTCTGCGGCCGAGCCGCGAGCTACGAGGCGGGCTTTGGTTTCCTCTGCCGCCACGCAATACAAGTCCACGTCCGCATCCATCCACAACGCGTGCGCCTCGAAGTCAGTGACGACGCTGACGACAAGTGGAGGTTTGGTTTTCTGTTTGCGCCGCATCTGGCCCAGCGCATCCACTGGCTCGTAATGCGTGCAAAGCACTACGTCAGGATTGAAGTCATTCACGTATTTGGCGAAACGAGTCCGCGCGCGACTGGGAAAAAGTTCTTTGATGCGATTCAACTTCCGCGCGACTTTCACATCGTCCGTCTTGGCGAAGATCATGCCCCACAGCTCCGGCGCGCGTTCGACGAGTTTCACGTAGCCGTCCGCGTGAATCTTCCGGTGCAGCGGGGAAAAGAACTTCACCAGATCCACGCGCTCAATCGTGTCCTTGGGACGCAACGCGCGCCACGCTTCGTCGAGCGCGGCCGCCGCCGCGAGATGCCCACCGCCCGCCGTGACTGTCGCAATCAGGATTCGCATGGGTGCTTTGTGCCAACAAGCGAGCCGCTTCACAATCATTTCGTTTTGAGAAAGACAGATGGATGAGGGCTGGCCTGGCGACGTGGTGAGATTGGTGGGCCTGCTCGGACTTGAACCGAGAACCAAAGGATTATGAGTCCACGTCTTGACAGTTGCACGGTGTTGTGAGAAGATTTACGGAGTAGCACATAACACCGATAAACAAAGGCGAAACAGCATGAAAACGAACGACACCGAGAAACACGACACAACACCGCTAAACCCGAAAAGTGGCGCAGAAGTGGCGCAGAAAATATCTGTGCCAGTTTCAACCGCCTCGAAATTCACACCCGCACACTGGCGCGATAGAGTATTTCGGCGCACATACGAGAACAACGGCGAGACTTGCGAGGTTCAGGAATACCGCGCACGCATCCAGCACGCTGGCAAACGAGAGGAACTCGCACTTGGCACAAACGACAAGGAAGCCGCCAGCCGCACCGCCGCCAAGCTTTACCAACGCGTGAAAGCCGCAGGATGGACTATTGCGCTCGCCGAGTTTGCGCCCGACCGTAGCACCTCCAAAGGCGTGCCGACTGTGGGCGAGATAATTGAAGCCGCGAGCAAGTCCGCAGACGTGTCCGCGCAAAGCCTTCGCGGTTACGTCGTTCGCTTTCGAAAACTTGCAGCCGAAGCATGTGGCGTCAAAACCACCACCAGCCGCTTTGACTATCGCGGCGACGG
>CAMCWI010000212.1 GCA_945882065.1 Akkermansia muciniphila
TATCTGTTGATTGACGAGCTAGCGGCGCGCGGCAAAGCCGTGCTGATAATCAGCAGTTACATTCCAGAACTGCTCGGTACGTGCGACTGCATCGCGGTGATGTCGCGCGGAAAACTGAGCGAAACACGCGAGCGTGCGCAATGGGATGAACATCAATTGCTCAAGGCGGCGATTGGACAGGAAGATGTTTAACCGCTAAACACATGAAATACAGAGCCCTAGTGCTTGTTACATCGTTGATTATATTGTCAACGGCCATTTTTGTTGGGGAGCGTGTGTTGTCTTTGGTAGCAAAGAAAGCTCAGATAATTGGCGCAAGTTCGGCAATAGCGAGTGCGATGCAAGCTGAAGTCAGAAAACCCGACTCAAAGGTCAGAGTTTTAGTCAGTGAGATGCTTGTCACCAACGAAACTGTAGAGTTAGACGCAAACCAATATGACGTGATGGTCGATTTTTTAGTATCCAAAAAATATCAACTTGATGCTCCGCCGCCTTGGAAGCCTGGGATGGCACTCGTTGATCCTTGGGGAAAAAGATTTCGGATCATCATCCAACAGACTGCCAGTGATCCGTCACCAACTGTAACAGTTACAAATCATCCAAGATAGGTTGCGTGGTCAAATAATTTCAAATGACAGACAAAGTTGAAACAACATCGGGCGGATCAAAGTTTTCACTCAGCTCCGGCTGGGGAAACATCCTCGGGCGTTTTCTCGCGCTCATCATCGTGTTCGCGTTCTTTGCGTTCATGGTGGACGGCGGCAAGTTTTACACGCTCCGCAATCTGGAAAACCTCCTGCGCCAGTCCTGCGTGTACGGCACGGCGGGACTCGGCATGACTATGATCATCATCGCAGCGGGCATTGATCTGTCGGCGGGTTCGCTCATCGCATTGTCGGTCGTAACCGTGGCGTATGTGATGAACATCCAAGTAACCGGTGCGGACGGTCAGATGCAGGCGTACGCGACGTTGCATCCGAAGCTCACGCCTTTTCTGGCGGTGGGTGCGGGTGTTTTGATTTCCACGCTGGCTGGCTTGGCGAACGGCGCGATGGTCGTCGGGCTGCGGCTCGTGCCGTTTATCGTCACGCTGGGAACGATGGGAATGATTCGCGGCTTGGCGAAAGGCATCGCGAAAGAGCGCGACATATATCCGCCGGAGGAAACCTGGATCAACACGATCATGGACCCGACGCTTTCGAGCGCGACGCGAGGCTGGCAAATTCTGCCGACGGGCATCTGGATTCTGCTCGTGGGTGTTTTGGCGTCGTCGTTCATCCTGCGTTACACGCGGCTGGGACGGCATATCTTCGCCGTCGGCTCGAACGAAGAAACCGCGCGGCTTTGCGGCGTGCCGGTGGGGCGGACGAAATTGTTCGTGTACATGGCGGGCGGATTTTTCTGCGGCGTGGCGGGCTTGATGCAGTTTTCCTACATCGGCGGCATCGGGCAACCGACGAGCGCAGCCATGTATGAATTGTTCGTCATCGCGGCAGTCATCATCGGCGGCGCGAGCTTCAACGGCGGCGAGGGTTCAATCCTCGGCACGTTGATCGGTGCGTTGATGATCACGATTCTCTACACGGGCGGACAACAGATGGGCTGGCCGAAGTGGGTTCAGGAAATGGTCATTGGTGGCATCATCATCGCAGCGGTGGCGTTGGATCGGTTTCGCCATCGGAAGGTGATGTGAGGTTTTCCCGAACCTGATTTCGCGCTTGAACTCGTGAGCCGTGGTAGCCGAAGTGAATCGTCTCTATCTGAATCCGTCGGGGAAAAGTTAGAGCCGACTCACGTCGGCTGCTACTTTCAGAAAGAAATCACTTCGCCTCTTCGCCAGCGGCCTCTTCTTCAGCGGCTTGCTGTTGGGCTTCCTGCGTGGCGTAGTGGACGCCGAGATTATGTTGAGCGGTTTTGTCGCCTTGCCGTGCAGCGCGGATGAACCACTTCATGGCTTCTTGCATGTTCTCCGGCACACCACGTCCGGTCTGGTAACAGAGGCCGAGATTACATTGAGCAGGGGCGACTTCCTGTTCCGCCGATGCACGATACCATCTCACGGCATCTTCAAAACTCTGCGGGACGACGTGGCCTTGCTCGTAGAAAACTCCGAGGTTGAATTGCGCCTGCGGTTCGCCGCGTTCGGCGGCGGCGTGATACCATTTCACGGCTTCAGCGTAATTTTGCGGCACGCCCTGACCGGTTTCATATAGCAAACCGAGATTGAACTGTGCTGCGGGATCGCCTTGCTCCGCCGCCTCGCGAAACCAACGCGCCGCCTCGCCCGCTTCCTCTGGAACGCCGTGGCCGGAGAGAAAGCAGAATCCGAGATAGCATTGCGCCACAGGATCGTTTTGATCGGATGCCTTGCGAAACCATTTCACTGACTCCGCATAATCCTGCTGGACGCCCTGGCCGTTCTGATAGGCGACGCCGAGATAACATTGAGCCTGAGCGTCGCCTTCTTCGGCGGCTTTGTGAATCTCGTCGAACGTCTGCCAAGTTTTACGGTTTCCTGCCATTTGGATCCTGAAATTAAGAAGCTGTCTTGATGTGACTTTACCAATCGCAGCTTCGCGCACAGCGTATTTCTTGGCAGAAGCAATTCAAGCTGCGAATTGGAGGCGGTTTAGACGCCGATATCTTCGTTCCACAGTTCGGGTCGCGCTGCGATGAAATCATTCATCAGCTTGATGCACGTCGGATCATTGAGGATTTCCACATTCACACCCTGCGAGCGAACGTAGGCTTCGGGGCCTTGGAATGTGACGTTTTCACCCACGACGATGCGTGGAATCTTGTAGAGCAATGCCGCACCGCTGCACATCGGGCACGGCGAAAGTGTGGAGTAGAGGATGCACCTTTGATAGACGGAGGCTTTGAGTCGCCCGGCATTTTCGAGGCAGTTCATCTCGGCGTGATGGATCACACTGCCGTGTTGAACGCGCTGATTATGCCCGCGTCCGATGATTTTGCCGTCGAGCACCAGCACCGAACCGATGGGGATGCCGCCAGCCGCAAGACCCTTCTTCGCTTCTTCAATCGCCGCTTCGAGAAATTTATCCATGCGGGTTTCTAGTCGCCGGCGGGTGGAAAATCCAGCGTAAAGAATGGGACGTGGAAAGGGATGATGCACGGCCTCACCCGACTCTAGTCACACCCCGAACGCACCCTGCGCCGATGCCGGAGTTGTCACGCGGATGTTCCTCAGCCAGACTCAACCGACAAACGGACGAAAATTTCCATGCGCGTTCAACAGCAACGATCCGCACGCGACGGCTTCACGCTGGTGGAGTTGCTCGTGGTGCTGGCCGTCATCGGCATTCTCGCAGCGCTGCTGATGCCTGCGTTGGGGCGCGGCAAGTCCCGCGCGCAATCAGCGGCGTGCGCCAACAATCTCCGCCAGTTGGGAATTGCGTTTCAACTTTATCTGCACGACAACCACGACACGTTTCCCACGAGTTCCCCGCACAGCGGTTTGGGCGCGCAACAGGAGGACTGGGTCTGGTGGCAGTTGGAAGCTGATGCTTCGGGCAACGTCACCATGCGCGATCCGCAGCGCGGCAGCGTGATTCAATCACTCGGCCAGTACCAACCACGACTCCTGCGCTGCCCCGCTGACCGCGACGCCGAGACGCGCGAGATGTTGTGGAAAAGCAATCCGGCTACGGAGCAGTATTTTTACAGTTACTCGCTCAATGCCCACAGCGACTCCGGCATGGCGAGTTTCATTTCAAAGGATCGCTCGTTGATCATCCTGAACAAACTTTCAACGATCCGAAATCCATCGGGCAAGCTCATGCTCGCCGAGGAAAAAGGCGCGGTGAACGACGGCCCCGGCAGCGCAGTGATTGACGACGGACGCTGGTTGCCGCCGGGTTATCCGCTGACGAGCCGTCATTCCAAACGCGCCAACGTGACGATGGCCGACGGTCATGTAGAGGTGGTGCCGTTCGACTACGCCGACATGAAACACCCGGAGCGGTACGATCCGAAGTTGTAGGGCGAGTATTTCAGAATACGGAGTGTGGCCGTCCTCGGCCACAGCAACGCTCGCTGGAGGGGATGCCTCTCGCAAGTTTCAGGTTAACGACAGTTGCGAAGTTTGCTGCGCCCGAGGACGGGCACACCCCAAAAAAAGAACACCCGACCGCGCCAGATTTCTCCAGCGGGCCGGGCATGTTGTTTCGGATTCAGGCAACTCAATCCAATCCGTTCCAATCGCAATGTTCGCGAGCATCCCGCGCTTGTACGATCACGCCCGCCGAGGTACAAGTCCAGAACACGCTGCCGTTCGGCGCGACGGTGATGTCAGTCGGTTCGGGGTCGCCCGCGTTCACCAATTCGAGTTCACCGGTTTTCAGATCGAACGCGGACACTTTGTTCGCGCCACCGTTGGCCCCGTTGACGCCGGGCGTGGGCACTTCGGTGAAGTAGAGAATATGTCGCCGTTGATCGAGCGCAATTCCAGTGGGTTTGCTCAAGTCTTTAAGCAACAAACTCACCGTGCCGTCCGCAGTGCGGCAAAGAATCACGCCTGCGCTCTTGCACGTCCAATACGCCGTGCCGTTGCGCGACACGGTGATGTCTGTGGGTTCAGGTTCGCCGAGCGTGAGCACATTAATATCCACGCCGTCGGAAACATTGACGCTGTTCGTGCCGCCATTCGGACCGTTCACGCCAGGCGTGGGGACTTGCGTGAAATACAAAAAGCCCCAGCGATCCACCGCGATGCCGCTCGGCTTGCTGAGGCCGCCGAGGAAGAGACTGACTTCGCCCTTGTGATTGCGTTCGAGAATCACCCCGGCGGATTTGCACGTCCAATAAAGTTCCCCCTTCTTGCTGAGAGCGAGATTGGTCGGCTCAGGTTCGCCTGTGGTGAGGTTCTGAATTTTGCCGCTGCCGAGCTTGATGCGATCAACGGTGTTTTGTCCGCCCATCGGGCCGGGCACGCCGGGTGTCGGGAGTTGCGTGATGTAGAGCGTGCGATTTCCACCGGCGACAATGCCAGTCGGACGCGTGAGTCCGTCCGCAACGACGCGGGTTTCGTAATCGCCAGCCTGCACGGGAACGCTTAAGGCCAGCAGTGTCACCACACTCACGGCAACCGTGGCGGGTTTGAGGATTTTATCGAGGAGCAACATGGTATGACTCGCTTTCTGTTTTTGGTTTTGTAATTTCCGGGAGTTCAACGCATCGGATGATGCGCCGACAATTTTCCGGTTCGTGGATGTGAGTCGCATGTCTTCGATTTATTCCCGGTGAAATAAAAGCAGCACCGCAAGAATGTTTTTGGCGATTCGCATGGAATAAATAGTGTGACCACGGCTCATACAACGATGGCGGAGTTGCAATTCGACCAAGTCGTGACGGATCATTACGCCATGTTGTACCGCTTTGCCTTGAGCTTGACGCGGCACGAAGCTGAGTCGCTGGACTTGACGCAACAGACGTTTTATCTCTGGGCCACGAAGGGAGGACAATTGCGCGACGCCTCGAAACTCAAGTCGTGGCTTTGCACCACGCTCTATCGGGAGTTCCTCGGCGACCGTCGCCATGCGCAGCGGTTTCCGCAGGTGGACATCAGCCTGGTCGAAGACGAGTTGCCCGCCGTAGAAGTGGAAACCGTGGCGAAGATGGACGCTGCGCTCGTCATGGAGGCATTGTTGGAAGTGGACGAAGTTCAACGCGCGCCGCTCCTGTTATTTTATGTCGAAGACAACTCGTATCTGGAAATCGCTGGCATCCTTGGAGTGCCCATCGGCACGGTGATGTCCCGGCTCGCGCGCGGCAAACAACAACTCAGGCGCATCATGTCCGAGAAAGCAACACACGCATCGTGAACCGAGAAGAAGCAAAATCAGTGTTGGTTGTCTGCCGCCCGAACGGAGCGGACGCGAATGATCCGCGTCTTGCCGAAGCATTGTCGCTTGTGAAGAACGATGCAGAATTACGCGCATGGTTCGAGGCCGAGCAGTCGGCGGACAAAGCCATCGCCGCCAAACTCAAAGCCGCCCCGCTGCCGGATGATCTGCTCGCGCGCATTCGCGGCGGAACACAGGCACGCATCGCGGGCAAACCGCGCCGCCCCTCGCTCACACTCGCGATGGCGGCGAGTTTCGCGCTGCTGGGATTGATCGCGGTGCTGTGGTTGAACCGCACGCCCGCTGCGTTGCCGGGATCATTCGCGGCGTATCGGACGGACATGGCGCAATTCCTCCGCGAGTTTCCGAAGCTCGACATCGCCACCGACCGCCTGCCCGAAGTGCGCGAGTGGTTAAGGCAACAACATCCGTTGATGAAAGCCGACCTACCGAAAGAGTTGGAACGATTTCCCAGCATTGGCTGTCGCACCGTGGAATGGCAGGGCAAAAAACTCGCGCTCGTGTGTTTCATGGTGGAAGGCCAGGTGGTGCATCTGTTCGTGATGCCGCGCACCGCGTTTCCCGATGCGAACGTCAAAGCCACACCCGCACTCGCAAAAGTCGGCTCGCAAAACACCGCGAGCTGGGCGAACGGTGAAAACCTTTATCTGCTCGTGACGCACGCCGAGCAGTCTCTTTTGCAAAAGATGCTGTAATTAACTCCTGCGACTCATCTGACCCGTCGCCGAACTTCGCACCGATTCCAAAAACTTTGCCGCACCACCGGAAAGCCGCGTAGGATCAAACAATGCGCCCAACTGCACCGGT
>CAMCWI010000213.1 GCA_945882065.1 Akkermansia muciniphila
AAGCCGAAGAAAAGACGGGGCTTGGCCCCATCGTGGAGCGCGGCGACACATTGTTTGTTTTCGACAAAGGCGTGTTGAGCGCGTTCGAACTCGCCACCGGCAACGCGCGTTGGCGTCTGCCCTCGGTCGGCATCAAGAGCATGTTCTTCGACAACGCCGGCTCGATCTACGTCAATACCACCACCGCCAGCCCGGAGGCGATCAAGTTCTCCAAACAGATTGATGTCTCCAACCGCACTGGCGACGTGGTGTTGAAGCTGGATGCGAAGACTGGAAAACAAATCTGGGTCAACTCCATGGACGGCGTCATCGCGTACCTCGAAGGCAAGTTCATCTATACTGTCAGCTACCTGAACCCCACGGACGAGGACGAAGAGTTAGCCCCCGACCTCGTGGCCATCGGTGCTCAAACCCTGCCCTACGTCCGCATCCGGCGCATTGACCCGAAGAACGGACGAGTGATGTGGGATCACTACCAACAACGAGGTGCGCTCGACGTGAACATCCACGAGAACACCTTTCAGATCGTGTTCAAAAAGGAAGTACAGGTCTTGAAATTCGTGTCGTTCTGAATTGAGCGGGCGAGTAGCGTTGCTTCTGTAAATTCCATCTGGCGAGATTGAAGTATTGATGGGCTTGAATCCAAACAGTTCCGCCGATGCAGCGCTTGATCCCGACGACGATGGCATGACAAATTATCAGGAGTATCTTGCTGGCACAAATCATCTGGACGCGAACAGCAATCTGAAGTTTGAACAGATCAGCGTCGGCGCAAACGTCACGCTCACCTTCCTCGGCGCGTCCAACAAGACTTACTCCGTCCTCTACAAAAATGCGCTGACCGCCGCGAGTTGGACGAAGCTTACCGATGTGTCAGCGGCAATAACTAACGGGTTGAAAACCGTGCTGGATTCGATGGGGGGAAACCCGACTCGATTTTATCGTCTGGTCACGCCAGCGTTACTGCCGTGAGTAGAACATGCAAGAAGGCGGGCTTTCGTCATGCGAAAACAAACTGCGATGGAGAACTGACGATGAAAACTCCCAGCCTGCACCGGGAGTGGGTCGAGGATGAATTATCGCTGACCCCGTATAAATCAATCAACCTGCACGCGAAAAGACGATGGTATTCAAGCGGGCTTCGGCCTGCTTGGACATGCCGGTGAAAACCATGGAGACGTGATAGCCCATGTGCTTGCTGCCGCTGCACCCCACGACCACACCGGTGCAATTGATGGTCGCACCGTCATGCGGTGATTGCAGAGTCACGGTCATTTCCACCCAGATGGGAAATGAGGCCTCGCTGCGGAATTCGATGCCGCCCTTGTGGATGGAAACGGCGTCAGGCGAAAGCGTGAGGCTGGCTTTGCGTGAATTGACCGTCAGATGTTCGGAGTTACCGTGGTTTGTAATTTTTCTCGCACTCATATTTTCCGAGGTTAGGCTAACACATGAAGCAACATCGTCAAACAGACACTCGTAAATAATTTTGGAAATTTTTGCGGCGAAAATTACCGAGGTTTTGTCTGGTTACAGCCCGGATTTTCCGACACCCTTCCACTGAAGAACTTCTTTATGCGAATCGCCAATCTCAATCCCGACACGGACATCGGAGCCAGCTCCTGGTTCGTGGACATCGAAAACCACCGCATCCTGCTCGACGCCGGAATGCACCCCAAACGCGAAGGACGCGACGGTATCCCGCTCTACAAATCCATCCAAGGCGAAAACTTGGACGCGATTGCGATCTCGCATTGCCACCATGATCACGTCGGCACGCTGCCTGTGGCATTGCGATATTTCCCCAAGGCTCATGTGGTGTTGCCGGAGCAAAGTTACTTCATCATCGAACGCGTCCTCCACAACTCCGTCAACGTGATGACGCGCCAGCGCGACGAACTCGGCATCAAAGATTATCCGCTCTACACGCACGATGAAGTGGACGACATCCAGCCGCGCTTCCAAGGCTTCCGCTACAATCGGGAGATCGAATGGGCGGCTTATGAAAAATCCAAGGCTGGCCACCATTCCCCCTCGCTGGAATTCTATGACGCTGGCCACACGCTCGGCTCGGCGGGAATCATGTTGCGCGGCCAGAAGGAAACCGTGTTTTATACTGGTGACGTTTGCTTCCACGACCAGACTATCCTGCGCGCTGCCCGGTTTGAAGGGGTGAAAGCCGACGTGCTCATCATGGAAACCACGCGCGGCAACAAAGCCGTCGCCAAAGGCGTGACGCGCGCCACGGAAGTGGATCGCCTCGTTGTCGCCATCCAAAAAGCGCTCAAACGCAAGGGCTGCGTGATGATCCCGTCATTCGCCCTCGGACGCACACAGGAAATTTTGACCCTGCTCGCCCTGCTCATGCGCGAGGGCAAACTCAAGCAACAACCCATCTACATCGGCGGACTGGGCCGCGTGTTCACGGAGATTTACGATCTCGAAGCGCATCGCACCCATCGCAACCACACCAACCTGCAACTTCACGAAGCGTTGAACCTCATAGTGATGGATCCCGGTCAGGTGCAGAAAATGAAACTCACCGGCGGACGCATCTTCGTCATCACTTCCGGCATGATGAGCGAGAACACCGCCGCGCACGACCTCGCCGTCCGTATGGCCGGCGACGAAAAACAATCCATCTTCTTCGTCGGCTACGCAGACCCCTCCACACCTGGAGGCCGACTCAAAGCCGCCAAACCCGGCGAGACATTTGTGTTCAGCCCTAGCGCAGGACAGATCACCAAGCGTTGCGACATACAAGATTTCGATCTGACCGCCCACGCCAATCGCGACGACCTCCTGGATTTCGTCGGACAAGTTTCCCCACGCACCATCCTGCTCGGCCACGGCGATGAGGATTCGCGCAAATGGTTTGAAGACCAAATCCGCACCCGCCATCCCAAAATCAAGATCGTCCAGCCGCAGCCAGGAAAAATCCTAACTGTTTAGAGCCTTCCCACGACGCCCGTTCGTGGAGCGAAAAAACAAGCAATTCATTGACGCGCGCGACGCCATCCCGGCGTTGACGCGAACACCCCTCGTTGCTTAACTCGCCAAAGGTTTGCTCACTCTCAAGAAACGCATTGATGCCGCCAAAATCCCCTCCTCCAAGTTCGACGAAACCATCAACGTCGCCATCTGGAACATCCGCGAGTCCGGCAAATCCCCACGCACAGACGCCGCCATCCATTACATCGCAGAGATACTCGGCCAGTTCGATCTCATCGCGCTCGTCGAATTGCGCGATGCCCTCGCAGACCTCGGTCGCGTGTTACCCATCCTCGGCCCAAGCTGGCATGTCGTGTAATCCGATTGGATAAACGACGATGGCGGCAACGGCGAACGCACCGCGTTCCTCTACGACCGCCGCGCCGTCACCTTCAACGGACTCGCCGCCGAAGTGGACACACCGCGCGATAAGACCGCCACCGAATATCTCGCCAAACAATCCTTCTGGCGCGCTCCCTACCTCTGCTCCTCTCGCGCGGGAAACTTTGACTTCCTCGCACTCGCCACCCACACGCGCTGGGGCGACAGCCTCAAAGGTCGCCAAGCAGAATTGCAGATGCTTGCCGATTGGATTGACGTCCGCGTCAAATCAAAGTCCGTTGAAGACCGAGACCTCATCGTCATGGGCGACTTCAACATCCCCAAGATCAACGACAAGTTGTTCAACGCGCTCACAAGTCGCGGCCTGCAAATCCCCGACGCCCTTGCCAACTCAAGTCCGGGGACCAAGCCATTACTGGATCAAACCTCGGCAAAGACGCGCGCTAGATCAAATCCTGCATCTACCCAGCATGAAACAACGCTTCAGCAAATCTGGCGGCACACTGGATTTCTTCATCAGCGGCGACCGCATCAAGGAATTGTTCCCCACTGAAAACTACACGCGCGAGAAATTCAGCTACCAACTCTCTGATCACTTCCCCGTCTGGGTGCAGATCAAGACCGACATCGAAGGCCAGCGCCTCAACCAGATCATCCAGAACACGCGGAAAGTTTGAACCGCAGAGGTGTGTAAGACGAGCGGGCCATCGTTAGTTGCGAACTAACACGGAGAGGGTGGGGCGATCTCCGCACGATCTGATTGTTCAATGCTCTAACTATCCTTGCCTAAAAATTGCCGCGCCCTACGCTTCGCGCGAATTACATGTTCGAACAAGCCTTCAAAAACATCGACGATGTCCTCTGGAAAGACGCCGGTTGCACCAGCGAGCTCGACTACACCGAGCAGACTTCGTGGCTACTCTTCCTGAAATACCTCGACGCCCTCGAACACGACAAGGCCACCGAAGCCGCCCTCGACGGCAGGAAGCACGCCGCGCTGGAGGCGTTAAAGAAGTCGCTGCTGCACCAAGCCTTCACCGGCGCACTTTGAACTGAACACCGTTCTTGGATTAGCACTCAACTTATGAAAACACCCCTACTGGCCACCCTTGCCCTCATTGAAATCACGCTTGCCCTCACCCGCCCGGCGGCGGCCTGCACCGGCATCTCCCTCACCTCCGCCGATGGCGGAGTGGTTTGCGCGCGCACGGTAGAATGGGCGCTGGGCGATGCGCACCACGACACGCTGGTGCTCTTCCCGCGCAACCACGCCTTCACTGCGCTGACGCCGGGCGGCGAAAACGGTCTGAAATGGACCGGCCGTTACGGCTTTGTTTCGCTCACGGCCTACGGCGAGGAATATGGCCCGGATGCGGTGAACGAGACCGGCCTGTATGTCGGGGTGTATTATTTCCCGGGGTATGCGTCCTTCGCGCCGTATGATGCCGCGCAGGCCGGCCAGTCCCTGAGCGTCGGCGATTTCATGCGCTGGCTGCTGTCGTCCTTCAAGAGCGTGGCGGAGGTGCGGGCCAATCTGGACAAGGTGCGCGTGGTGAACGTGGCGGACGAGCGTTTCGGGGGCGCCCCGCTGCCGTTTCACTGGAAGATCGCGGATGAAACCGGTGCGAGCATCGTGGTGGAGGTCGTGGAGGGCGGGCAGGTGAAGGTTTATGACGCGCTGCTGGGCGTGATCACCAATTCGCCGGAGTATGGCTGGCACCTCACGAATCTGCGGAACTATCTGGGGCTTGCCGGTGCGCCCAAACAGCCCGTCACGCTGGATGGCCGTTCCTTTGCGCCGCTGGGGGGCGGCTCGGGCTTGACGGGCTTGCCCGGCGATTTCACGCCGCCTTCGCGCTTTGTGCGCGCCCTGGCGCTGACGGCCTCGGCCCGTCCGCTGGCCACGTCGGAGGACGCGGTCTTCGAGGCCTTCCGCATTCTCGACAACTTCAACATTCCGGTCGGCGCGACGGCGGCGGGCGACAAAATCGCCCGTGACATCACCAGCTCCACCCAGATCACGACGGCCTCGGACCTCAAGAATCGCGTGCTGTATTTCCACACGATGGACAATCGGCAGATCCAGAAGCTCGACTTGAAGAAGATCGATTTTGGCACGGTGAAGCACCAATTGCTGGGCCAGGGTGCCGTCCGCAAACAAGCGGTCCATGAATTCGCGCCGCAACCGTGACGGAGTGAGAAACGATTGCCCATGAACGAAGCCGAAACCCAACGCCTGGCCCGCCTCTACGAGCGGAAGCACGCCGCGCTGGAGGCGTTGAAGAAGTCGCTGCTGCACCAAGCCTTCACCGGAGAACTTTAACCCAAAAAATACTCTGACCATTCAAACCGACGGTAAACAGATTCTACTTCATGGCCTGGCCCTCATTCTGGCCGCGCAGGTCTTTGGCTTTGCCCCGCCCTTGACGCCGTATCCCCGGCCCGCACTCGGAGCGCACATCCCGTTTGCCTTCGAACCAACTCATTGATCGCGCCGTTGGCAAAGCGTACTCTCAACAAAAATAAACCTATGAAAAAATTCCTTGTATCCCCCGCCGATTGGTCCAGCGACAGCCGCGTGTATTGGCCAGCCCCCGCCCACCTGTGGAACGGCGTCGTGGACGGCGAGCATTTCGGGACGGGGGTCACCGTGCTGTTCTATTCCACCGAGGAGGTGAGCAAAGGCCCCAAGTGGCACGTGCATACCTACGACGAGATCTTCATTTTGCAGGCTGGCCGCGCGCAGTTCACCGTCGGCGACCGTAAATTTGAGGCGAAGGAAGGCGACGTCGTCTTCGGACCAGCAAACGTGCCGCACAAATTTATAAATATCGGGCCGGGGGTGTTGAAGACCATTGATATCCACGCCAGCCCTCGCTGGGAGCAGACCAACCTCGTTGACCCGGAAACCAGTTAGACCAGTGAAAAGTGCATAAGCAAGGGAAGTGATTTGAAACCGAACGGATTTTCACATTTTCAAATGATATCTAAGTTTAAAGCACACCGAATCAATACTGGCGTTATGAACCTTCTGCGTGCCGCCGGCAAAGCGCCTCGGAAAACTGACCACCGCCAAGTGAGGCCATGAACGAAGCCGAGACCCGAGCACCTCGATGCCGCGTTGAAGGCGGCGGGCTGGGGCGTCGTCGAGGGCAGCCGCATCCGGCGCGAGTATCTCATTTCGCCGGGCCGCATCGAAGGTCGCGGGCGGCATGGCAAGCCGTTGATCGCGGATTACGTTCTGGAATATCGCAACACCAAGCTGGCGGTGAACGAGGCCAAGGCTTTGGATGAAGCACTGACCGAAGGCGT
>CAMCWI010000214.1 GCA_945882065.1 Akkermansia muciniphila
TTGCCGGGCACGAATGGGTTGAGTGGCACAAATGGAGCGACTGGCCTGCAAGGCATTGCCGGTCTGGACGGCACGAACGGTACGAATGGCCTGAATGGGACGAATGGAGTGGCCGGCACGAATGGATTGGATGGGGCAGTAGCAACCGTGGTAATCACGAACACGATTACAGCGGATTACGGCAGCCTCGCGAGCGTGACCAATCTGGGAACGTCATCCTCCGCGATTCTTCAATTTTCTATTCCTCAAGGGTTGCCGGGCACGAATGGGTTGAGCGGCACGAATGGGTTGAGTGGCACGAACGGAGTGGATGGAACAGCAGCGAGTGTGGTAATCACCAACACGATTACAGCGGATTACGCGAGTGCCGCGAGTGTGACCAATCTGGGAACATCCTCCTCGGCGCTTCTTCAATTTTCTATTCCTCAAGGGTTGCCGGGAACGAATGGGGCGACCGGTCCGCAAGGTCCGGCCGGACCACTGCTGCCCAATGTGGCTTTGGTGGACACCAACCAGACCTACACCGGGACGAACATATTTAACGGCGTGGTGCTGGCCACAAACCAGAATAACCAGTTCAGCGGCACCTTTACAGGGGGTGGCCTCGGGTTGACCAATGTTTCGGCCGCGGGCGTCACGGGCACGTTTATCGCAAGCCAGATCCCCAGCTTGGACGCGAGTAAGATTGCCAGCGGCACGCTGGCGCTGGGGCAGTTGCCGGGGGCGGTCGTGACCAATAATCGGGTGGGTTTAACCCTGGGCGGGACATTTACGGGCAATCTGGTGGGCAATGCCGCTACGGCCACGCTGGCCACCAACGTGGTATCTGGCATCAGAATCACCAATGCCACCATTCTGGGCAACTCGAGTTTTACCGGCAACGCCGCGGGGTTGACCAACATGAATTTGATCACGGCCAATAGTGACGGGGCCATGACCTGGTCCACGAACGCAGGCTTTACGAATTATTTCTTAAGCCTGTTGCCCAGTGCCACCCTGCCGGTGGGTAACGCGCCAAGATCGCTGGCGGCCGCTGATATCAACGGGGATGGGAAACAGGATTTGATCATCGCCAACGCCAACCCCTCAGGCGTCCCCACGCTGACGATCTGGACGAATAATGGGTTCGGCGTCTTTGGCAGCCAAGCCGCAGTCACACTCACAGCGGGTGAGCCGGGAATAGTGCCCATGACCGTGGTGGCGGCGTCTATCAGTGTCCCTATAGATACGAGTGTGGACCTGATCACTGGCAATGCCCCCGACAACTCGCTGACGATCTGGCTGAACAACGGGTCCGGAATTTTCGGCAGCAATGTCACGGTCAGCGTGCCTGCCTCGAGTAATCCCTCCGGTATGCCCTATGGATTAGCCGTGGCGGATGTCACAAGGGATGGCTGGCCGGACCTGATTGCCGCCTCCTACGTGGATAGCACGCTGACGGTGCTGACAAACGGACGCTCGAGTCAAACTAAGCTCTGGGGCTTTTTCAGCACGCTCAGCGTAGGTCTCAATCCCAAGGCGGTGGTGGCGACGGATGTGAACGGTGATGCGTATTTGGACCTGATCACCGCTAATTCCGGAACGAATACGCTGACAGTGCTGACGAATAACGGGACGGGTGGGTTTGTGCTTTCGGCCACGGTAACGGTGGGCAACGGTCCCGCTGCCGTGGCGGTGGCGAATGTAGGCGGTGATGCGAGGCTGGACCTGATCACCGCCAATTTCGGGGACAATACGCTGACGGTGCTCACGAATAACGGGTCGGGCGTGTTTGTGCTTTCGGCCACGGTGCCGGTGGGCAACGGTCCCGCTGCCGTGGCGGTGGCGGACGTGAATGGAGATTTGAAGCCGGACCTGATCGCCGCCAATAAAGTCGGCAATACGCTGACGGTGCTGACGAATAATGGGTTCGGGGTTTTTGGATCAGCAGCGACCAACGTCACGGGCACCACTCCTGTTGGCTTGGCGGCAGCCGATGTGACTGGGGATGGGCTGGCGGATCTGGTCACCGTCAATCAGAGCAGCGATAACCTGACGGTGATCACCAACGCGTCCACGGTGACAAGCGTGGCTAGAGCGACAAACGCGACGGCTGGTTTTACAGGCAGCTTCAGCGGGAATGCGGGCGGTTTGACGAATCTGGTGCTGGTGGCTTCGTTGCAGGCAGGCACCATTACGGTCAGCCTAAATCAACAGCCAGTCACTTTCACCTGGGCCAACCCATGGGTGGACGCAAACTATAACATCGTCATCACAGGCCAGGGAACGAATATGCCGGCCTACAATATTGCCAGCCAGACCGCCACGAGCTTCACCACGTCTCCGATCAGCGTGAAGGGCACGTTGCAAGTCATGGGCATCCATCGCACGCAGCCATGATGAAAGCGTCTGGGCGGTTTTTATTTGCGTGAAATCAATCCTGAAAATCTGGCAGCTGGGCGTCCTGGCGGTGGGCCTCTGGGGTTACCCGCTCCACGCCGGGCAATACTCGGTGGTGTGGGATAAGGTCGCGCCGCCCAGACCGAGCACGGGCGGGGTCTATAGCGCCATGGTGAGTCTGACCCCGCCGGCCACCCCCATGACCAACGGGCCGTATTCCGTAACGGGCGGCTTCTCGTCGCTCATCCAAGTGGTGCAAACGGGGGGACTGCCCAATCTGACACTCACGCATACTGGCAACACGGTCACCGTATCGTGGCCGGTGACGAGCAGCGTTACCCTGCAACAGAACGCCAACCTGACCAACCCCGCCGGATGGAGCGCAAGTCCTCTCACCGTGACCACGAGCAAGGGCACGAGCAGCGTCACCGTCACCCAGGCGACGGGCAATCTGTTCTTCCGGCTGAGCAGTCCCTGAGCGGTGCGGCATGACAGACCTGGCCGAACGCCGCCACAACTCATCGACGGCCTCTTGCACAAGGGTTACCAGATGATCTGCGGGCAACCACTCGCGCAGGTCACAGGGCAGAAACATCAGCGTCTGCCGATCCACATTAACAAAACGTTCAGCCATACAGGGTTGGATCCTTTCCACGCTCTTTTGTTCAAATCATTTTCAAAAAAAACTTTCACGCCTAAGTCCGACAGGCTGCTAGAGCAAGCAATTCTCCAATTCGAGGAGTTCGGCGAGCGTTCGAGGAAAGGTGGTCGCGGCTATAAGCGCTTTTTGCTTTTGGCCGCTCTGCCGCAAAGTCGGCGAAGCCGCCAAGCTCAATCCGAGTTTGAACAGTTAGCGCGAAGGTTTCCCGGTGAAAGAGACGAACCATTGCAGTCGGGCGGCGGTGTATTTTCAATTGAATCGCCTATTGGAATTGACGCCAGAAAAAAGATGACCGACGAGCTGTGGATTCGCGCCATGCAAAAGTATTCCAAGAAGCGCAGCCGCCAAACGTATGAGGGCTGGCGGAAAGGTGGATGCGATGAGTTGGCAGGGGCGCTGAAGACAGACACGGCTCAACACAAATCCCGATTCGCGGCGCTAGCGTTGAAAATGCCGACTGACCTGCCGCCTGTATTCTTCGCAAGACTGCTTGATGGGCTTGTTGAAACCGAACCGCCAAAGGATGGTCAGCCTGAGAATCCCGAAGCGACACGCTTGCTCGACACCGAAACGATGGTGTTGGTCTTGCGGCGAGTTCATGGACTTCCTGGAAAACCTTGTGGTCGGGATATCAGTTGGGCAGTCCGAAAGATAGCCGATCGCCAGCTCCCCGATGAAGTGCTGGAAATGGTTGTCTACTATGCAGTGAACGACCCCGATCCCACCGAGGAGCTTTGGAAAACTCCAGCCGCAGGCGGAACACCTTACTACGGCGGAGACCCTGAATCTGCTGGGCTCAACTGTAACCGTGGCGCAGCAGCAGATACGTTGGCTAAGCTTCTGTTCGTCGACAAAGGCCGGTGGGCAATACTTCAAGCTGCAATTCAATCCGTCAGTCGAGATCGCTCGCTCGCGGTAAGGGCAATGGCCATCGAGTGTTTGACAGCCGCACTCAACGTGGATCGGAACTGGCCGGTCGAAGAATTTTTAAAGCTGGCAGACGGCACTGAAGAAATCCTTGGCGGGAACAACGCGGATTGGTTTTTGCACTACACAACCATGACGCATTACGAAGCACTTCGACCGCTTCTCCTTCGAATGGTGAAATCGTCGGACGAAAAAGTTCGCAAGATTGCAGCACGTCGAATTACGGTCGCAGCTCTGCATGAAAAAGTTCGTCCAGAAGATTTGGCTGCAGTATTGCAAGCTGATCCCGTTTGTCGCGCAGCAGCAGCGGAAGTTTTTTCTAACAGTCTCGGCTACGAGCCGGTTCGGTCCAAGTGCCGCGAGCATTTGAAAAAGCTTTTCCACGATCCTGAAAAGTCAGTTCGTGAGGCGACCGATCGTTGCTTCCGCAAGGTCTCTGACGAACAGCTTGCTGAGGAAACTGACCTGATTTCGTCTTTTGTCAGCAGCGAAGTATTTGCCGACGATGCATCGCAGTTATGTTTTGCTTTGAAAGATTCAACATCCCTCTTGCCAGATGTTGTCTGTGGCGTGGCGGAAAGACTGATTCAACTTCACCGTCAAAAGCACGGTCAACAGGCGTTTGATCATTTCTGTAGCAGTGGCCATTATGTTTCGGAACTGGTCGTGCGTCTTTACCAGCAGACGATGGACACCAGAACCAAGTCTCGCTGCCTCGATATTATTGACGAGATGCTCCGCGTAGAAATCTGGAGTGCGGACGAGGAGCTTGAGAAAGCCGAAAGGTAAAAGACTTCAAAATCATCTTTCCATCCACCGCTTTAGCTTCTCCTCAATAGTCGCACGTGACATAGCAAATCGTTCCCGCGACAGCGCAATCAGTTTGTCCCTCCGGCCAACCCAGGTTTCCAACGGCGGCAGCATCTTCGCCCGGAACGGTTCGCGGTTGGTGCCACCGACCAGCAATTTCACCACGGCCTCATACTGGTTCAGATCGGCCAGCGCCGTGGCCGGAATGGATTTACCAAATTCCTTCGTCATCACTTCCGCATCGGTATAGCCGATACGGAAAGCAACCAGCGTCCCGACGTTTCCGAATACGGCCTGCCGGATCGGTTCGGAAAGCTGGTCAATGTATTGGTGCGACAATGTGAGGCATAGCCGGTATTTCCTCGCCTCCGCCAGAATCGAGGCAAACGCATCCGTCGAGAAATTCTGGAACTCGTCAATGAACAGGTAAAAATCCCGGCGTTCGGATTCCGGCCGGTTGGCGCGCGCCATCGCGCCAAGTTGAAACTGCGTCACCAAAAGTGAGCCGAGCAAGTTCGCTTTGTCGTGTCCAAGCTGGCCCTTGGATAGATTGGCAATGAACAATCGTCCGTTGTCCATGACGAACGGGAGATCCACTTTCTTTTTCACCTGACCCAAAATATTTCGCACGACCGGATTCAAAAGGAACTGGCCGATTTTATTTTGGATCGGCGCGATGGCCTCGCGTTTGAACCGCTCGTCGTAGTTTTCATATTCTTCCGCCCAAAACGCTCGGATGAACGGGTCTTTGACCTGCCGGATTACTTTGGTCCGGTAATTGTCGTCAGTGAGCAGGCGGTTCACGCCAAGCAAAGTCTGATTCCGGCATTCCAACAACGCCGAAGCCGCGTTGTAGAGAATGTATTCGAGTCGTGGCCCCCACGAGTCGCGCCAGATGCCCTTGAATGCCGCCACAATGCCCGAGGCGACGAGATGCCGGTCATCGGGGGCTACCGAGCCAATGACATTCAATCCGATGGGGAATTCCAAGTCGCCCGGATTGAAATAGACCAAGTGGTCTGCCCTTTTTGGTGGGATGTGGTTCAACAGTTCTTCGGCTAGATCGCCGTGTGGGTCAATGACCCCGACGCCGTGTCCCAACGCGATGTGCTGCAGAATCAGGTTTCGCAACAAGGTGGTTTTTCCAGAGCCGGTTTTACCGATGATGTAGAGGTGTTGTCGTTCATCTACGGCGGCAATGCCAAAGGGCTGGGGATCGCCCCAGCTCTGTTCCTCGCCAATGATGATGTTGAGGTTTTCGTCGTTCATGGTGACAAAACCAACCGCCACTCCTGGCACGTCTCGGTTGGATTAGACGTAGTGGCGCCGGCAGCGGTGCTTGGGGCACGCCAGCGAGATAATGGCGGCTGGTTTTGAAATCCGAACGGGACGCCAGCTTACCATGCGTGCCGCAGAGTTGACGCGCCGTCGGCGCGACTGAAATTAAAAGAGCGCCCAGTCGGGCGACGCTTTCTTCCTGCTGATCGCAAAACGTAGTGTCTTGACCAGTGTGGTCGTGACACTCGTCAGTCCTTTATCCACGCTTCGGCGTGAACCGGTCGCCTCAGCGAAATCGTGGTTGGGTGATAACCCTGATCTTAAAACCCGTCCCCCAACGTGTCGGCGCTACGGGCCGACTTATCGCTTTTTGGTAAAGGACAACGGCTAGGTGTCATTTACCCGGCTAGCCCGCTGGGAGAAAGCGATATGTCGGGCGGTAGCGCGACGACACGTTGGGGAGCTAGTGGTGCGGCGGTTAAGCCGTGAAAGTAAATCGTGATGGGCGAGTCGCCCCTACATACCATGTATGTAGCCCTTCGTGGATTGCTAATAGCGGATGGTGAAAGTC
>CAMCWI010000215.1 GCA_945882065.1 Akkermansia muciniphila
TGAAACTCCGCCTCCAACTCCGTGTGCCGATACTGGGCTTCTTGCGCGCTTGCAAAGTTCTCGCGGATGCGTTCACCATTCCGGCGCGTGCCAGTGACCCGCCAGCTGGGTGTGCCCGTGCGAGGGTTGGTGAAAGGTAGAATCTTGAACCGCGCCTTCGGTGCTTTCATTGCAGCCGATAGTAACCTATAGAAAGAAAAGAGTCAACCAACTGGCAACTATTTCTGAAATGTCACAATATGCCTTTATATCGCTATTATCTGTGTGTCCCTTTGGGATTCTAAGAATGAATTTCCGGATGGCATTTGGTTAAGCCCAATAGTTCACATTGATTTCGCTGAAGAGATTGTCGCGGGTCTCGATCTCAGCGAGCCATTTGTCATTGAGCTTCTTAGTCGTAAGTTGATGATAAATCCCGTTGAAGCGTAGGAGATGGGCTTTGACTCGCTTCTTGGCGTAGTCAGGACTTGTGTTGGTGCGGAGGATGAACGGCCAATCGCTGGATTGCGCGAGCAGGAGTTCGCGGGCGGCTTGTTTTAATGCGCGTTCCTGAAGTGCTGTGGGCTTGGCGAATTTCCGCACCATTTCGGTCATACGTTCCTGCGCGATTTGTAGGTGGCGGTATATCCACTCGTTCTTTTCGTTCAACCAGACGCGGTAGTAACCTTCCTCGCCCCAACTGGACGCAGCAGGCGTGGCGATCTGATTCGTTGGATGACGCCGGAGATATTGCTCAGGCGTAATCATCTCAAAAACTTTCTGGTCGAAGTAAGCTTTGCGAACGAACAGATCGAGAAACTCCGGGCCTTCATACCACCAGTGACCGAACAACTCGGCATCGTAAGGCGAAATGATCAGCGGCGGACGATCCACAATGGTGCTGAGTTCGGTGATCTGTTCGACGCGTGATTTAAGAAAGTGCGTGGCGTGAGCATCCACGGCTTCGCGGGCGGCGGCGGGTTGATAGGGTTGCTTGGGCGCAGAGCCGCCGGTGATGCGATGATACTTGATGCCGGTAAAGCCACGATTTTCCGGTGACGGCAGGTGCGGTTTCACATAATCGAAATCTAGATCGAAACCAATGTCGCGGTAGAAATCGCGATAGCGTGCGTCGCCGGGATAACCTTCGGTGCGACTCCAGACTTGGCGCGAAGATTCCATGTCGCGTCCGAACACGGCGATGCCATTGGGCGTGAACACCGGTGCGAAAACGCCGTAACGAGGGCGTGGTTTTGCATGGAGCAATCCATGCGAGTCCACGATGAACCAACGGATGTTCGCCTCTTGCAGATAGGTTTCCACGCCGTCGAAGTAAGCGCACTCAGGTAGCCAGATGCCGCGCGGATCGCAGCCGAAACAGTCGCGGTAATGATCGCGGGCGATGAGTATCTGTGCGCGGACGGACGGCGGATGGTTCGCCATCAACGGCAGCAAACCGTGGGTAGCAGCGGTGGTGATGATCTCCAATTTCCCAAAATCTTGCAGGCGACGAAACTTGCTGACGAGATCGCCGCCGAGTTGTTGAAACAACTCCCGCGCGGCGGTGAGGCGTGTGTGATACATCTTGGCCAGCTCTTGAAACTCCGGCTCCCAATGCGTGCGACTGACTTCTTTGTCGGCGAGAATGATGAGTTCGTCGAGATGACGCGCGTAACGGGATTGCAACAACGGATCACGCAGCATCGCGCAGAGCGTCGGTGACAACGTCATCGTGATGCGCGCGTCCATGTTGTCGCGCTGCCAACCATTCATCACTTGCAGCAATGGCAGGTAGGTTTCGGTGATGGCCTCGAACAACCAACTTTCTTCCAGAAAATTTTCGTGTTCGGGATGCCGCACGAATGGCAGATGCGCGTGGAGGATGATAGAGAGATAGCCGCTCATTTCGTCAGAGTCTTAATCTTTTTCTTAATCATGATCTTAATCCATCAACAAGTTCGTCTGCCGAGATTAAGATTAAGATTAAGACGGAGATTAAGAAAGGAACTTACACACTTAGACATCGGCGGAAGGCGGTGGATTCAGAGACAAGTGTTGCGAGTGCGCGCCGACGTGACCTTGGATTTTCGTAGTGCGGGAAAACTTCAACTCCGCAGCCCGACCATCCGCGCCGTCAGCAGAAACGGCGACCACAGATAAAGCATAGTTCCCGTCGGGCAGCGCGAATTGAAATCGGAACGAACCGTCCGGGCGCAGTGGGATTTGTTTTCCGGCGAGCGAGACATTGGCGTTGGGTTCGGTGTCACCGTAGATGATCAATTCGGCATTCACGTTAAGCCAGAAGTCCGTCCCGGCTGCGCCGCCAAAGAATGAGGAGGCGTAGGACGAAGGCGATTCGATCAATGACGAATCGCTGTTCGGTAAGTTTTCTTCTCCGGCTGAATCTTGCGAACTCGGAAGCGCGATCCCAGCGCGATCAACGGCGAGGATTTCAGCGAGCGCTCGCTCTTGCTCCAGCGTCCAGTCGGCGATGTGCATCGCATCCGGGAGAGTATGGCGCGTGAGAGTGCGAATCTGTTCGATGGCGCGGGCGAGCGGCAGATTTTGTCCGTGGTCAGTGCCGGAGTTTTCCTTGAGCAACGCCAGCATCTTCTCGAAGGAAAGTTCCATCGGGATGGTGGCGAACTCGACGGTCGAGTCGGCAGAGATATTATCCGGTGGCGTGCGTTGTGGCGTGGAGGTGGCGAGAGATTTCCATTTGCGACCCGGACGATAGTAGCCGAGTTCGGTGGAGTATTTTTCTCCAGCCTGTTCGACGTGGACGAACCAATGTTTTGATTCCGGGTGAACGTGAATTTCGGCGATGTGTTTTTCCGGCTGGGATTCCGTGTGCAGACGCAGGATCAAGTGGCGATCAATGGACTTGGCGTTGTGGCGGAACTGCTCCTCGTGCGTGAAATCCCAGTGCGCGTACAGCGAGTGAGGATCGCGCGCGGTGAGGAATAGTTTCTCCGTGCCGTATGAAGCAGGCAGGGGAGCATGGCCTTCATTGAAGTGATCGGGCGGAGCGGTCGGGCCGAGCGCGAATTTTTCCGCTGCGCCCGCTTCGGTGAGGAAGCTAGGCTCATCGCCTTCGAGGAGGAAGGCTGGTAGCGCGGGTTTTGGAACACGCGCAGATTTGCGGGAGGATATTTTTCGCGGCGTTTTTGTTGCAGGGACTTTTGTTGAAACCGCTGGCTTCCGAGCAGCCTTGAGTTTGGCGCGAGGTTTCTTGGCGGCAGCGGTTTTGAGCAGAGTGCGCTTGTTCTTGGGCGCAGCGACTTTCAGTTTGCGGGTGGTGCGAACTTTCCGAGCGACCTTGGCTTGCCGCGTTGCTGCGCCCAATGACGAGCGCACTCCGGGGGCTGGCTTCTTTGTTAATCGGTTGGCCGGGGATGTGGCTGTCTTCAGTTTGGGCGTGGGGCGACGCGTTGCTTTCCTGATCGCAACCTTTTTAGTTTTTGTGGATATGGCTTTTGTGCGAGTGGAGACGCGGATGGAAACAGGCTTGCGGGCCGATGTGGCCTTCTTGCTTTTTGTTCCGGGCGTGACGCGCTTCATGTGAAATGTCAGGTGAGACTAAAGAGACGAACCGACTGGCGCAACGGGAATTGAGCCGAACATGGTGTGCTTAGTCTTAGTAGATGGCGCAGGTGACTTTGTGAAATAAATCACGAAACCTTCTTGCTTGCCTCCAAAGTGGTGGCTAACTTTTCTTCGCGAAGAGATTCAGCGTCCGTTCCCATGCAAGAAACCACTGAAGTCGGCTATAACTCGAAGATCGAAGGTGATGTCATTGTCACCCGGGTTGATGCTGCCTTGAACTGGTTTCGTAAGAACTCCATCTGGCCGATGCCGATGGGCTTGGCCTGCTGCGCCATCGAATTGATGGCTACGGGCGCGAGCCGGTTTGATATTTCGCGTTTCGGTATGGAGGTCATGCGCTTTTCGCCCCGGCAATCGGACTGCATGGTCGTCGCGGGCACGGTGACCTACAAGATGGCGCTGGCGGTGAAGCGCATTTACGACCAGATGGCCGAGCCGAAATACGTCATCGCCATGGGCGCGTGCGCCTCGACGGGCGGTATGTATCGCAGCTATTCCGTGTTGCAGGGCGTGGATCAAATCATTCCGGTGGACGTTTACGTGGCCGGCTGCCCGCCCCGTCCCGAAGCGCTGCTCGACGCGTTGATGAAATTGCAAAACCAGATTTCACGCGAACCGACTTTCAGCAACTTGAAGAAACTAACCCCGCTACCGGCCCAAGTCTGATGAACCCGAATGAACCTGAATGTTTTTACGCGAATTGCGCGAATTTTCGCGAATTAAATCCCATTCGCGTTAATTCGAGTAATTCGCGTCAAGTTTCCCTTCTGAATCGGTTTTCTTTCATTTGTCACCGTGGTTGAAAATGACTTCACCCGATTTAGCCAACAAACTCAAAGCACAGTTCGGTGATTTACTCTCCGAGCCGACGGAGTTTCGCGGCGAAATCACGCTGAACGTGGCGGACGCCGAGCGCATCGTCGAGATTTGCGCTTTCGCCAAGAAGGAACTCGGCTTCGACTACCTCGCGGACATTTCCAGCATTGATAATTACGGGGAAGATCCCCGCTGGACCATCGTTTACGAACTCTACGGTATCGGTAATGGAACTTACCTTCGCCTGAAAAATTCGGTTTCTGAGGAGAAATCCGAGCTTCCGACCGTTACAGGCGTCTGGCGGACGGCAGATTGGCACGAACGCGAGATTTACGACATGATGGGCATCCGCTTTCGCGGTCATCCTGATTTGCGTCGTATCATCATGTGGGAAGGTTATCCCTACTTCCCGCTCCGCAAAGATTTCCCGCTCGGCGGCAAGCCGACGGATTTGCCAGAGATTGCTTTCACCAAGACCGCGCCGATTGAAGGCGGGCCGTTTGTCACGACACCTGGTGGCAGGGATGCGATTGAACGCGAGCCGCGTGTGCGGACGCCGGAGAACTGATTTTCATGCCCGAAGTTCAAGAAATCGAGATTCGCGATTCTGCTGCCAAAGCAGCGGCGGTGGCGCGGTCTTTTCCGCCGGCCGAAGATTTGCAGGACATGCAGGGTGAAAAGATGGTTCTCAACATGGGGCCGTCGCATCCGTCCACGCACGGCGTGTTGCGCATCATTCTGGAACTTGACGGCGAGATTATCACCAAGGCGATTCCCGACATCGGCTATCTGCATCGCGGCGACGAAAAAATCGCCGAGAACATGACCTACACCCAGTTCATCCCTTACACGGATCGGCTGGATTATCTCGCACCGATGGCGAACAACGTCGCCTACGCGCTCGCGGTCGAAAAGCTCCTCGGCATTCACGACAAACTTCCGCCGCGCTGCCAATACCTCCGCGTGATTTGCGCGGAGCTGGCGCGTATTTCGTCGCACCTGCTAGGTGTCGGCTGTTTCGCAATGGACGTGGGCGCGATGACGGTTTTCCTCCTGACCTTCACCGAGCGCGAAAAAATTTACAACCTCTGCGAATCCCTGACTGGTGCACGGTTCACGACGAGCTACACGCGCATCGGCGGCGTTTCCCGCGATACGCCGCCCGGTTGGTGCGACGCGGTGCGCAAGTTCCTCAACGAGGTCGTCGTCAACATCGCCGAAGTCGAGACGCTGCTCACGCGGAACAAAATCTGGGTGGATCGCACGCGCGATGTCGGCGTCATCTCGAAGGAGGAGGCCATTGATTTCGGATTGAGCGGCCCGAACGCTCGCGGCAGCGGCGTGGATTACGATCTCCGCAAAGCGCAGCCGTATCTTTGCTACAAGGATTTGCAATTCGACGTGGTGCTAGGCTCGGTCGGCGATTGCTACGACCGCTACCTCGTCCGCATGGAAGAGATGCGCCAGAGCGTGCGCATCGTCCATCAGTGCCTCGACAAACTCCCCGGCGGCTTCGAGAACAAATCGAAAGAGCCGGTCAACGTGGCCGATGGCAAAATTGTTTTGCCGCCGAAGAACAAGGTTATGTCGAGCATGGAGGAGTTGATCCATCAATTCATGCTTGTGACGCAGGGCGTGAACTGTCCGCCCGGCGAAGTTTATTTCGGGCACGAAAATCCGAAGGGCGAACTCGGCTTTTACATCAACAGCCGGGGCGGCGGCACGCCGTATCGGATGAAGATCCGTTCGCCGTCGTTCTGCAACCTGAGCATCCTTTCGCACCTGCTGCCCGGTCACATGATGAGCGACACGGTTTCGATCTTGGGTTCGTTCGACTTTGTGATGGGAGAATGTGACCGATGAGCTTTTCCGTTCCAGCCAACTTAGAAGCCGAGATTGACGAACTGATCACGCATTATCCCGTGAAGCGGAGCGCGTCGCTAATGCTACTGCACGCGTTGCAGGAACATTTCGGTTTCATTTCGCCGGAAGCCACGCAGTGGGTCGCGAAGAAACTCGGTCTTCAGCCGATCAATGTCCACGAACTCGTGACGTTTTATCCGATGTTCCGCCAATCCGCGCCGGGCAAACATCAGATCAAAGTGTGTCGCACGTTGAGTTGCGCGCTCGGCGGCTCGCACAAGTTGCACGAACACTTTTGCACCAAGCTCGGCCTCGACCCACA
>CAMCWI010000216.1 GCA_945882065.1 Akkermansia muciniphila
GGAGCTGGAAGGAGGCATCGGTGACGTCGATCAGCCCCTCATTGAACTGCTGGAGAATTTGCTGGAGAAACAGGTTGGTGAGGCGTTTGGCGATTTGTTTTTTTAATAGCCCCAAGTCAAACCAACGGCTGTCCCTTGGTCGAGGGCTTTCGTCGGCCTTCGCTACGCTCAGGCCTCCTCAACCCCTCGACCAAGGGACAGTTCCAACCGCCATATCACCGGTCCCCTTTTGTTCCCGCCCCGACACAAGAAGCAAGCCGGCTTGGCAAACCTAATCAACCGCGGTCCGGTCGCCGCCGGGTTCGAAACCGGGATCTGGACCTCCCCGTTGATCGCGCAAGTCATCGCGGAGGAGTTCTCCCAAACCTATCATCCCGGTCATGTCCGCAAACTGCTTAAGCAAATGGGCTATTCCGTCCAACGTCCCATCGCCAGTCTGGTGCAAGCAGATTTGGCGCAACACCGGAAATGGGTTCGCTACACTTATCCGAATCTAAAAAAACGAAGCAGGAAGGTGCCGTGATTATTTTCACCGACGAGGCGACCTTCCGCCAGACGCCGACACTGCATGACACCTGGGCGCCGCGCGGCGAGCGCCATTCGCAGAAAATATTCGGAGCGGTGCGTTTGGAAACGGCCGAATTTACCTACCTGCATCACCAGGAAAACTTTCAGTGGGAAACCTACCGCGCGTTCCTGGATCAAGTCGTCTTGCCCGCCTTTTACCGCCGGGGCCATTGGGTTTATCTGATTCAGGACAATGCGGGCTACCACAAGAAAGCGGAACTTTTCGAATGGTTCTCCGATAATCGGAAACGCGTGGAGGTTTTCCATCTGCCGCCCTACTGACCCGAACTCAACACCACCGAGCGAGTCTGGCATTACACACGCGTGAAAGTCACCCACAACCGGTTTTTTAAACCTCCGAAAGCCATTGCAAGGCCCGGGTCAAAACGTTTGAACGTTTCCTGCGTGAACGAAAGGAAAACCCAAACGCGACATTTCACTCGCTGCTTGAACCCTGAATTCCAGAGATGACAAAGAAAAACTGCCGAGCGTGACTATTTACGCTCGGCAGTTTGAAGAAGTGAGTGAACGATCAGCCCCCTACCGCCGCCCGCGCATCCGCCGCAAGCGCTGTGCTGAGGTAACGCTCGCCCGTGGAGCAGGCGATGGTGACGATGATCTTGCCCTTGTTCTCAGGACGCTTGGCGACTTCGATGGCTGCGGTCACGTTTGCGCCGGTTGAAATACCGACGAGAATTCCTTCTTCCTTCGCGAGCCGACGCGCCATCGCGAACGAGTCATCATTGCTGACTTGCACACACTCGACGATCTGGGCGTTTCCTGCGGCGTCTTTCAAATGAAGGTTCTTTGGGACGAATCCCGCACCTGTGCCTTGAATCTTGTGTGGGCCGGGTTTCACGGGTTGGCCCGCGAGTGTTTGAGAGATGACCGGTGAATCTTTTGGCTCAACGGCGATGGCTTGGAACGAAGCCTTCTTAGGCTTGATGACTTCGCAGCAACCAGTGATCGTGCCGCCTGTGCCGACTGCGGCGACGAGGATGTCAATCTTCCCATCGGTGTCTTCCCAGAGTTCAACCGCTGTGGTCTTCGAGTGAATGGCGGGGTTCGAGGGATTCTCGAACTGCTGCGGAATCCATGAGTTCGGAGTTTCCTTGGCGAGTGCTTCGGCGCGGGCGATAGCGCCCTTCATACCTTCAGCACCTGGGGTCAAAACCAGTTTTGCACCAAGCATCGCGAGCAACGTGCGGCGTTCGAGCGACATCGTCTCCGGCATCGTCAGGATGATCTGATAACCTTTGGCCGCTGCAACGAACGCCAGCGCGATGCCGGTGTTACCGCTGGTCGGTTCGATGATGACGGTGTCTTTCTTCAGGATGCCGCGCTTCTCGGCATCTTCGATCATGGCCATGCCGATACGATCCTTGACGCTGCCAAGCGGATTGAAAAATTCGCACTTGAGCAGAATGGTCGCCTCAAGTCCGGCGGTGACTTTGTTCAATTTGACCAGCGGCGTACGACCGATGGTTTCGACGATGTTGTTGTAGATTTTGCCCATATTTTTATGTGAGTTAGTTGCGAGCGAAGTTTTGTCGGGACGCGAAACGACGGCAAGCGTTTTTTCAGTAAAACACGCAAAGACCGGCTCGGAGGCGAGGGCAGATTTTTATGGCCTAAAGTTTCAACCGGAAACCGCCCTTGAAAATCACTTCCGCCGCAACCACGACAAAGAACACCGCGCTTACGACAGCGTTGAGTCTGAAGAAAGCCAAGTTGATCCAATTCAAACTCCGCCGCCGCGCAATCCAATGTTCAATCACTAGACACGCTGCGATGATGATCCAGCCGACGAGATACGCGATACGAAAGCGGCACAACATGCCAAAGGCAAACAGAAGTCCACACGTAACGATGTGCGAGAGAAAGGCCGCTGACAAAGCGTTCTTCGGCCCCCACGCCACCACGAGCGAACGCAGCCCGTGAGATTTGTCAAACTCGTGATCTTGCAGCGCGTATATGATGTCGAAACCCACGAGCCAAAAGACCACGGAGGAGGAGAGCACAACCATTTGAGTTAGTTCCAACGCGGATACATCCGCTCCCTTCACTGCCAGCCATGCACCCACCGGCGCGAGCGCGAGCGCGATGCCTAGGAAAACATGCGTGTAATCAGTGAATCGTTTGGTGAGCGAGTAGAAACAGACCACCACCAAAGCCACGGGTGAAAGCCAGAAACACAGCGGGTTTAGAAAATAGCTTGCCGCCACCAGGCCTGCCGCAGAGACGAACCACAGCAACAGCGCGCTCGTCATAGAGATTGTTCCTGCTGGCAGATGACGCGTTGCTGTGCGCGGATTGAGCGCATCGAACTTCCGGTCCACGATGCGATTGAAAGCCATCGCACAAGTTCGGGCACAAACCATCGCGGCGAGGATCAATCCAAACACGCGCCAGCCCGGCCAGCCGCGATTCTCCCGCGCCGCCACACACATCGCCGCCAGCGCGAACGGCAGCGCGAAGATCGTATGCGAGAAACGAACAAATGAAGCCCATTTGGTTAGCGTGGAGAACATTTTTGGCGAGGTGTTACACGTTGAAAGTTGAAGGTTGCAAGTTGCTCCTCGCGACACCGAACCTGTAATCCTCAAACTTCAACCTGTAACGTTTCATTCAGCTTCCTCCGCCCAACGCGGCGCGAGTTTGTTCGGCAGTCCCATGTGATCCAGCACACGCGCCACCACTGTATCCACAAGTTCAACCACCGTGGTTGCGCCGGAATAGAAACTGGGATTCGCCGGGATCAACGTCGCGCCTGCGAGCAGCAGCAACTCAAAATTTTTGACGTGAATCAAACTCAACGGCGTTTCGCGCGGCACGAGGATCAGCTTGCGCTTCTCCTTCAACACCACATCCGCCGCGCGCAACAACACGTCTTCGCTTAATCCATGCGCGATGCGACCTAGCGTTCCCATCGTGCAAGGGATGACGACCATCACGTCCGGCGGATTCGAGCCGCTGGCGAACGGCGCGTTCATGCTTTTCAACCCATGCGGCTTCACGCCTGCGGGGAAACGCAATCCATCCGGTAATTCCTCACCGATGACCTGTTGTGCGTAATTGCTCATCACCACATGGAGTTCGTGCGTGGCGGGATCAATGTTATCGAGCAGACGCTGCGCATAAAGCGCTCCGCTGGCTCCAGTAATGGCGACGAGGATTTTCAAATCATGATTTCCCTTCGCACCGAGTGTGGCGGAATTGGTGATGACAAACAAGTTCGCGTCCGCTTGGAAAAAATTCTGTCTGGTCATGTGTCCTCCGTTTTTCTCGCTTGAGTCGTGCAATGCAGCCGCTATTGTCGCGGCGTGCGTCGCGCGTTCCAATTCATCCTCACAACCCTGCTCCTCGCGGCGGCGTTTTCCGCAGCGGCAGCCAATGGCAGGGTCGTCAAAGTCTTGCCTCACTTGCTCGATCTTCAGGGGCGTCACTCCCTTTCCCCGAGTCTCTATGACCGCGACGCATATCAGGCGCAGTTGCGTCAGAACACGAATCTCTGTTCCGGCATCCGCTTTGACGTGTTGTGGCGCGGTCGCAGCGCGACGAACGAGGTGGCGACGTTGCGTGTGGAGTTGCGCGGCACGGCGAAAGGTGATTTACCCAGCAAGACCAGCCTTGAAACGCAAGTTCGCATCACGGGCACGGGACATTGGGCCAGGCTCAAGCTCGACGGAGAAGATTACAAGAAGTTCGGTGAAGTCACCGCCTGGCGCGCAACGCTCTGGAGCGGTGATCAACTTTTGGGTGAACAAAAATCCTTCCTATGGTGAACGCACTTCGACACACAACCCTCGCGACGTTTTTTCTCTCTCAACTCCTCCATGCCGCCGTCGCACGCGATCTGGCTGAATACCGCGTCGGCGACAAGGTGGCTGAAAACATTGTCACGCCCGTGCCGTTGATGGTGGTGGACCCGGCGGCAACCGAGGCGTTGAAGGAAAAGGAATCGTTGCGCATTCCGGTCATCTTTCGCTTTGACAAGGCCGCAGCAGCCGTCGTGGACACGGAAATGCGTGAGACGGTCTCGCTGGCGCGGAGTAATTTCGTGCGGCTGATGCAAAGCAGCTTTCACCACACGCGACTCGAAGAAGATCAGTTGGAAACAGCGCAGTTCGACAAACTCATCGCTTCATTCAAGAAGCAAGACAAGACGTTCCCGCTGTCGCGCATCCTGGCGGAAGACTGGGCGCTGGGCAGCGATGGGTTGGCCGCGCAGATTACATTGCTCGCACGCGTGCGTCAGGCAATGGAGCAACCCATCCGCCACGACAGCCTCACGAACGCGCCGAAGATCGGCAGTAAGGTCTTACTCGTGTCGGTGAAGGGCGAGTGGGACGGCATCGGTCTCGATGACATGATGGCGCGCGGAACAAGAGAATACAAAACCAATCTGTTGACCATGAGCCGTGCACGCCTCGCGTTGCTTGAAAAGTTTGGGGCGGACGAACAGGATGCGGCGCGTTTCGCGACGCGAGCCTTGCGCGTGAATTGTTTTGTCGAAAGTGAACTCACCTTGGCCGCGCGAACGCGCCACACCGAGGCGTTGTTCGTCGCGGATAATTATCAAGCGGGCCAAACAATCGCCAAACAGGGCCAGCTTGTGGATCGCAAAATCATGGCCGCTCTCAGTCAGATTCAGGAGAAGACTGTGGCTGGACGTTTGCAACAACAGGTCTCGCAGGAAAAAATGCAAGTCGCACAAGCGAAAGAAAACAACCGGTTTCTCATCGCAGGATTGATTGCTGCCGGAACGCTACTGTTCAGCGTGCTTGCGTGGCTGGCGTTTCGTCGCAAACCAGTCACCACGCTTTTACCTGCCGTGGTGGGCACAACACTTTCAACCGGCTCGCGCGCCGACGCTGGCGAGTGGCAGCAACGCGCTTTGGACGCCGAACAAAAAGTCGCCCGCGCTCACGACGCCATCCGCTCTGGCGTTATGGAACAACTCAAGGAGAAGGCCATGAGCAGCCTCGTCTCCCAACGCAGTGACATGATGGAGGCTCAACACGCCGCCGCCGCCGAGATGGCGGAGTTGGAGCGGCGATTGAACGAGCTTCAGACTCCGCTGCAAGATCGCCTGCGCGCTTACGAGGGTCGCATCGCTGACTTGGAGAAGGCACTCGCTGCGAAAGGTGAAGAGAACCGCGAGTTGATCAAGGCGAAGATCGCATTGATGCGGAAACAGCTCGATGCGGAACGCAAGGGCGGCGATTTGCGGTTTAACTGAAACGAGGTGTGAAAAGTAGCAGCCGGCGTAAGGCGGTTCTGATTTTTCTCCGGCCTCTGCTTGCGCTCGTTACCTCGTCGCCTACAAAACTTCAATTCCTCTGCGCTTTTTCCTGCGCGTGCAATGCTTGTTCGTAGCACTGCAACGCTTCCTCATAACGCTCAAGCCGGTTGAACAACCCTCCTTTTTGCAGATAGGCGATGGTGAGGTCGGCGTTTGACTCGATGGCGCGGTCGTAGCAACGGATGGCTTCATCCGTCTGGCGGAGATCTTCCAGTGTGATGCCTTTCTTCACGAGCGCCTCCGCGTGATTCGGCTCTGCCTTGAGGATTTCCTCGAAGCACGCGAGTGCTTCCGCAGCCTTGTCCATGTTCAACAAGGATTGCCCTTTGGCGATGAGCAGGGAGTTGTGGTCTGAGTGGCCATTGGCATCTGCCAGCACGCCAGCATCCGCACCCGTGTTGCCCGTGCCTGCGGTGAGCGCCTGCGATTGCGATGCCGGGTGCGCGGTGTGTTCGAGTTCGAGAATCCGTTTTTCCAACTGCGTCAGCGCTCCGAAAAGGCGGCCGTTGGATTGCGCCGTCTCGCCGGTGCCGAGCAACTTATTCTCTGCCTGACCCGGCGCGGGTGCAGCCAGTGCGATGCGCGAGCTTTGGATAAGTGCGGAAAATTCTGCAAGCCGGTTCACCGAACGCCATTGCAGATATCCCGTGGCAAGCAGCACAAAGAACCCAACGCTCGCGATGGA